>NZ_DASWTE010000403.1:0-24126 GCF_036402295.1 Phenylobacterium sp.
GGCCATGGGCGGGGCGATCGGGGTCGAGAGCCGTCCGGGCGCGGGCGCGGTCTTCTGGTTCGAGGTCCCGGCGCCGCCGGCCGAAGCGGCCGACGCGGCCGAGGGCGCGCAGCTCGACATCTCGGCCTTCGTGGGGCTACGGGTGCTGCTGGTGGACGACAACGCCGCCAACCGCGAGCTGGTGCGGTCGCTGCTGACGCCGCTGGGCGTGGCGCTGACGACGGCCGACGGCGGCGAGGCGGCAATCCAGCTGGCCAACCTGCAGGCCTTCGAACTGATCCTCATGGACCTGCGCATGCCCGGCGTCGACGGCTGGGCCGCGGCGCGGGCGATCCGTGCGGGCGAGGGCCTGAACCGGACGACGCCAATGCTGGCGTTCTCGGCCGATATCACCGCCGACGACGCCCAGGCGCTGGCGGTGTTCGAGGGTATCGTGCGCAAGCCGATCGAAATGGCGGGCCTGCTCATGGCCATCGCCCGCTGGGCGGCCGAGCCGCCCGAGGTCGCCGCCCCGGCCGAATTGCGCGAACGCCACCAGTGATGAGAACGGCCTAGTTTTTTCCCTTTTTGGTTGTATGAGGGTGCACGTCAGGCGAGATCAGCGCGAAGATGTCGCGTGGCCTTCGTTTGCTGCGCCGCGAAATGGCCACAGCGACGCCTTTGACTGCAACCGCGTGGGCGGCCCCGGCCGTCCGGAGGGAGCATGCTGGCAGAACTGAGACGATACCTGATGAGCCCGGCTGTCGGGCCGATCTCGATGGCGATCGCCGTCGCGCTGGCCGCTGCGCTGGGCGTCGCCACGAGCCTGTGGGAAGCCGAGCGCGCCGAGTACGAGGCGCGCATCGTCGAGCTGTCGCGCGCAGCCGAGCGGACCCAGTCGGCGCTCCGGGCGGAGCTCACCGCCTGCCACCAGGCCGATCAGGCCCGCGAGGCGATGGAGGTCGAGTTCGCTAGGCGCGGACCGACGCCCGACCGGGCGCGCGCCAACGCGCTGCTGTCCGCCCAGCCCGAGGGCATCGACGCCTGCGCCCGCATGGAGAGCGCCGACCGGGCGGTGCTGTCGAACCTTAAGCAATGAGCCGAGCCGGTCTGACATGCGCGGTCGTGGTGACAGCGGCCGCCCTTGCGCTTTCGGGATGCCAGACGCTCAAGAAGAGGAAGCCGCCGGCGCCCGAGCCGCCGGCGCCCGTCGTGGTTGCAGCGCCCCCGCCGCCGCCGATCCTGGTCATGCCGTCGAAGGCGGCGCCTCCGCCGCCGCCGAAAAGCTGCGTGCCGCGCAACCTGCCGCAGCCGCCGCGCTATCCGGACACCGACGCGGCCCTCCGCGCGGCGCCTGGAGCGGCCGATCGCTATCAGCTGATGGCGGCCGGCCGGATCCTGCGCCAGCAACGGCTCGAGGACCTGGAGCGGGTGATCCAGAACTGCCGCTAGACGGAGAGTCCTACGGTGACGGAACCCGTGTAGCCCGCCGTCGGGGTGCCGGAGAGCGCGGGAGTCATGGCCGCGATCTGCGCTGAGGTGTTGTCGCCGAAGACGTTGTCGCCGGACGTGCTGGTCTGGGCGAAGCGCTGGGCGCCGGAGGGGTAGCCGCTGGTCGCGTAGACGGCGTTGCACGCTTCGGCCGGCAGGGCGAACTGCGAGACCAGCACGCGGTTGACGTAGGAGGTGGCGGTCGCCAGGCTGCGGTAGACCTCGAAGTGGATGTGCGGGTAGCGGCCCGCGTAGCAGCCCGGGAAGATGGTGGTGAAGGTGGCCTGGCCGCTGGCGTTCGTGGCCTGGGCGCCGCGGAGGTAGTTCTGCTGGGCCAGGTCGTAGACCGAATACTGGCCGTTGGCGTCGGCGTGCCACAGGTAGATGGCGTAGTCGGCGAGTGCGGCGCAGGCGCTGTTCACGTTCACCAGATTGACGGTCAGGCCCACCGGGACGCCGGCGGCCGTGCCCGAGAGGCCGGCGAAGCTCCCGCGGATGTCGCTGCGCACGACGCCAGAGGTGGTGAGGACGTTGGAGGGCGCCCCGTTGGCCATGTTGGAGCCGTCGGCGGGGTAGGGGCCGTTGGTCTCGGTCGGCGTCGTGCCGCAGCTGGTGGAACCCGTCGTGCCGGTCCCGGTCGTGCCCATGGTGGTCGCCGTCGTGGTGGTCGTGGTCGACGTCGCGCCGCTGTCGGATCCGCCGCAGGCGCTGAGGAGCATGGCCCCGCCGCCGGCCGCCATCAGCCCGAGCAGGCGTCGGCGTTCGAGCGCCTGGAGGTCGAAGATCAGGCCGCGGTCGTGGTCGTGCATGGAGGCTGTTCCCGTCGCATTGTTGCGTAAGAACTGCACGTGTCGAGTTGGAACAGGGCGGCCGTGTTGCCGGCGTGTTTGCGGGACCGCGGCCGATGCTGAAACGCAAAACACCCCGGCCAGGGCCGGGGCGTTCGCTGATCGGACCGGAGGTCGACCTAGAAGCGGTACTGGAGCTCCAGGCTGTAGGTGCGCGGCAGGATGTACGAGATGGTCTGGTTGACGTTGTTCCACTGCGCCGAGTTCGGCGGTGCAATGGTGTTGCTGAGCCGCGTAGCGCTGACGCCGGCGGAGCCGCGCTGGTCGAAGACGTTCTTGACCGATCCGATGACCGTGAAGCGGTCATCCTTATCGCGGAAGACGGCCCGCATGTCGGTCGTGCCGTACGACTTCGCCCGGTTGTAGTAGCGGTTGAAGATCGAATAGTAGGTCGCGTCGCGCCAGACATAGTTGGCCGAGAGCGACAGGCTGCCCGGGTCGAACTCCCAGGTGTAGTTCGCGTTGATCGTGAAGCGATGCGGCGTCGAGGACGGGAGTTTGGCGCCTTTGATGTCCTGATTCACCTGAGTCAACAGCGAGCAGGTCGCCGGCGCGCCGGGCGCCGACACGGGCGTCCGCCCGGGAATGCAGGCCGTAGGCGCCTGCGCCGAAGCCGGCGCAAGCGTGACGCCCGGCAGCACGCCCAGCGGGTCGTCGGGGTCCGGGGTGAAGACGCCCTTGCGGATCTCGGCGTTCAGGTAGGAGTAGTTCGCCAGGATCTGCAGGTTCTCGATCGGCTGCCAGACGGTCTCAACCTCGAGGCCGTAGGTGCGCGCCTTCGGGACGTTGACGAACCGCGTCTGGTTGGCCCCCACCACCTCGTTGAAGAACGACAGTGGAATCTGGATGTCCTTGTAGTCGTAGTAGAAGGCCGAGATGTTGGTCTGCAGCCGGCCACCGAAGGTCTTCTTCAGGCCCACTTCGAAGGCGTCGATCGTCTCCTTCTCGGTGGTGACGAACTGCTGGAGCGTGGTCGTTCCCGAGTCGAAGCCGCCCGCTTTGTAGCCCTTCGAGTACTTGGCGTAGGCCAGGGTGTCAGGGTCCGGCTTCCAGTCGAGGCCGAAGGTGCCGGTGAGCGCGCTCCAGTCATAGTTCAGCAGGCGGTGACGCAGGCCTGTGGTGGGATCGGTGTAGACCGCGCCCACGCGGTGCTCCTGGCCGAGCGCGTCGACCGCGACCGTGCCGCCCTGCACGGCGGGGTCGTACTGAAGCTGGCTCACGGGGGCTACGACCGTATTGGTCACGTCCACCGCGGTCACGAGCAGCCGGCTGATGGGGCAGGCCGTCGTGTAGAGGCAGAACAGCCTCGCGCCTTCGAACGACGTCTTCTCGTCGTATGTGTAGCGCAGGCCGGCGGTGACCTTGAGCGTCTCGGTCGCCTGCCAGTCGACCTGGCCGAACGCAGCGTACGACTGGTTCTTGTTCTCGGCTTCGCCCACCGCGTAGCGGCGCAGCGGGTTGAGCGCCACGGGCAGGCCGGTCTGGCCGACGGGCCGCTCGAAGCGGGCGTCGTCCGGGAAGCGGGCGTCGGACAGGCGGTAGTTGGAGCCTTCGCGGTACTGGTACGCCCCGAACAGCCACTGGAGCGGCCCTTCATGGGTCGACGAGATGTTCAGCTCGTTGGAGAACCACCAGACCTCTTCCTGGTACTGGTTATGCTGCCGCGGGAAGTAGGGCAGGGACTGCGCCGGGCGCGGCACAGGGCCGCCGACAGCCGGCAGAGGCAGCAGGAAGGGCGTCGAACGCGACGTGCCGTCCAGGTCGGTCTGCAGGCGATAGTCGTAGTACGTGAGGCCCGTGATGTACTTCACGTCGAAGTTGTCGGCGTGGAACGTCACATTCAACGTCGTCGTGTTGCTCTCGAGGTTGATATAGTTGCCGTCGTCCGTGTCGTAGCAGAACTGGCAGGTCGCGCTCGGGAGGATCGTGCTGAGGCCGAAGCCGGCGGCGTTGGGCGTGAGCGGCGCCTGCAGTGGGACGGTCGTGCCGCCGCGCTGGCCGTAAGCGATCGTCGTGCGGCCGCCGGGGCCGCGGCCGAGCGTGTGCCACTCGGTGGTCGAGTGCTTCAGCCACCACTCGACCTTGCCGTCGGCGAACTCGCCGTCGAGCTGGCCCTCGATCGTCCAGTAGGCGCCGCGGTTGCCTTCGTCGGGGACGTTGGGATTGAGGTTCTCGAAGACCCCCTTGCCGATGTGGCTCCACGATCCCGCAACCCGGCCGCGGACGCCGGCGAACAGCGGGCCCGACATCGCCGCCTCGAGCACCTTGGTGTCGTAGTTGCCGTAGGTGCCGCGGACCTCCGCGTAGAAGTCGTCGGTCGGGCGCTTGGAGACGATGTTCAACGCGCCGCCGATGGCGTTCTTGCCGTAGAGGGTGCCCTGCGGGCCGCGCAGCACCTCGGTGCGCTCAAGGAACAGGGTGGACTGGGCGAAGGCCGTCACCGACGAGGTGTAGAACCCGTCGTTGTACATAGCCACGCCGCCCTCGGTGGAGCGGTTGTTCGAGAAACGGCCGATGCCGCGCAGCGAGGCGCGATCGTTGTTGGTGGAGTAGGACAGGCCTGGCGTGAAGTTGGTCAGGTCCTGCACGGAGTTGATGCCGACCAGTTCACGCCGCTCGTCGGTGAAGGCCGACACCGCGACCGGGACGTCCTGCAGGGACTGCTCCCGCTTTTCGGCGGTGACCACCAGCTCTTCGATTTCGGTGGCCTGCGCGAACGCCTCGGTGGAGAACGCCGTCATCGCAAACGCGCATGACAGCAGAATTCCTTTTCTGGACAACATCTGAACGATTTCCCCAAGCCCGTTTTGATGACGCCTTTTGTGGCGTCTGGATTCGAATGTCCGGCATGGCGCCGGCGCCGTCAATAAGCCTTGGTCCCCACCGAATCCGAATTCCGGGTACTGAGGAATTGAAGCCACGGTTGGGCGAACACGCTCTTTGAAGGCCTTACTGCGTAAGGGATCGGGCAACCGGTTCCAGCGAGCGGCGTTCTCTCTGTCAGCCCCCGTTCAGCCGCCGAGGGACAGGCTGGCGCCAACGGAACGACGAGGTCGAACTTCATGCAGCGGTATGGTCTGAAGGCGCGCCTCGCCGCGGCGGCCGCGATGGCGGTGCTGATCGCCGGCTGCGAGGAGCGCAACCGCCCGATCGACGCGCCGCAACCGGCGTCGCTGGCCGACATGGAGGCGGTGTCCGAGCTGCCCTACGCCGAACCCGCCCGGGTCGAATACTACGAGCCGGCGCGTGGCTATCAGTGGGCCGAGCGGGCCTACGGCCTGCAACGGACGTTCTACGACGCGCCGCCGGACTACGGCTTCTATTACGACGAGGTCGAGCCCTACGTCTGGGAGACGGCCGACGACTGGGCGCTGTACGCCGAGCCCTGGGGCGGGGACTACCGCTACTACTACTATGAGCCCGGCGCCGACTTCCCCTACTTCGTGCGTGACTACGAGTACGGCTACGCCTTCGGGCCCACCGGCGTGCTGATCGCGGTGTTTGACATCGGCGGCCGCTACCTGTCGCGGGACGTGGTCTATCGCGTGGCGCCGACGGCCGGCCGCTACTACGCGCGGGGCCACGACCTGCGCCGCGCCTCGCGGGAGGCGCGGCGGGTGCGGATCGACGACCGCGTCTGGGTCACCGAGGGGCCGCGAGTGAGCCGTTCGGCCGGCCCGTGGCTCAGGGCCGCGCGGGACGACAAGGCGTGGCGCCAGTGGCGCGAGCGCGACGGCGACCGCGAACTGCAGCGCTTCCAGCCTGAGACCCGCCGTCGCCAGGCGGCGGCCGAGGCCTGGCGCGACCGGATGGCCCGCCAGCAGGTGGCCACGGTCAAGCGCCGGGACGACGGGCTCGAGGCCGACGCGCTCAGGGCCCGGCGCGAGACGGTGCGGGACGAGCGCCGCGAGGGCCGAGATGCACCCCGCGAGGCGCGCGTGCAGGCGGACGCCGACCGGGGCCGGGCGGTCGCCGAGCAGCAGCGCGAGCAGGTTCGCGCCGAACAGCGCCAGGTCCAGGTAGCGCGGGAACAGGCGCGCGCAGAGCAGCAGCGGGCGCAGGTCGCGGCGCGCGAGCAGCGGCAGGCCGAGCAGCGGCAGGCCGTGGCGCAGCAGCGCCAGCAGGCCCAGGCCGAGGCCAGGCGGGCGCAGCAGGCCGAACAGCGGCAGGCCGTGGCCCATCAACGTCAGCAGGCGCAAGCCGAGGCCCGTCGCGCCCAACAGGCCGAGCAGCGGCACGCTGTCGCCCAGCAGCGCCAGCAGGCGCAGGCGGAACAGCGGCGGGTCCAGCAGGCGGAACGCAGCCAGGCCGTCGCCGAACAGCGCCAGCAGCAGGTCCGCCAGGCCCGCGCCGCCGCGGCGGCGGCCGACAGCGGCAAGCCTGCGGCGACCCGCGAACGCGGCGGCAAGGACGACGAGCGCGGCCGCGGAAAGAAAGACTAGGCGCCCGCCGCCGGGCCGGGCCACTGTAGCGCCTCGCGGAGGCGTGATGGCGAGCTACCGGCGCAGGCTGGAACAGGACCTGGACGGCTGGATCGGCCGGGGCCTGGTGCCGGCGGAGAACCGAGCGGCGATCCTGGAGAGTGTGGGTGAGGCGCGCCGGCTGGACGCCGCCACGTCGCTTGCGATCATCGGCGCGCTGATGGCCGGCGTGGCGGTGATCGCCTTCGTGGCCGCCAACTGGGGCGTCATCCCGCGAACCGCGCGTTTCGGCCTGATCCTCGGCGCCTTCCTGGCGGCGGCGCTTTCCGCGGCACGCGCGAACGCGCGGGGACGGCCGATCGCGAGCCACGCCCTGCTGAGTGTCGCGGCGCTCATCTTCGCCGCCGCTATCGGGCTCACGGGCCAGATCTTCGACATCGCGGGCGATCCGCAGACGGCGCTGCGCGGCGCGGGGCTCGCGGCGGCGCTGTTGGCGCTGGCCGGCCGGTCACCCTGGGCCGGCGTGGTGGGACTGGCGATGCTGGCGTTCGGCGACTTCACCGGCCGCTCTATGTTCGGCGGCGACAAGGCCTGGGCGGGCTGGCTGGTCGCGGCTGCGCCAATGGGAGTCGCCACGGCGCTGTTCTGGCGCTCGCAGGCTCTGGCGCACGCCTCGGGGCTGGCGGCGATCCTGGCTGTGCTGACCTTCGATCCGCTGGTGCGTGACCACTCCGAGACCCTGTTCATGGCTTCGGCCGGCGTGCTGGCGGTGGGCGCGGCGGTGGCGCGCTGGGGACGTGAGCGGTTCGAGGGCCCGGCCGGCGTACTGTATGGCTGGCTGGCCTGGGGCGCGCTGCTCTGGTTCGGCGTGGCAGGCTTCGACGAGGACCTGCGGGGCGTCGCGCATTCCATAGCGTGGCTGGCGCTGTCGGGCGCTGCAGTGGGGATCGGGCGGCACGACCGGCACGCGGGCGTGACGGCTGCGGGCGTCGTGGGCCTGTTCGCCGCGGGCGCGACCTTGCTGTTCAATCTGGGCGTCGGGCTGATGACCTCGGCGGCCGTGTTCGCGGGGTCGGCCTTGATCGCGCTCGCGGTGGCCTTCGCGCTGCGGCGGAGGCGGGCGGCATGAAGCTTCCCTCCATCCCGGTGCGGATCGCAGCGGCCTCAGCGCTCCTCGCGCTGGGCCTCGTGGGGCTGGTGGTGCGCGAGGGCGTGGCGCGGGCGGGCGGCCAGGAAGTGCGGCTGGCGATCACCGGCTACGACCCGCGCAGCCTGCTGACCGGCCACTACGTGCAGTTCCAGCTCGTGGACAATGTGCCTGCCGAACAGGCCTGCCGCCGCGTGGGCGAGCGCATGGAGCCCCTGCGGGCCGGCTGGTTCGCGATCCGGCGCGAAGGGACGACCCACCGGATCGTGGGGTCGGCCAGGAGTCGCGAGGCGGCGTTGCGGCAGGGCGAAATCGCGGTGCGCGGCGTGGCGGAGTGCTACGGCGTGGCCTGGACGCGTGCGGACGGCCGCGAGGTGATGAGCCCCATCACTGTCTCGCTCGATATCGGCGTCGACCGCATCCACCTGGACCAGGATGAGGCCGAGGCGCTGGAGAGGATCCTGCAGGGGCGCGACGGGCCGGCGCCGCCATCCTGGGCCGTGGTCTCGGTCGGCCGCGACGGCGAGGCCCGGCTGAAGGGCCTCATCGTCGGCGACCGGCGCGTCGACCTCGACTGGTTCTAACTACTCCGCCAGGTCCACCGCGTCGGGCTTGCGGCCTTCGGACTCGGCCTTGCGGGCGCCGGCGAGGATGCCGGGGAGCGAGTAGTTGCCCTCGTGGCAGGCGTATTCGTAGACCGGGCCCTTCGAGGCGTTGAGCGGCATCTCCGCCTTCCAGACCTTGGCGTAGACCTTCGGGTCGTCGACCTCGAAGGCGTAGAGGATCTGGTCGGGTGAGATGCGCGTGAAGCGCTCGGTGACTTTGGCCTCGGGCGACAGGAACAGGCTGGCGCCGAAATAGGGCCGCAGAGACTCGCCGGGATTGAAGCCCGAGGTCTCGACCACCAGGGTGTCGCCCTCCCAGCGGCCGACGCTGTCGCCCATCCAGGTGGCGCCGGGCTGGCGGCGCTTGTCGGCGAGGCGGATGACGCGCGCGTCGTGGTTCATCTCGACGACGATGACCACGTGATCCTTCGCCTGCTGGATCTGGTAGTTGTTGTTGTAGAGCACGTTCAGCATCGGGGGGCCGGCGCTGGAGCCGAAGCCCAAGATGCAGCGCTCGCCGAGCGGCCGCGCCTCCGGGCCGTCGAAGGTGTTTCGGGCCTTGAACAGGGTGTCCTGGTAGAGCTTGTAGCCCTCGGGCTTGTACGGAAGCTTGCCGTCGACCGGGTCCACGAGCCAGGAGGTGCGCACCTCGCCCTTGATGCGGCCCATGCGCGTGCCGGGATCGGTCCAGAAGGCGTTGTAGCCGCCGGGGTCCTGGCCGGCCTTGGGCGCCGGCGCGTTGGGATCGGTGGGTTTGCTCTGGGCCTCCAGCATCCGCGCCCGGCCCGCTTCCATCGCCTTGGCCTGCTGTTCGGTGATGGTGAGCGTCTTGAACTGCGGACCGCGCTCGAGGCTGGTCAGCGAGGCGTTGGTCCACACACCCTCGAAGTCGGGCTGGCCGAAGGCGTTGCGGGGCGCCTTGTAGTCGGCGGCCTGGGCGACCGTGGCCACGGCGCAGATGGCGGCGGCGAAGGACATGGCGCGCATGGTCAGGCCTTCTTGTCGGCGAGGGCGGCGTAGACAGCCTTCGGGGCGATTTCGCGGACCGCTGGCGTGCCGCGGCCCGGGATGGATCCGTCGCGGTTCTGGATCATGCCCACGAAAACGATGTCGTTGGTCGGATCGATCCAGAACCAAGTGCCGAACGCGCCGCCCCACCAGTAGCTGTCCTGGCCATGCGGCAAGCCGCTCTCGTCCGGGCGCTCGTGGACGGCGAAGTCCATGCCGAAGCCCAGGCCCTTCTGGACAGGGCCGTAGAGGTCGATGCCCACGCCGAGCTTCAGCACGCTCTTGCGCATCAGCTTCACGGTCTCGGGCTTGAGGATGCGGGCGCCGTCGAGCTGGCCGCCCTGCAGCAGGGCCTGGCAGAAGCGGAAGTAGTCGGGGGCGGTGGAGGCGAGGCCGCCCCCGCCGGCCAGGAAGCGCGGCGGGGACGTGGCGATGCGCGGTTCGCCGTCCGGGACGATCTTGCCGGCGGCGTCGTAGGTGTGGATGCGCACCACGCGGGACGCCTTCGCTGGCGCCACCCAGAACTGCGTGTCGGGCATCTTCAGGGGATCGAAGATGTGGTCCTGGAAGTAGCGGTCCAGAGACTTGCCGGAGAGCTTCTGGACGACGTAGCCCTGCAGGTCGACGCAGGGACCGTAGGCCCAATCGGTCCCCGGTTGGCTTTCGAGGGGCAGCTTGGCGAGCTTGTCGACCATGCCCTGCAGGTCGGTCTCGCGAAGGTTGACCTTGGCCTCCTCGTAGACGCCGCTCCTGCCGAAGCCGGCGGTGTGGCTCATGAGCTGGGCCATGGTCATCGGCTGGACCTGGTCGACCAGGCCGGCGGCCGCCTTCACCTTCAGGCCGGCGAACTCGGGGATGTGCTTCGCGACCGGGTCGTCGAGCTTCCACTTGCCCTGTTCCCAGAGCTGCATCATCGCGACGCCGGTGACCGGCTTGGTCATCGAGGCGATGCGGAAGATGGAGTCCGTGGCCATCGGCGTCGGCTGGTCGGCAGCCTGCTTGCCGTAGGCGTCGAGGTTCACGATCTTGCCCTTGCGCGCGAGCAGGGTGACGACGCCCGCCAGCTTCTGCTGGTCGACGAGGGCGTGCATCTCGCTGTTGAGGGCGGCGACGCCGGCGGCGGTGAAGCCCGCCGAGGCCGGCGGCTGCACGGCGATCTTCGCCCAGGCGGGCAAGGCGGCAAGGCTCGCGGCCCCCGTGGCGCCCAGCAGCACGCAGCGGCGGTCCAGCATCATGGTCGTCCTCCCAGCCCCGCGGTCCGTCTGATGCGGACCCAAAGCGGGCTTCAGCATTCTCGATCTTCGAACTTTCGGCCAGCCGTTTTGCCGGGATGTTTCTGACGCTACGTTGGGGGCCGAACAATGCGGGGGAGTCGCGTGGCGGGGATTAGGACGGCCGAGGCGCCGGCGGCGAAGAAGCCCCTGTGGACGCAGCTCTATCTGCAAGTGCTGGTCGCCATCGCCCTGGGCGCGGTGATCGGACACTTCTGGCCGCAGACCGGCGAGGCGCTGAAGCCGCTGGGCGACGCCTTCATCAAGCTGGTGAAGATGATCATCGCCCCGGTGATCTTCCTGACCGTGGTGACCGGCATCGCGGGCATGCGCGACATCGGCAAGGTGGGAGGGGTGGCGGCCAAGGCGTTCGCCTACTTCATCACCGTCTCCAGCTTCGCGCTGGTGGTCGGCCTGATCGTCGCCAACGTGCTGCAGCCGGGCGCGGGGATGCACATCGACCCGGCGACCCTGGATGCCGAGGCGGTGAAGGGCTACGCGGCGAAGTCCCACGACATGAGCATCGTGGGCTTCCTGATGGACATCATCCCCGCGACGGTGGTGGGGGCGTTCACGGACGGCAACATCCTGCAGGTGCTGTTCTTCTCGATCCCGTTCGGCCTGGCGCTGGCGATGATCGGCGAGCGCGGCGAGCCGGCGCTCAACATCCTGAACTCGGTGGCCGAGGCGTTCTTCAAGCTGGTGGCGATCTTCATGCGCGCCGCGCCGATCGGGGCCTTCGGGGCCTTCGCCTTCACGGTGGGCAAGTACGGGATCGCCAGCATCGCCAGCCTGGCGGCCCTGGTGGCCACGTTCTACGGCACCTCGATCCTGTTCGTGCTGGTGGTGCTGGGCGTGATCGCCGCGCTGAACGGCTTCTCGATCCTGAAGCTGCTCAGGTACCTCAAGGAAGAGCTGTTCCTCGTGCTCGGCACGTCTTCGTCCGAGGCGGCGCTGCCGTCGCTGCTGGAGAAGATGGAGCGGGCCGGGGCGGCCAAGACGGTCGTGGGGATGGTGGTGCCCACGGGCTACTCGTTCAACCTGGACGGCACGAACATCTACATGACGCTGGCGGCGCTGTTCATCGCCCAGGCGCTGGGGATCTCGCTGTCGCTGCAGGAGCAGCTGCTCCTGCTGGGCGTGGCGATGCTGAGCTCGAAGGGGGCGGCGGGCGTGACGGGCGCGGGCTTCATCACGCTGGCGGCGACACTGCAGGTGGTGCCCAGCGTGCCGGTTGCCGGCATGGCGCTGATCCTGGGCGTCGACCGGTTCATGAGCGAGTGCCGGGCGCTGACCAACTTCGTGGGCAATGCGGTGGCCACGATCGTCGTGGCGCGGTGGGAAGGGGCGCTCGACCGGGACAAGCTGGCCGCGGCGCTGAACGGGCCGTCGACGGAGGTGGCGGCGCGGCCGGTGGAGGCCGACGCGGACTAGCCGACTTTGCGGACGGGCTCTTCCACGGGCGGCAAATGGGCCGTGCAGCGCTTGATGGTGGCCATCAGGCCCGAGACCAGAATCGGCTTGGAGACGAAGTCGTTGAAGCCCAACGCCACGTACTCGGCCGGCCGGCGCGAATAGACGTCGGCGGTGAGTGCGACGACCGGCGTGTTGCGCTCCGGCCCCGGGGAGGCGCGCAGCCGCTCGATGACCTGGATGCCGGTCATGCCGGGCATGTGGATGTCGAGCAGCACGATGTCGAACGCTTCGACAGCGAGGCGTTCGAGGGCTTCCTGGCCGCAGCAAGCCATCACCGCCTGGTGGCCAAAGGCGCCCAGGATCTCCTGCACGACGCGCAGGTTCATCGGATCATCATCGACGTGCAGGACCTTAAGCGGCCTGCCGCCGTCACCCGAGTGGGTCACGGGTCTTCGCTCCGAGGGCGGCGCATGGGGGGGAAAGCGCCCGACAACAGGGCGAATCTAGAGGCCTCGGAGTTTAAGGTAAGGCTGACGGAAATGCTGAATCCCGCTTAACCACGGCGGATTCCGTAACTTTTTCCTAGATGAGGCCGCTCGCGACCAGAATCAGGGCCACCGCCGAGGCGCAGAGGGCCACGGCTTCCGGCAGCCTGGACCAGCGGATGGCGTAGCGGACGCGCATGAGCGGGACCTCCGGGAAGGAGCCTGGGTTAAGGAAACTGGGGGCTCGCCACCCGAACCATCCGCACTCAGGGGGAGGGGATTGGTTGCGGAGGGACCGCGGCTGGGGGCGGGCGCCGGGCCTTCGGTTCGGGTGACGAGATCTCTGAAATCCAGTTTCTAGGAGTTTAGTAAATACTGGAGTTGCAGCTGTCAACCGGTCTGTTGCGAGAGCGGCCTACTCGGGTGGGCCGCCGATGTCCGGGCGGGGCACGGTCTCGAGGGGCGCAGTGATCCGGCAGACGACGCCCTCGGGGGCGAAGACCAGCTCGGCCGCGCCGTTGAGGTCGGCGCGGACGCCCTGGGTGAGCAGGCGCGAGCCGAACCCCCGCCGCCGGGGCGGCGTCACCAGCGGGCCGCCGGTCTCGCGCCATTCCAGGTCGAGCTCCGCCCCGCCGTCGGACGGGCGCGCGCGCCAGGTGAGGCGGACGACGCCGTGGTCGCCGCTGAGGGCGCCGTACTTGGTGGCGTTGGTGCCCAGCTCATGCAGGGCCATGCCGAGCGCGAGCGCGGCGCGGGCGCCCAACCGCAGCTCCGGGCCGGACGCCTCGATGCGCGTCTCGTCGAACGGGGCCAGCGCCGTATCCACCACCTCGCGCAGGCCGGCGCCCTCCCAGTTCTCGCGGGTCAGCACGTCGTGCGCGGCCGAAAGCGAGACGAGGCGGGCGGTGAACACATGGGTCATCTCGGCCGGGTCCCGGTCGCTGCGCAGCGTCTGGCGGGCGATCGACTGCACGGCGGCCAGCGTGTTCTTCACGCGGTGGTTCAACTCGTTGATCAGGAGGGTGCGGCGTTCTTCGGCGCGCTTGCGCTCGTCGATGTCGATGGCCGCCGACAGCGTCTTGATGATCCGGCCCGAGGGCGCGCGCTCGAAGACCACAGCGCGGTCCAGGACCCAGCGGTAGGACCCGTCGGGCCGCAGGACGCGGAGCTCGAACTCCGACACCTCGCCGTCGGGCCGGGTCGCGAGATGGGCCAAGCGGCGACCCACCAGGTGGAAGTCCTCGGGGTGGATCAGCGTGCGCACCAGCCCGCCGCCGCCGGCGGTCAGTTCCTCAACCGTGTGGCCGTAGACCGCCTCGGTGTTGCCGCCGATCCAGATGGAACTGCCGGTCTCGAAGTCGAACAGGTAGTTGGCGCTGGGGGTGACGGCGTTGACCCGCTCGAGCTGCTCCTGGTTCTCGCGTGCGGCGCGGTCGAGGGCGTGGGCCTCGGTCAGGTCGTAGAGGCTCACGACGCAGCCGGTCACGCCGAGATCGCCGGCGGCGCGCGGAGCAGCCTGCACGCGCACGTAACGGGTCGAGCCGTCACGGTCGTCGAGCGTCGCCTCGAAGATGGTCTGCTCGCCCGCGAGGGCGCGGTCCAGCGGCTTGCGCAGCACATCAAGCAGCGCGGGGAGCACGACATCCTCGACCCGCTCGTCGGCGGCGGGTGTGGGCTTCAGCAGCCAGCGCTGGAAGGCCGGGTTGGCGTAATCGAGCGTGCCCTCGCGGTTGATGACAAGCGCGCCCCAGGGGGCGGCGTCGGTCATCCGGTAGAGGCTGGGGCGATCGATCGGCGCACGCGCCATCTGGGCCTCGAGTTCGGCGACCCGGGCGGCAAGGCGCGCGTTCTCGCCCTTGAGATCGTCGAACGTGGGCAGATCCATCCCCGAGAGTCGAACACCCCAGCAGCAAGCTAGGGTAGCGTGCGTCACCGAAGGTGGCGAGCGCCGTTCGGTCAGCGCCGCAGGGAAGGGAAGCCAGCCTCATGATCAAGTTGACGTTCTGCCTCGTGCGGCAGTCACACCTCAGCCGCGAGGCGTTCCAGGACTACTGGTATGGAACCCATGCGCCGCTGGTGGCGAGCGTGGCCGAGACGCTGCAGATCCGGCGCTACGTGCAGATGCACAGCCTGCCCCCCGAGGTCAGCGCCGGCATCCGCGCGAGCCGCGATGCGCCGCCCGAGTTCGACGGCGTGGCCGAGCTGTGGTTCGACAGCCTGGAGGCGCTCGCGGAAAACGCCCGCCGCCCGGAGGCCCAGGCGGCGGGCGCGATGCTGCTCGAGGACGAGAAGCGGTTCATCGACCTGCCCAAGTCACCGCTGTGGTGGGGGCAGGAGCGGGTGGTGGTCGGCTAGGACCTCAGCAGGCGTAGCGGCGCTCGATGGTCACGCGGCGACCGATATAGGGATCATAGACCCGGTCGCGGGTGATGCAGGTGCGGTACCGGCTGCGGTAGGGCCGGTCGTAGTAGCCGTAGTCGCGGTAGCCATCGTCACGGTAGTAGCCGCGCGAGTAGCTGTCGTAGCGCGGGTCATAACGATAGCCGTTGTCGTAATAGTAGTAGCCGCGGTCGCGGCGGCTGCTGCTGGAGAGGGCCGCGCCCAGGGCCAGGCCGGCCACGCCGCCCAGGATAGCGGCGGCGACTTCGTCGTCTCCACCCCCGCGATGGTGGCGGTAGTGACGGTAGCGTTCGGCGCTGGCGGGGCCGGCGGTCGCCAACACGGCGCCCGCTGCGAGCACGGCCGCCATGGCCGAAGTCAGGATCTTACGCATCATGGCCTCCTATGCGGGCTAGTTAACGCCCGGCGGCCATGAACCGTGCCTGAACGCGCTTTTCAGCCAGGGGAGAGCGGCAGGTCGAACGTCACCCGCGTGCCGACGCCCACGGTCGAGTCGATCACCAGCTTGCCGCCGTGCTGGCGCACCAGCTCGCTCGAGAGGGTGAGGCCCAGACCGGTGCCCTGGCGGCGGCTCTGGGCGTCGCCGGCCTGGGCGTAGGCGCGACCCACGAGCGGCAGGTCGGACGGCGCGATGCCCTGGCCCTGGTCGACCACGTGGATGAAGAGGCGTTCGCCCACAATCTCGCCGGTGACGGTGACCGCCGAGTCGGGGCGGGAGAACTTGATGCCGTTGGAGACGAGGTTGATCAGCACCTGCTTCACGGCGCGCGGATCGGCCCAGATCTCGGGCCACGGGCCGGCGCCGGTGGAGACCGTGACGCCCGATTCCAGCGCGAGGCCGCGGACGAGGCGCAGGGCTTGGTCGACGACGTCGCCGCTGGAGATGCGGGCCGACGCGAGCTCCAACCGGCCGGCCTCGAGCTTGGCGGTGTCGAGGAGGTCGGTGACGAGGTCGCTCAGGTGCGAGCCGGCGAGCTCGATCGACTGGGCGTAGTCGACGTACTTGGGGTTCCCCAGCGGCCCGAACGACTGCTTGACCATGAGGTTCGAGAACCCGACCACCGACGTCAGCGGCGAGCGCAGCTCGTGGGTCATGGTGGCGAGCAGCAGCGAGCGGGCGGCCATGGCGTCCTCGGCCGACTTTCGGGCGAGGGTGGCCTCGCGCAGCAGGGCGTCGCGGGCGGCCATGACGCTGGCCACCATGATCGGCCCCAGCGCCACCAGCATCACGCCCAGCCGCAACGAGAGCCGCTCGGCCGGCGTGTCGAGGGCCAGGCCGAAGGTGGTCGGGTTCGCGGACACCACCAGCACGACCCAGACGGCGAAGGAGAGGTTCAGCCAGGCGGCGCCGGCGCGGCCATAGACAAGGGCGCACCAGAGTAGCGCCGGGACCGGGAAGGCGAGCGCGCCGCTCGCGCCCAGCACAGGCGTGAGCGCCAGCACGACGAAGTAGACGACGACCGGCGCGACCTCACCGGGCCGCGTGCGGCGCAGGCGCTCGAGCCAGGCGCCAGGCGTGAAGCGGTCGGGCGCCGTCAGGATCACCGGCAGCACGATCATGTAGTTCGCGAGCTCGGTCGCAGCCCAGAAGAAGAACACCCCGAAGGACGGTGCGCCATGGAATAGCAACGGGTGCGAGGCCGCGCCCACGAGGCCGACCGCTACCGAGGCGACCGCTGCGCCCAGGGTCACCGAGATCACAGAGGTCGGCCGCTTCAGGGCCAGGTCATCGGCATGCAGGCGCGACAGCAGGACGAAGCCCACGACGACGCCGGCGAGGTTGGCGCCGGTGAGTAGAAGGGTGCGGATCCAGGTTCCGCCCGTGATCAGGTCAGCGGCGACGTAAGCGAGCGCCGCGGCGCTCCACCCGAACGGCGTGGCGAGGCGCGGCGCGCGCAGGAACAGGCCGAGCAGGACGGCGTTCGCAGGCCAGAAGGCGCTGAGAAGGCCCACGGGACGCATTGCAATGCCAAGCAGCGCGGTCGCGAGGACGGCCGCGGCGACAATCAACGGATCTGTCAGACGCACGCCGGACCCGGGCGCGGCATCGCGGCCGGCCGGGCCGACGATCTGGTCCGCGCTCATGGCACCCTTCGCGTTCCGATCGGGCCCGAACAAACCACCGGGCCCCGGCGGGTTCAACCCGAGTTCGGCCCCCCTGCGACAAACTGTACCGTAGCGTCCCCGCCCTAGCGGCGTTGGGCGGCAGATTTGGCGCGAACCGGCTTGAATTCGGACGTGGGGTTCCAGTCGGGCCAGCGCGCGGAGTTGGCGAGCTCGCGCCCGGCCTCGAAGGCCAGGGCCACGTCCTGGGCCGCGCCGCGATAGTCCTGGTCGGCCGACCAGCGATCGCAGGTCAGGTGGTAGCAGCGGGCGGTGTAGTCCTCGACCCACTTCTCCCCGGCCGCCCGGCCGCCGTTCACCAGCTCCGCGCCGCCGCCCATGGCCATCATCAGCACCGTCGGCACCCCGCGCTTGGCGAGCGAGAAGTGGTCGGCGCGGTAGAAGAGGGCGCGCTCCGGCCGCGGGTCGGGCGTGATGGTGCGGTCGTGGCGGGCGGCGACGGCGGCCAGGTGCGGCTCGAGCTCGTTCTGGCCGGCGCCCACCAGCACCACGTCCTTCGCGGGCCCAGCGGTCTGCAGGACGTCGTAGGTGTAGTTGGCGACCATCTTCGGCAGCCGGGCGGCATGGGCCTGGGCGTAGTATTCGCTGCCCAGGAGGCCCCGCTCCTCGGCCGTCCAGGCGGCGAACAGGATGGTGCGCTCGGGCGGCGGCCCGACCTTGAAGGCCCGCGCCGTCTCGATCACGCCCGCCACGCCCACGGCATCGTCCACCGCGCCTGGCCGCACGGTCGCGCCCGAGGCGTCGGGCGGGCCGATGCCGTAGGCGTCCCAGTGGGCGGCATAGAGGATGGTCTCGTCGGGCCGCTTCGCACCGGGGATCGCGGCGATGACGTTCTTGCTGTTCAGCCGCGTGAAGCGGTTCTTGTACTCGGCCGAGAACGCCGCACCCTTCAGTTCGACGGGCCGGAAGGCGGCGGTCTTGGCCCGGGCCTTCTCGGCCTCGAAGTCGAGACCGGCGTCCTTGAAGAGCTGGACGGCCAGGTCGCGCTGAATCCACCCCTGCAGCAGGAGCTTGTCCTTGGCCGGTTCCTTGCGGACCACGTCGTAGCTCTCGCCGTTGGAGGCCACGACCGTGCTCCAGCCGTAGGCGGCGCCAGCGGTCTCGTGGACGATCAGCATGCCCAGCGCCCCGCGCCGCGCGGCTTCCTCGTACTTGTAGACCCAGCGGGCGTAGAAGGTGGCCGCCCTGCCGCCGAACTTGCCGGAGACGGCGTCCGTCGAGGCTGCCTCGAAGTCGGGGTCGTTGATGAGGACGAGGGCGATCTTGCCCTTGAGGTCGTAGCCCTTGAAGTCGTCCCAGCCGCGCTCGGCGGCGGTGACGCCGTAGCCCACGAACACCAGCGGCGCCGCGCGGATCGCGACGCGCTCCACCGGCCGCTGGGTCTCGATGCGCAGGTCCCTCTGGGTTTCCAGCGATTGCGACCGGCCGCCCACATTGAGGGTGAAGGTCCCGCCGGGCTCGGTCTGGTAGCGCCAGAGCGGCACGTCCTGGGTCCAGCCGCCGCCGTCCCCGGCAGGCTTCAGGCCCAGCGCCTGGAACTGGCCAACGATGAAGTCGATGGTCTTCTGCTCGCCGGGCCCGCCGGGACCGCGGCCGGCGTAGGGCTCGGAGGCGAGCTCGCGGGTGATGTCGGAAAGCCGCTGTGGAGAAATTTCCTGCGCCTGGGCGGCGGCTGCACACAAGGCGAACAGGGAGAGGACTGGAGCGGTAAAGAGACGCGTCATATTTGTCCTATAGAGTGGATCATCGCCAACCGCCTCGGGTTTGACACGATGGGCTGGCGACAAGGGCTTGCGACCGTCCTTGCGGACACGCATACCCCTAGACGAGTAGGGTGCGACCGATGGGAATCTTCGACGACACGACGCGCAAGCTGGCGGGCGACCGGTTCGGCCGTCACGTGAAGCCCGAGCGGCTGACCGGGCCCTATGAAGTCTATGAAGGCTATGACGAGAACCCGCTGAGCCAGATCCGCCGGATCGGGCGTTCGGCGCGGCGCAGCCTGCGCGCGGCAATGGACCGCGAGGCCGTGGCGATGGGCGTCCTGGGCCTGGCCGTCGGCGTCGCCATCGGCGCGGCCCTCATGCATCGTCGCGGCCGCCGCTAGGGCGCCGCTCCCGTCGCCGTGTCGGGCGGCCGACCTTCCTCCTGAAAAAAGGGACGTTTGCGGCTGAGCCGTAGGCGCCGAACGGCTGCGTTCGGCGTTTACGTGGTCAAGGCGCGTGGCCAGTTCGGCCGCGGCGCCGCGGCGTTCCTGCCTGCCGGAGAGGAAGATGAGCGACATCGAGACCAACATCCAGACGACCTCGCAGAGCCGGACGGGTCAGGCGAAGGAACTGATCGGTCAGGCCGGACAGACGCTGAAGGCCGAGGCGCAAAGCTTCGCCCACGCCGCCCAGGACCGGGTGCGCTTCGAGGCCTCGCGGGGGACGCAGGCGGGCGCCAAGACCCTGGGCGACTTCGCCAACGCCGTGCGGCGCGCCGGCGAGGACCTGGAGCAGCACGACCAGAGCCCGGCCTCGCGGCTGGTGCGCCAGGCCGCCGACGGGCTGGAGAGCCTGTCGCGCAATCTCGCCGACAAGGAGCCCGGCGACCTCCTGAACGCGGTCCGCGACTTTGGGCGCAAGAACCCGGCCGCCTTCATCGGCGGCGCGGTGCTGGTCGGCCTGGCGCTGGGCCGGTTCGCGCGCGCCTCCGAGCCGGTCGCGGCCTCGCCGCTCTCCGACGCCGATCTGACCCTCACCGAGGCAGAGCTGTACGAGGGCCCCACCGTCGCCAGCGAAGCCGGCCTGACAGCGCCGCTCACGGACGACCTGGGCGGCCTGAAAGCCACCGACGAGGGCGACACCACGACCTCGCTGCGCGGCGACGACGGCACGTCGGGCATCGGCGAAACCGACGCCGCGACCACGCCTCCCAGCGGGAGCCGCTAAGCCATGGACGACAGCGGATCCGCGCCTAGAGGGGTCGGCGTGGCCGACCTCCTAGGCCAATTGGGCGGCGACATCGCCGGCCTGGTGCGCAAGGAGGCCGAGCTCGTCCGGGCGGAGGTTTCCGAGAAGGTGAACGCCGCGGGCAAGGCGGTGGCGGACATCGCCGCCGGCGGCCTTCTGCTGGTGGCGGCGCTGCTGGTGCTGCTGCAGGCCCTGGTGCTGGCGCTTTCGGAACTGATGAACCCGATCTGGGCGTCCCTGCTGGTCGGCGTGGGCGTGGCCCTCGTGGGCTACCTGCTGCTCCGGGCCGGGATGAAGGCGATCTCGTTGAGGGGCCTCAGCCCCGACCGCTCGACCCGGCAATTCAAGAAGGATGCGGACCTCATGAAGGGGAGCCCCCGATGACCAAGACATCCGCGACGAAGACATCCGCTGAGATCGAGCGCGAGGTCGAGGACGCGCGCGGACGCGTCGACCGCACGGTCGAGGCGCTGAAGGACAAGATGCAACCCCGCGAACTGTTTGATGAGGCGACGAGGATGATGGGTGGAACCAGCAACAAGGTGCTGACGACGGCGGTGGAACAGCTCCGCGAGAACCCGATCCCGATCGCCCTGATCGGCCTGGGGATCGCCTGGCTTGCGATCAGCCAGACCCGGCGGCAGGCGGCGGCCGAGTATCCCGAGGGTTACTATCCGACCCACGAGGGCTACGACGAGGACGAAGGCTTGCGGGCCAAGGTCCGCGCCCGGGCCGAGGCGGCCAAGGCCAAGCTGGCCGATACGGCCGAGAAGGCGAAGGCCCGGCTGGCCAGCGCCCAGGCCTCGGCGGAGGAGGGCGTGAGCGCGGCGCGCGGCAAGGCGGCCGAGTACGCCCATCTCGCCCAGGAGAAGGCTGGCGAGTACGGCCGCTACGCCCGCCAGCGGTTCGACGACACGCTGGATCAGGAGCCGCTGGTGATCGGCGCGATCGGCCTGGCGGTGGGGGCGGCCATCGGCGCGGCCCTGCCTGCCAGCCCCGTGGAGCGGCGCTACTTCGGGCCCGCCCGTAGCAAGGCGGCGGACGCCGCGAAGCAGTCCCTCGACCAGGTCAAGGAAGTAGCCCAGCGCGCCTACGGCCAGGTGAAGGACGAACTGCATCGCCAGACCGGCCCGGCCGGCGACGGCTCGACCCTGGCGGAAAAGGCCCAGGCCATCGCCGAAGCCGGCGCGCGGACCGTGCGCGACGACCTCGAGGGCCGCGGCGCGCACTAGGCGCGGTCAAAGCCAAACGCGGAAGCCCACCACGAGGCGCGCGTCGCTGCGCGCCTCGCTGGCTGCGCGGGCGGGCGCGGGCCGTTGACGAAGCACGGCCGCATGCGATCCCCGAGCTTGAAGTACCCGCGGGGTCCTAAGCTCTACTGATGTGGGGAATCGGGTGTCAGTAGGGCCCGTGCGGGAGATGCGTGATGCTTCGTTTGTCGACCCAGATCCACAAGTGGCTGGCCCTGATCGTGGGCCTGCAGGTGCTCGGCTGGGTTCTGGGCGGCGTCGTGATGACGGCCATCCCGATCGAGACCGTGCGCAGCGAGCACCACCTCGCGAAGTTCCAGCCGCAGGCGCTGCCGGCCGAGGGGCTGGTGGGCTATGGGCAGGCCGCCGCGGCGATGGGCGTCACGCCGGTCGAGGCCACGCTGAAGTCCACCCTGCGCGGGCCGCTCTGGGTGCTGAAGGACGCCGACGGCAAAAGCCATGTCGTCGATGCGAAGACCGGCCGCCACGTCGCGCCGCTGCCTGCCGGCGAGGTGCGGTTCCTGGCGGGCGCGCAGTACGAGGGGAAGGGCGGCGCCGGCGCCCCGCGCTGGTTCGCCCAGCCGCCGCAGGAGGCGGGCCGGCCTGGGCCGCTGTGGGCCGTCGACTTCGACGATGCCGAGAAGACGCGCTTCTACCTCTCGCCCGAGACCGGCGAGGTGGTCAGCCGCCGCTCGGACGTTTGGCGCTTCTATGACTTCTTCTGGCGGATCCACATCCTCGACTTCAAGGACGGCGACGACTTCAACCACCCGCTGATCATCGCGGCGGCCGCGCTCACGCTGCCGGTCGCCATCACGGGTCTGATCCTGCTGTGGATCCGGATCGGCCGCGACCTGAGGGGGCTCCTCGCGAAGAGGCGCCGGGCCTAGGCTCGCCGGCCCGTCCGCTCCAGGAGCTGGATCAGCTCGGCCGCCTTCTCGCGCTGCTGATCCCTGTCGCCGGAGACGATGGCGCCCTCGATGCAGTGACCCAGATGGTCGCGCAGCATCTCTGTCTCGACCTTCGCCAGGGCTGCGCGCACGGCCTGGAGCTGGGTCAGCACGTCGACGCAGTAGCGGTCCTCCTCGACCATGCGGGCGATCCCGCGCACCTGACCCTCGATGCGGTTCAGGCGGTTGAGCAGGCGCGGCTTGTTCTCGCGTTCCATGGCAGGGCTCCGGTGACACGCGAACATATACCCCTACCGGGTAATTGCAATATGCCCTATGGGGGTATATTTAGGATGGCCTGGAGGCGTCAGATGACCGATCACCCGCAAGGCTGCGGCCACCCTCACGACCACGCATCGGCCCATGGGAAGGTCTTCGATCCCGTGTGCGGCATGGCTGTCGATCCGATGACGACGGCTCACCACGCCGAACACGGCGGGCAGACGTTCCACTTCTGCTCGGCCGCATGCCGCGCCAAGTTCGTCGCCGATCCGGCGAAGCACCTTGCGAAGGATCAAACCCCCCCGCCGGCCCCGCCGGGGACGATCTACACCTGCCCAATGCACCCCGAGGTGAGGCAGGTGGGGCCGGGCAACTGCCCCATCTGCGGCATGGCGCTGGAGCCCGAGGTCTTCACCGGCGAGGAGGGGCCCAATCCCGAGCTCGTTGATATGAGCCGCCGGTTCTGGGTCGGCCTCGCGCTGACGGTTCCGGTCCTCCTGCTCGAGATGGGTGGGCACCTCTTAGACCTGCACCGGTTCTTCTCGGCGCAGACCTCGAACTGGCTGCAGTTCGCGCTGGCGACTCCCGTGGTGCTGTGGGCCGGCTGGCCGTTCTTCGAGCGCGGCTGGCGCTCGCTGCTGTCGCGCAACCTCAACATGTTCACGCTGATCGCCATGGGCGTCGGGGTGGCCTGGCTCTACAGCGTCATCGCGACGGCGTCGCCGCAGGTCTTCCCGGCCGCGTTCCGCCGCCACGACGGCAGCGTGCCCATCTACTTCGAGGCGGCCGCGGTCATCACCGTGCTGGTGTTGCTGGGCCAGGTGCTGGAGCTGCGCGCCCGCGAGCAGACCTCGGGCGCCATCCGCGCCCTGATGGACCTCGCTCCCAAGAGCGCGCGGCGCGTGCGCGACGACGGGACCGATGAGGAGGTGACCCTCGATCTGATCCGCGCAGGCGACCGCCTGCGCGTGCGGCCCGGCGAAAAGGTTCCGGTCGACGGCGAACTGCTGGAGGGCCGCGTCTCGATCGACGAGTCGATGGTGACCGGCGAGTCCATGCCGGTGAGCAAGGAGCCAGGATCCAAGGTCGTGGGCGGCTCGATCAACAAGACCGGCTCGTTCGTCATGCGCGCCGAGAAGGTCGGCGCCGGAACGCTGTTGTCGCAGATCGTGCAGATGGTGGCCCAGGCCCAGCGCAGCCGCGCGCCCATCCAAAGGTTGGCCGACCTGGTCTCGGGATGGTTCGTGCCGACCGTCATCGGAGTCGCCGTGCTGGCCTTCGTCGGCTGGGCGATCTGGGGCCCCGAACCGCGGTTCGCCTTCGGTCTGGTGGCGGCGGTGTCGGTGCTGATCATCGCCTGCCCCTGTGCGCTTGGCCTGGCGACCCCGATCTCGATCATGGTGGGCGTGGGCCGCGGGGCCCAGGCGGGCGTGCTGATCAAGAACGCCGAGGCGCTGGAGCGCTTCCAGACGATCGACACGCTGATCATCGACAAGACCGGCACCCTGACCGAGGGCCGCCCCGCCGTGACCGCGATCCGGCCAGCCCCGGGGTT
>NZ_DASWTE010000404.1:0-7826 GCF_036402295.1 Phenylobacterium sp.
GCTCTGGCAGGGAATGAGCGGGTCGCAGCCTGGCGGCCTGCCGGCCCCGGCCACCATCTGGCTGGAGTCGCGGGAGCTGATCCTCAATCCGTTCTTCGACCGGGGCGGGGTCGACAAGGGCCTGTTCTGGCACGCGCTCACGAGCCTCCAGCGGGTGGCGATCGGCTTCGGGTTCTCGGCCGTCGTCGGCGTGGCGCTGGGGGTGCTGGTGGGGTCGAGCCGGTTCGCGCACTCGGCGCTGGATCCGATCTTCCAGGTGCTGCGGACCGTGCCGCCGCTCGCCTGGCTGCCGATCTCCCTAGCCGCCCTGCACGAGGCCAACCCCTCGGCGTTGTTCGTGATCTTCATCACCGCCATCTGGCCGATCGTGATCAACACGGCGGTGGGCGTGCGCAACATCCCGCAGGACTACGTCAACGTCGGCCGGGTGCTGCGCCTGTCGCCGCCGGAGTACTTCGTCACCATCCTGCTGCCGGCCGCCACGCCCTATATCTTCACGGGCCTGCGGATCGGCGTGGGCATGAGCTGGCTCGCCATCGTCGCCTCCGAGATGCTGCTGGGCGGCGTGGGCGTCGGCTTCTTCATCTGGGACCAGTACAACTCGTCCCGCATCTCCGACATCGTCGTGGCCCTCGTGTGGGTCGGCCTGGTGGGCTACGCGCTCGATCGGCTGGTCGCACTCGCGGGCCGCATCGTCTCGCGCGGCGCGTCCGCAGGCTGAGGGCAGACCCATGACCAGCAGAGCCTATCTCTCCATCGAGAACCTCGGCGTCACCTTCGGGACGACGTCGGAGGTGCTGCGCGGCGTCGACCTGACCGTCGACCGCGGGGAGTTCATCTCGATCATCGGCCACTCGGGCTGCGGCAAGTCCACCCTGCTGAACGTGGTGGCCGGGCTGCTCCCGGTCTCCATGGGCGCGGTGATCCTGGACAAGCAGGCGGTGGAGGCGCCGGGGCCCGACCGGGCGGTGGTGTTCCAGAACCACTCCCTGCTGCCGTGGCTCACGGTCTACGAGAACGTGCGGCTGGCGGTGGACAAGGTGTTCGGCGGGACCCGCCCGCGGGCGGACCGCCACGCCTGGACGCTGGAAAACCTGGCGCTCGTCCAGATGACCCACGCCAAGGACAAGAAGCCCCACGAGATCTCGGGCGGCATGAAGCAGCGGGTGGGCCTGGCCCGGGCGCTCGCCATGGAGCCCAAGGTGCTGTTGCTGGACGAACCGTTCGGCGCGCTGGACGCGCTGACCCGGGCGAACCTGCAGGACAGCGTCATGGAGATCCACGCCAAGCTCGGCAACACGGTCTTGATGATCACCCACGACGTGGACGAGGCGGTGCTGCTCTCGGACCGGATCGTGATGATGACCAACGGGCCGGCGGCCAGCATCGGCGACATCGTGACCGTGGGCCTGCCGCGGCCGCGGCGGCGGCTCGAGGTGGACACCGTTCCGGCCTACGCGGCGGCGCGGCACGCGGTGGTGGAGTTCCTCTACAGCCGCCACGCCGCGGTGCGGACGGCGGCTTAGGCGTCGGCGCGGAGGCTGCTGCGGCGGGCTTCCAGGTAGAGGCGCTCGGCGGGCGCAGGGCCGAGCGCCAGGGCGGCGGCGTAGGCGGTGGCGGCGTCTCCAGGCCGGCCGGCCTTGGCGCTGAGGGCGGCGAGCGCGGCTTGATAGGGCAGCCAACCCTCGACCCCCGTGATCTTCGCAAGCTCGGCGAGGCCGGCTTCGGCGCCTTGCGCTTCGCCCACGGCCACTGCGCGGTTCACGGCCGTGGCGGCGTGCGGGCGGAGCTGGGCCAGGACGTCGTAGAGCGCGGCGATGGTCGCCCAGTCGGTGCGCCCGGTCTCGGCGCGGCCGCAGTGGGTGGCGTGGATCGTGGCCAGAATCTGCCGCGGTCCGCTTCGGGCGAAGCCCGCGGCGCGGTCCAGGAGGCGCGCGCCTTCGGCGATCAGCTCGCGCCGCCAGAGGGCCACATCCTGCTGCTCGGGCGGGACCATGGCGCCAACGTCGTCCAGGCGGGCCGGGCGGCGGGCCTCGGCGAAGCGGACCAGGGCGGCCAGGCCCAGCACCTCGGGCTCGTCGGGCATGAGCTCGGTGAGCAGGCCCGAAAGCCGCAGGACCTCGGCGGCGAAGCCGGCGGTCTCGCCGGCCAGGGCGGCGTCCTCGTAGGCCTGGGCGTAAGCGATCTCGAGCGTGGTCAACACCGCTTCCAGCCGCTCGGGCCAGGCGGCGCGGCCGGGGACCTCGAACGGCACCCCGGCGCCGGCGATCTTCTTCTTGGCGCGGGTGATGCGCTGGAGCATGGCCGGCTCACCTGAGAAGAAGGCCCGCGCCAACCGCTCGGTGGAGAGGCCGCAGACGACCTTCAAGGTCAGGGCCGCGCGGGAGTCGGGCGCCAGCGCCGGGTGGCAGCACACGAAGATCAGCTTCAGCCGCTCGTCAGGGATCGGTTCGTCGGCCGCCATCAGCGCGTCCTCGGGCGTGGGCTGGGGCTCGGGTTCGTCGAGGACGGCGCGGTCGCGGACGGCGGCGCGGCGCCGTGCGTCGATCGCCTTGCGCAGCGCCGCGCGCCACAGCCAGGCCGCCGGGTCGCGCGGCGCCAGGTTGGGCCAGGCGACCAGCGCGGCGGCTGCAGCGTCGGCGAAGGCGTCCTCCGCCTGGTCCAGGTCGCGCAGGCGGCCGGCGAGCGCGGCCACCACGCGGGGCCGCGCCTGGGAGATCGCCTGGCCGAAGCGGTCCATGGGGCTCAGTAGACCGCCAGCGGCCGCACCTCGACCTTGCCCCCGTCCATCACCGGGACGCGCCGGGCGATCACCAGCGCATCGTCGAGGTTCGGGACGTCCACCAGATAGTAGCCGCCCAGGTGCTCGCGGGTTTCGGCGAAGGGCCCGTCGTGCAGGGTCTGCTGGCCGTCCTTGGTGATGACGGTGGTAGCGGTGGTCGAGTCCTGCAGGCCCGAGCCGTCCCTCATCCAGCCCTTGGCGCGCAGCTCGGCGGCGAGCGCCATGTGCTTGGCGACGATGCCCTGCAGAGCGGATTGGCCGGCCTCGCCGGCATAGGCGTCCTCGGGCTCGTAGACCAGGATCATGTACTGCATGGGTTCCATCTTTCCTGTTCAGTGGGCGCCGACCGGGCGGACTTCGACCTTGCCGCCGGGAATGACGGGGACTTTGCTGGCCCAGGCGGTGGCGGCCTCGAGGTCAGCGACGTCGATGACGTAGTAGCCGCCCAGCTGCTCGCGGGTCTCGGCGAAGGGGCCGTCGTGGACGGTCTTGGCGCCGGCCGCGTCGGTGCGCACCGTTCGAGCGGCGCCGGTAGGCTGAAGCTCGTGGCCGGAGAACTCGACCCCCGCGGCGACGAAGTCCTCGGCGAGCTTCATGTGCTTGGCGATGATCTCGGCGAGGGTCTTCTGGCCCGCCTCGCCCTCGTAGGCGCCTTCGGTCTCGTAGAGCAGGAGCATGTACTTCATCTGAGGTCCCCTCCGGACTTTGAGATTGCGCGACGCCGATGCGTGCGTCACCGGGGAGACGGGCGGCGTGCGCCGGATTCGACAGGGGATGCGACATGCGGTCGATTTTTCTCGCGGGCCTGGTCGCCGCGGCGTTCGCAAGCGGGGCCGAGGCGGCCGAGGACGCGCACGTCAGGGCGCTGGCGGCGGGGTACAAGGCGGCGTTCCTGTGCAGCGGCGTCTTCAACGCCGGCCGGCCCGAGGCCGAGATTGCGGCGGACGACCTGGAAGGGATCTATCCGACCTACCAGCAACTGGTGCGGACGCTGCCGGCGACGGTGGACCGCGAGGGCAAGATGGTGAGCGTGGCGTTCGATCCGAAGCTGCCGCCGCGGATCGCCGCGTGGCGGCCGTACCTCGGCTGCGCGCAGCTGCCGATCGGCGCGTCGCCCGAGGGGGTGGCGAAGCTGCCGCGGCTGGACCTGACAACGCCGGGGCCGAAGCGCCCCAACTGGCCGGACGGCGACGAAAAGGCGACCGGCAAGACGCCCAAGGGGCTGGCGCCCGTCGTGGCCAAGGCGTTCAGCGACTACGGCGGCAAGACCACGGCCGTGGTGGTCGTGAAGGACGGCAGGATCGTCGCCGAGCAGTACCGGCCGGGCTACGACCTGCACACGCCGCAGCGCACCTGGTCGGCGGCCAAGAGCCTGACCGCGACGGTGGTGGGGCGCGCCGCGCACCTGGGCAAGGTGAAGGTCGACGCGCCGGCGAACATCCCCGAATGGCGGGCGCCCGGCGATCCGCGCGCGGCGATCACCCTCGCGCAGCTGATGCACATGGGCTCGGGGCTGTGGACCCACGGGCCGGGCAACCGGACGGACGAGGTCTATCTGGGCGGCGGCGCGGTGACCGAGTGGGCCACGCGCATGCCGCTGGAGGTCGCGCCCGACAGCCGGTTCAACTACGCCAACAACGACACGCTGCTGGCGGCGCGGGCCGTGCGCGCTTCATTGGGCGACGGGGCCGAGGCCTTGGCGTTCCCGTTCACCGAGCTGCTGTGGCGGATCGGGATGACCCACACGACGCCGGAGACCGACTGGCAGGGCAACTACGTCCTCTCGAGCCAGGTGTGGACGACGGCGCGCGACCTGGCCCGGCTGGGGCTGCTCTACCTGAACGACGGGGTCTGGAACGGCGAGCGGCTGCTGCCCGAGGGCTGGTCGAAGTTCGTGGCGACTCCGGCGCCGGCGCAGCCGGAGCGGAACGCCGGCTACGGCGCCTTCTTCTGGCTCTACGGTCCGGCGCAAGGGCTGCCCGAGGGGACCTACGCCATGAACGGCAACCGGGGACAGTACGTCTTCATCGTGCCGTCGAAGAAGGTCGTGATCGTGCGGCGCGGCTTCGATTCCGCGCAGGCGCGCTTCGACGAGGCCCGCTTCGCGAAGGACGTGCTGGCGGCGCTCGACTAAGCCGCGAGCGTCTCCAGGAACCGCACCGGCTCGCCGAGGCTGGGGGCCACGATCTCGTCGTCGCGCATGACGATGCGGCCGCGGATGATGGTGGCCTTGGGCCAGCCCTTGGCCTCCATGCCGTCGAAGGGGGTCCAGCCGGCGCGGGTGGCCATCTGGTCGTGGGTGATGGTGCGCCGGGCTTTCAGGTCGACGATGGTGAGGTCGGCGTCGTAGCCAACGGCGAGGCGGCCCTTGTCGGCGAGGCCGAAGATGCGGTTGGCGCCATGGCTGGTGAGGTCGACGAGGCGCTCCAGCGAGAGACGGCCCTCGGCCACATGGGTCAGCATCAGCGGCAGCAGGGTCTGCACGCCCGGCATGCCCGACGGCGAGGCGGGGTAGGGCCGCGCCTTCTCCTCGCGGGTGTGGGGCGCGTGGTCCGAGCCCAGCACGTCGGCCACGCCGTTGGCCACGCCGACCCAGAGGCCGTCGCGGTGGTCGGCGGTGCGGATCGGCGGGTTCATCTGGGCGAAGCCCTTCAGCCGCTCGTAGGCCTCGGGACCGGCCAGGGTCAGGTGCTGGGGCGTCACCTCCACCGAGGCCACGTCCTTGTGGGCGGCGAGGTAGGCGATCTCCTCCTTCGTCGTCACGTGCAGCACGTGGATGCGCTTACCCAGCTTCTGGGCCAGGCCGACGAGCCGGTGGGTGGACTGGATCGCCGACTGGGCGTCGCGCACCTCGGGGTGGCTGGTCCAGTCGCCGGTGCGGGCGAGCGGCCGGCGCTCGGCGAGGCGGTATTCGTCCTCGGAGTGGAAGGCGGCTCTGCGGTTGATGTGGCGCAACACCTGCTCGACGCCCTCGTCATCCTGCACCAGCAGGGTGCCGGTGGAGGCGCCCATGAACACCTTGATCCCGCAGCAGCCGGGCAGCCGCTCCAGCTCGCCCAGGAAGGGGGCGTTCTCGTGGGTGCCGCCGACGTAGAAGGCGTGGTCGCAGTGCATGCGGTGGTTCGCGCGCTTCAGCTTGTCGGCCAGGCTGTCGGGGTCGGTGGTGGTGGGCTCGGTGTTCGGCATCTCGAACACCGCGACCACGCCGCCCAGGACCGCGCAGCGCGAGCCGGTCTCGAGGTCTTCCTTCCACTCCAGGCCCGGCTCGCGGAAATGGACCTGGGTGTCGATGACGCCGGGCATGACGGTCAGGCCGGTTGCGTCGAACACCTCGCCGGCGCTGGCCTGGGAGAGGTCGCCGATGGCGGCGAACTTGCCGTCCTTGATCCCGACGTCCGTCATGCCACGGCCGGCATGGTTCACCACCTCGCCGCCGCGGACGATCAGGTCGTAGGTGTCAGGCATCGACTTTGTCCGTGGCTTTGATGAGCTGTCGCGCCGCGGATACGACACTCTCCACCGGCAGGTCCATCATGTGGCACAGCGCCTGGCCGAATCCGGGGTCGACGGCGCGGATCTGCTCGAAGCTGCGGGGACCGCGCACGACGCGGGTGTGGTCGCCCCAGGGGGCGTAGAGCCGCTCGTCCGAGGGACCGAAAAGGCCGATGGTGGGCGTCCCCGCCGCGGCGGCCAGGTGCATTGCGCCGCTATCGTTGCCGATGAACAGCCGCGCGCGCTTCAGGCAGGCGTAGGCGGTGACGAGGTCGGCCTTGCCGGCGAGGTCGATGAAGCCCTTCCGAGCCACGTCGCGCAGGGTGTTGGCCGGCTTGTCGTCGCCGGGGCCGCCCAGCACCATCAGCCGCCCGCCCACCATCGGGGAGTGCGGGTCGCGTAGGAGCCGCATGGCCACCTGGGCGAACCGCTCGACCGGCCAGGTCTTGCCGATCCAGTTGGCCGAGGGAGCCAGCGCCAGGATGGGGCCGGCGCCCTTGGTGAGCTCGTCGGCGTAGGCCTCGGCGTCGGGGTCGGTGAAGATGTGCGGTGCGGCGGGCTCGTCCTCGATGCGCAAGACGCGGGCGGCTTCCAGCACCTTGTGGGTCGGCTCGGCGCTCTTTTTGTGGATGGCGCGGCGCTTGGTGGTGAGGAAACGCGAGATCCCCGAGCCGCGGAGGTCGACGATCAGACCCCAGTTGGTGCGCCGCACCTTGCGCCAGAGGTCGAACCAGTGACGGCCGCCCTTGGCCTTTTCCATGACGATGACGCGATCCAGGCCTGGGACGTGGGCGAACAGCGGCGCGGCGTCGGGCCCGGCGACGATGGTGAAGCGCGCGTCGGGGATCTCGTCGACCAGCCGCCGGATCAGCCCGGACGAGAGCACGGCGTCGCCGATGCGTGTGGCGGTGATGAAGAGGATGGGGAAACCGCGCGACATCTGAGGTTCTATAGGGACCCGGAGGCTGGCGCTCCACACCGGGCGGCCCCAGATTGGCGGGATGTCGCAGACTGTCACCTTCGCGCACTTGCAGAGCCGTTCGCTGATCGCGCTCAGCGGACCCGACTGGCGCAGCTTCCTGCAGGGGCTGATCACCCAGGACGTGGAGACGCCCGATCGGGAGACGGCGCGATTCGGGGCGCTGCTGACGCCACAGGGGCGGCTGCTCTACGACCTGTTCGTGGTGGAGCGCGAAGATGGGGCCTGGCTGGACGTGGAGGCCGAGCATCGAGAGGCGCTGATGCAGCGGCTGATGATCTACCGCCTCCGGGCGAAGGTGGAGATCGCGGCGGACGACACGAAGGTGAGCATCCTGTTCGCCGCGGATGGCGTCCCGGCGAAGCCGGACGACTCGCGCTGGGTGCGCGACGGGCGGCTGGCCGAGCTGGGCTGGCGCGGCTACGGCGCGGAGCTCCCGGCGGGCGCGGTGGAAGCGACCGAGGCCGAGCGCGAGGCGCAGAAGCTGCGCCTGGGTGTGCCGGGTCCCAAGGACTGGGGCGTCGACCGCACCTATCCGATCGAGGCCAACTTCGACCTCTTGAACGGCATCGA
>NZ_DASWTE010000405.1:0-11454 GCF_036402295.1 Phenylobacterium sp.
GATCCGCAGCGAGACGATGCGGCTCTCGCGCACCAGTTCGCGGGTCAGGACCGAGGCCAGCAGGCGGGTGTCGATATTGCCGCCGGTGATCACCAGGCCGCACTTCTTGCCGCGGAACCGTTCGGGATAGGCCAGCAGGCCGGCCAGCGAGGCGGCGCCGGCGCCTTCGGCCACCGTCTTCTCGACGTTGCAGTAGAGGGCGATGCCGCGCTCGAAGTGCGGCTCCTCGATCAGCAGCACCTCGTCGATCAGCGGCCGGGCGATGGCGTAGGTCTGCTCGCCCACCTCCTTCACCGCGATGCCCTCGGCGATGGTCGAGGTCCCGTTGGTCTGGGCCGTGCGCACGCCGCGCATCTTGGCCGTGAACGAGGGGAACATCGCGGGCTCCAGGCCCACGATCCGGATGTCCTTCTTCACATGCTTGGCCGCGGTGGCCATGCCGGCGATCAGGCCGCCGCCGCCGATCGGGATCGGCAGGACCTCCAGGTCGGGCACGTCCTCCAGCATCTCCAGGGCCACGGTGCCCTGGCCCGCCATCACATCCAGATCGTCGAACGGGTGGACGAAGGTCAGCTCGCGCTCGGCGCAGATCGCCCGCGCCTTGGCCGCCGCCTCGTCGTAGCTGTCGCCTTCGATCAGCACCTCGGCGCCGTGGGCGCGGGTCTGCTGCACCTTCATGAAGGGCGTGGCCTTCGGCATGACGATGGTGACCGGGATGCCCAGGCGGGCGGCGTGGTAGGCCAGACCCTGGCTGTGGTTGCCGGCAGAGGCGGCGATCACGCCGCGCGATCGCACGTTCTCGCCCAGCTGCAGCAGCTTGTTGAGCGCCCCGCGCTCCTTGTAGGCCGCCGTGAACTGCAGGTTCTCGAACTTCACCCACACCTGCGCGCCGGTGATCTCGGACAGCGTGCGCGAGAAACGGCAGGGCGTGCGCTCGATATGACCCTTCAGCCGCTGTTGCGCGGCAAGGATGTCGTCGAAGGCGAGGGTCATGGGCGCGGCCGGCTGTTCGGAAAGGCGCGCAACCTAACGACGGCAGGGCTTTGCTGCAACGCAACGCCGCTTAAGCATCGAACTCCGCGACGAGATGACCGGGCGCCACCTCCTGCAGCTGCGGCGGCAGGACAGGCGTGGAGCCGTCCGCCGGCAGCCGCGAGGGCAGGAAGCGGAACGCGGCGCGCGGGTCCATCGGGCTGGGCGGCTCGCCGGTCAGCTTCAGGCGCTGGCGGGTGCGCTCCACGCCTGGGTCGGGGATCGGGGCGGCCGAGAGCAGGGCCTTGGTGTAGGGGTGCTGCGGCGCCTGCCAGATGCGGTCGCGGTCGGCGAGTTCAATCACGCGGCCGAGGTAGAGCACCAGCACCCGGTGGCTGATCTCGCGCACCACCGCCAGGTCGTGGCTTATGAAGATCATCGACAGCCCCATCTCTTTCTGGAGCTGGATCAGGAGGTCGATGATCTGGGCGCGAATGGAGACGTCGAGGGCCGAGACCGCCTCGTCGCAGATCACCAGCTTTGGCTTGAGGATCATCGCCCGGGCGATGCCCACCCGCTGGTTCTGGCCACCCGACAGCTCATGCGGATAGCGGTTGATCAGCGCCGGGTCGAGCTCGACGCGGGCCATCATCTCCCGCACCTGCGTCTCACGGGCGGCGCGGCCAAGCTCCGGCCGGAAGGCGGTGAGCGGCTCGGCGATGGACGTGCCGATGGTCATCCGCGGGTCGAGGCTGGCCAGCGGGTCCTGGAAGACGATCTGGAGGTCCTTGCGCGACGCCCGGATCGCCTCGCGGTCGGCGTGGGTGATGTCGCGGCCCATCAGGGTCACCGCGCCTTCGGTGGCCGGCAGGAGATTGAGCACCGCCCGCGCCAGCGTCGACTTGCCCGAGCCGCTCTCGCCCACGATGCCCAGCGTCTCGCCCTGGCGCACGGCGAACGATACGCCGTCGACGGCGCGCAGCATCCGCGGCCGGCCGAACAGGCCGTCGCGGATCGGGAAATGCACCTTCACGTCGCGCCCCTCGATCAGCACCGGAGCGTCCCCGCGCGTCGGCGCGATCTCGGGCCGCCCGCCGCGGTCGGCGCGGTCCAACCGCGGGATCGCCGCCAGCAGCGCGCGGGCGTAGTCGGTCTGAGGCGCGTGGAAGACGTCGGCCGCCTTCCCCTCCTCGACATAGGCGCCATCCTTCATCACGCAGACCCGGTCGGCGAGGCGAGCGATGACGCCCATGTCGTGGGTGATCAGCACCAGGGCCGTCCCCGTCTCGCGCTGCAGCTCGGCCATCAGGTCCAGGATCTCGGCCTGCACGGTGACGTCGAGCGCGGTCGTGGGCTCGTCGGCGATCAGCAACTCGGGTCCCGGCGCCATGGCCGCGGCGATCATCACCCGCTGGCGCATGCCGCCCGACAGCTCGTGCGGGTACTGTCGCAGGCGCTGCGCCGCGTCGGGGATGCGCACCTTCTCCAGCCACTCGCGCGCCCGCTTGTCGGCGTCGCCCCCTGAGAGGCCCAGGTGCAGCCGCAGCGGCTCGGCGATCTGCTCGCCGATCCGCACGTGCGGAGTGAGCGCCGTCAGCGGGTCCTGGAAGATCATGGTCATCTTCGATCCGCGGACGCGGTTCAGCTCGCGGGGCTTCAGGCCCAGCAGCTCCTGGCCGTGCAGCCTCACCGAGCCCGCCGCGCGGCCGTTGCGGGCCAGGAGGCCCATGGCGGCCATGAAGGTCTGGCTCTTGCCCGACCCGCTCTCGCCCACCACGCCCAGGGTCTCGCCGCGGGCCACCGCCAGCGAGACGCCGCGCACGGCGTTCACGACGCCGTCGTGGGTGTCGAAGTCTACCCGCAGGTCTTGGATCGTCAGGACGTCGGCCAACGGGCCCTCGCAAGCGGAACCATGGCGACCCTAGAGGCGGAATCAGGCTTTTTGAAACCCGAGCCCGACCCGCCAGCCGGTATGATCGTCCCGTGCCTGAAACCGCGCCCCTGAAGCCCGCCCTGTTCCTCGACCGCGACGGCGTGCTGAACGAGGACCGCGGCTATGTCTCCCGCTGGGAGGACTTCCGCTGGATTCCCGGGGCGCGGGAGGCGGTGGCGGCGTTCAACCGCGCCGGCTGGCTGGTGATCGTCGTGACGAACCAGTCGGGCGTGGGCCGCGGCTACTACTCCGAGGACGACATGCACGCCCTGCACGCCCGCATGCAGGCCGACCTCGCCGAGGCGGGCGCCCGCATCGACGCCTTCTACCACGCGCCCCAGCACCCGGAGGCGCCGGTCGAGACCTACCGCCACCCCGACCCGCCGCTCCGCAAGCCCAATCCCGGGATGATCCTGCAGGCGCTGCAGGACTGGCCCATCGACCGCGAAGCCTCGCTGCTGATCGGCGACAAGCCGTCGGACCTGGAGGCGGCGCTCAGGGCCGGCGTGAGGGGGGTGCTGTTCGAGGGCGGGGATCTGCGGGCGTTTCTGGCCAAGGAAGACCTGCTGCCACCGTGACGAACGTCAGGCGACGGCTCTGGCGCGCCGCCGCAGTATCGTTCCGGCAAGTCCGAAGCCCCCAATCATCAGCAGCCACGCCGCAGGCTCGGGCACATCGGCGACCCGATCGACAGACAGGGAATAGGTCACGGGGGTCGCACCGTCGAAAGCGCCGCTGAGGCCAATCCGGGCGTCCCAGAAGAACCCCTCGATGCGCTGGCCGCCGATCACCTCGCTGTAGGGACGGCCGATCCGGAAGGTCAGGGAGCCGTTCAGTGTCGGCGACGGGAAGAAATACTCGTTGTCATAGAGGTTGTCGTCGCCGCCCTGGTGCTCACCCGTCACGGCGTCGTAGAATTCGTAGCTTTCCATCAGATGGGTCGAGATGTGCCCTGCGCCTGGGCGCGAGAATGCGAAGCTGACCTCGTAGATTCCCGAACCGGCCGGTTGGAGCAGGGCCAGGAAGGCCTCGCCGGGCCCCGCCGGCGTGAACGTCCCGGTGACGGTGGCGGCAGACGCCGGCCCGCCGCCGGCGGCGAGGCCGATCGCGAGGGCGAGTCCAGTCAGACGGACGTGCATGGTGACCTCCTTTGTCTTGCTCAGGAGATAGGTCCCCCGCTAGCCCGGATATGATCCTCGTCAATCTGCCGGTTACCGCCCCTCCATCTGCGCCAGCAGTCGCTCCAGCGTCTCCAGCTCGTCTGCCTCGCCGGCCGGCTTGTCCCAACGGATGCGGCTGATGCGGGGGAAGCGCATGGCCACGCCCGACTTGTGGCGCGTGGAGCGCTGCAGGCCCTCGAACGCCACCTCGAAGACCAGGCCGTGGTGGGGCTCGGCGCGCACCGAGCGGACCGGACCGAACCGCTCGAGGGTGTTGTCGCGCACGAACTTGTCGATCTGCAGCAGTTCCTCGTCGGTGAAGCCGAAATAGGCCTTGCCGACCGGCGTCAGCGCCCGCTGACCCGCCTCGTCCTGCGCCCACACACCGAAGGTGTAGTCCGAGTAGTAACTTGACCGTTTGCCGTGGCCCCGCTGGGCGTACATCAGCACCGCGTCGACCAGGAATGGGTCGCGCTTCCACTTGAACCACGGCCCCTTAGGCCGGCCCGCCTCGTAGGGCGAATCCCAGCGCTTCAGCATCAGCCCTTCGGCGATCTGTGGGTCGCCGGCGGGCGGCTGGGCGCGCAGGGCCGAGAGCTCCGCCCAGCTTGCGAACGGCTGCACCGGCGACAGGTCGATCCGAGGGCTCGCCTCCTTGGCCACGAAGGCCTCCAGGCGCTTGCGCCGCTCGGCGAAGGGCAGTCCGCGAGTGTCCTCGGGCCCGATCTGCAGGATGTCGTAGGCGCGGATCGCGGCGGGGAAGGCGGCCATCAGCCTGGCGTCCACCGTCTTGCGGTTCAGCCGCTGCTGCAGGTCGGCGAAGGGCGCCACCTTGCCGTCGCGGATCACCAGCAGCTCGCCGTCGAGCACGCCCTCGTCCTCCAGCGCGCCCAGCACGTCGGGGAAGGTGCGCGAGATGTCGTCGCCCGTGCGGGTGTAGAGCCGGCGCAGGCCGCCCTCGTGCGCGGCCTGCACGCGGATGCCGTCCCACTTCCACTCGGCGGCGTAGTCGGCGGGATCGAGCTTGCCGAAGTCCACGGCCTCGTCGATCGCCTGGGCCAGCATCACCGGGCGGAAGCGCGCTGGATGCTCCGAGGTCGGCTTCTCCGACCGCCCCTCCAGCCAGGCGAACAGGTCCTCGTAGGGCGGCCTGAGCGCGTGCCACAGCTCTTCGATCTCGGCGGGCTCGACGCGGCCCAGCTCTGCGGCCGCCCGCTTGGCCAGGCGCGCCGTCAGGCCCACGCGCAGCGCGCCGGTCATCAGCTTCAGCAGCGCCCAGCGCTCGCGCGGCTCGCGCATGGCGTCGAGCCAGCCCTCGATCAGCCGCTGCACCTCTGTCCTGCCCGCCGTGCGCAGCGCCTCGATCACCTCGGAGAGCTGGGGCTCACGGTTGGCCCCCGGCCGGGCGGGCCACACCAGCGAGACCGCCTCGGCCAAGTCGCCCACGTAATCATAGCTCCACCAGAAGAGCTGCGGGTCCATCCGCGACTCGATGGCCTTGCGGATGAAGGCCGGCTTGGCGGCGTCGAACGTCAGGTCGCCGGTGAGCGCGGCCAGCGCCCAGCCGCGGTCGGGGTCAGGCGTCTCGCGCAGGTAGTCGCGCACCAAGGTGAGCTTGGCGTTCCGCGAGGCCGTCAGCGACAGCCGGTCGAGCAGTTCGGCGAAGGCGCGCATGGCTCAGCGTTCACACATAGGGCCTTCCGGCGCTTCGGATCAGGCCCCAATCGCCGCTGTTGCGCCCAACAGCTCGCCCGCAACGCGCGTTCCGGCGAATGACCACCGATGAGAACGGAGTCTTCACGGACTGCGGGCCATTCTCCCGCTTTCGCGTCGCGCGGGGAGGCAGGCGCGGGGATCCATGGAGCATTCGGTGGCCAAGCCGAGCGACCCATCTTTCGAGACGGACGCCCTGTTCCTGGGGCTCGCCGAGGCGACGCTGGACTGCGTCGCCGTGCTCGACGGCCGTGGCGTCGTGCGCTTTGCAAGCGACCGCGCCGTGGCCGAGCTGGGCGACACCGTGGCGCCGGGCCACGCCTGGGCCGACGTCTGGGGCCAGGAGCACTTGGGCGAAGTGGACCGCGCGCTGGCTGCGGCCCGCGCCGGCCGGCCGGCCCGCCTGCGCACCTTCCGCACCCGGCCGGGCCGCTCGCCCGAGTGGTGGGACACCACCATCGTCCGCGTGCCGGGCGCCGGCCAAGACCCGCCCCTTATGGCGGCCTCGCGCAACATCACCGCCGACATCGAGTCCCGGTCCCTGCTGGAGACCATCGTCGACCACGCGCCGGCGGTGCTGTTCGCCAAGGACGTGAACGACGACCGCTACATCATGATCAACCAGGCGGCCGAGGACTTCTTCGACCGCTCCCGCGAGGAGATGGTGGGCCGCACGCCCGCCGAGGTGTTCGACGCCGAGCGGGCCGCGCTCATCGCCCAGGTGGACCAGGAAGTCCTCACCACCGGCCGCGTCTACATCGAGGAGAAGCCGCATCAGACCGCGACCAGCGGCGAGCGCATCTTCAAGACCCGCATCATGGCCACCTTCGGCGACGAAGGGCCGCGCCACATCATCGGCGTCTGCGAGGACGTCACCGACGAGCGCGAGGTGGCCGAAGCGCTGAAGGCCGCCGCCGACCGGGCCGAGGCCGCCAACCGCTCCAAGAGCGAATTCCTCGCCAACATGAGCCACGAGATCCGCACGCCGCTGAACGGCGTGGTGGCGGTGGCCGACGTGTTGGCGCGCACCGAACTGGACGGCCAGCAGCGCGAGATGGTCGAGATCGTCCGCTCATCGGGCGCCACGCTCGAGCGCCTGCTGTCCGACGTGCTGGATCTGGCCCGCATCGAGAGCGGGGCCATCGAGATTCAGAAGGAGCCGTTCCACTTGGCCGAGGCGATCCGCGGCGTCGCGGGGCTGCTGTCGATGCGCGCCCAGGAGAAGGGCGTGGCGCTGGACGTCTCCCTGCCGCCGGAAGCCGAGACCTGGGTGCTGAGCGACGTGGTGCGGGTGAAGCAGATCGTCACCAACCTCACGTCCAACGCCGTGAAGTTCACCGAGCGGGGCGCGGTGCGCATCGAGGTGACCTGCGAGGGCGGCGAGCCAGGACGCCCCCTGTTCCGGCTGGCCGTGCGCGACACCGGCGTGGGCTTCGAGCCCGCCAACAAGGACCGCGTGTTCGGCCGCTTCCAGCAGGCCGACGGCTCGATCACGCGACGCTTCGGCGGCACGGGGCTTGGTCTCGCCATTTCCCGCGAGTTGGCCCAGCTGATGGACGGTGACCTCGACTGCGACTCCGAACCCGGTGTCGGCTCGGTGTTCTGGGTGACCCTGCCGCTCGAGATCACCGCCGCACCGGTCTCGGTGCTGGATACGGTCGAGGCGGCGGAGCCCGCGGCCGACCAGGGCCCGATGCGGGTGCTTCTGGCCGACGACCACCCCACCAACCGCAAGGTCGTGGAGCTGATCCTGCAGCCGCTGGGCGTGGAGCTGCTCTCGGTCGAGGACGGCCGCCAGGCGGTTGAGGCCTATTCCGCGGCCGATTTCGACGTGGTGCTGATGGACATGCAGATGCCGGTGATGGACGGCTTGGCCGCCACCCGCGCCATCCGCCAGGTCGAACGCCAGCTTGGCCGACGGCGCACGCCCGTGCTGATGCTCACCGCCAACGCGCTCCCCGAACATCTCGAGCTCAGCCGCAAGGCCGGCGCCGACCGCCACCTGTCGAAACCGATCACGGCGGAGAAGCTGATCAAGGCGCTGCTCGAAAGCGGCAGCGACGCCGGCGAGGAGATCCCCGCCGACGCCGCTTTCGGCTGAGCTCCGGCGGCTACTTCGTCGCCGGCTTGGACGGGGTCTGCGTCGCTTCGGGAGTCACCGGCTTGGCCGGATCGGTCGACGCCGTCGGCTCGACGGTTTTCGCCGGGTCCGTGCTGGCGGTCGTGTCCGGGGCGGGCGTGTCGGGGCTCGTCGCGACGGGACCGGGCGTCGGCTCCTTCTCCTTGTCCCAGGGCATCTTGCAGGCCGCGAGCGAACCCGCGGCCAGAACGACGAGCATCGCAGTCAGGGTCTTGCGCATGGATCACCTCCTGTATGGCGCGAGGTGACGGTAACGCTTTCGTGATCACGACTTCGTGATCGGGTTGTGCAGGCGCGGCGCAGATGCGGCCCGGCTTCCGCTCACACGGCCTGAACCGGCGCCGCCTTCCCGGGGAAGCGCAGCAGTTTCCACAGACGCCGCCTGAAGAACCACGCGATCGCACCCAGCAGCAGCGCCCACGGCGTGGTGATGGCCAGGATGTCGAGCATCGCCGCGACGCTGGCCGCCATCACACCGAAGAAGCCGCCTAGCGACTGGCTGAGCGGCGAGCGCACGGTGGGGCCGACGAGGTCGCCGGGGGCGTAGCTCAGCGAAATCTCCGACATCGCCACGCGGCCGCGCATGACCGCCAGTTGCGACTGGGTGGAGTCGATCTCGCCCTGGACCCGGGCCAGCTCGCGCTCGACCGAGAGCAGGTCTGCGAGGCGGCCGGGACGGTCGGCCAGCAGGGCCTGGAGGCGGTCGCGTAGGGTCAGCTTGGCGCGCAGCTGCGCCTCGGTGTCGACGATCTCGCGGCTGAGATCCTCGGAGGTGACGTCGCTGGTATCGATCCGGCCGCCGGCGCCCTTGGCGTCGCCTTCGAGGCCGTCGCGGAACGTCTTCAGCCACGTCGGCGCCGCGCGCATGGCGAGGTCGCCGCGGACGGCGCCGTTCCCCTGGTCGCGGATCGAGGTCGAGACCACTTGGCAGACGCGATAGCCGGCCGCCACGCAGGCCTGCTCGTGGCGGCGGCGCATGGCATCCACCTGCCGGTGCGGCAGAGACAGGCCGTAGCTGTAGCTGTAGGCCAGCATCGGGTGGCCGGCGGCGATACGCATGGCGGGCGAGGCGTCCGCGGCGGCGGGCTCGGCGGCCATGGCAGGGGCTGCCGCCGCATCGGCGGCTGGGGCCGCGGCCGCGTCGGCGGCGGGCGACATCGCGTATTTCGCAGCGACTCCGGGCGGCGGCGGGATGATCATCGCCATCTCGACCGGCCCCTCCTCCTTCTCCTTGCGCGAACAGGACGCGCAGGCCAGGGCCGCAGCGATGAGCACGAGGGGACGTTTCATGGCCATTCCTCCGATGGCCCCCGTCCCCACAAGCACAATATTACAGTTGTAGGCTAAATTACGGCCACGCTTCAATCGTCGCCTTCATCCTCGTAGCCGACCAGCGCCAGCGCCCGCGCCGGGATGTCGCGCAGCGCCGCCCAGCGGGCCAGCGCCTCCTCCCGGCCGTGGGTGATCCAGAGCTCGCCGGGGCGCAGTTCGTCGACCGTGGCGGTCAGCTCGTCCCAGTCGGCGTGATCGGAGATCACCAGCGGCAGCTCGACGCCACGCTGGCGGGCGCGGGCTCGGATCTGCATCCAGCCCGAGGCGAAGGCGGCGACCGGATCGGGGAAGCGCCGGCTCCAGCGGTCCTGCATGGCCGACGGCGGGGCGATGATGATGGCGCCGGCGAAGTCGGCCTTCTTCGTCGTGGTCGCCGGCTCCAACGGGCCCAGGTCGACGCCATGCCGCTCGTAGAGGGCGTTCAGCCGCTCCAGCGCACCGTGCACATGAATCACCCGGTCCCAGCCGGCCTCACGCAGCAGGCGGATGATCCGCTGCGCCTTGCCCAGCGCATAGGCGCCGACGATGTGGCTGCGCTCCGGGAACTGGGCCACCGAGCGCAGCAGACGGGCGATCTCGTCGCGGTCGTCGGGGTGGCGGAACACCGGCAGGCCGAACGTCGCCTCCGAGATGAACACGTCACACGGCACGAGCTCGAACGGTGGGCAGGTGGGATCCCGTCGCCGCTTGTAGTCCCCGGAGACGACCATGGTCAGGCCCTTCCAGCGCACCACCACCTGGGCCGAACCCAGGACGTGCCCGGCGGGGACCAGCGTCACCTCCACGGCGTCGCGGCTCACCACCTCGCCGTAGGCGGCGGGCTGCATGGCGCGGGCGAAGTCGAGGCCGTAGCGCTCGCCCATGATGTCCAGCGTCTGCGGCGTGGCCAGCACGGCGCCGTGGCCTGCGCGCGCATGGTCGGCATGGCCGTGGGTGATCACCGCCCGCTCCACCGGCCGCACCGGGTCGATGTAGAAGTCGCCCGGCACGCAGTAGAGCCCTTCGGGCTTGGGGCAGAGGAGGTCCTGCGGCCGGATCATGCCTCACCAATGTAGGCGCCCGCGGACGGCTCCGCCCAGCCCGCACACGGATTGACTTACGTATGCGGGAAGGGGCCTACCAAAGGGCATGGCCGAGACCTACGACACCGCCGCCCTCCCCGACCGCATGACCCAGTTCGTCCCGCATGCTGCGGCCCTGGGCATGGAGCTCGTCAGCATCGGCAGGGGCGTGGGCGTGATGCGCGCGGCCTGGCGCGAGGAGCTGGTCGGCGACCCCGAGACCGACGTGATCGCCGGCGGCGTGGTCACCGCACTTATCGATCACACCTGCGGCCTCGCGGTGAACTCGGCCAACGAGACGCCGATGCCGATCGCCACCCTGGACCTACGCATCGACTACCTGCGCCCCGCCAAGCCTCGCAGCGGCGTCACCGCCGAGGCCACCTGCTACCGGCTCACGCGCTCCGTCGGCTTCGTCCGCGCCCAGGCCTGGGACGACGACCCGGCCGATCCGCTGGCGACCGCCCAGGCCACCTTCATGCTGAACCCGCGGGGCTAGGGCATGGACGACGCTCCGATCCAGCCGGTCGACACCTTCCTGCAGCAGGTGCCCTACGCGCGGTTCCTCGGCATGCGGGTCGAGGTGGCGGGCGACGAGATGACCGCCATCCTGCCGTTCGCGCCCCACCTTATCGGCAACATGGTGTTGCCGGCCCTGCACGGCGGGGTGATCGGGGCGTTCATGGAGATGACCGCGCTCGCCCAGCTGTCGGTGATCGCGCCCAGCGCCAAGGTCCACAAGACCATCGACATCACGATCGAGTACCTGCGGCCCGGCAAGGCCATGACCATGTACGCCCGCGCCGACGTGCGGAAGGTCGGGCGCCAGATCGCCAACGTGCATGTCGAGGCCTGGCAGGAAGCGCGCGACAAGCCGGCGGCCGCGCTGCGCGGGCACTTCCTGCTGAGCGGGACCTAGGCCGCCGCGTCGCGATCGTCGCGGCGGTTGCGGGCGGTGTGGATGGCGATGGCCAGGTCGACCACCGCGACGGCGGCGACCGCCCCGAACGCGGCGTAGGCGATCTTGCGGCGAGGGTTGTCACGGCCGATCGCGCGGCCGAGCGCGGCCAGGTCCATCAGGTCGCCGCCGGCCCGCATCCAGAACCACGGTCCCGGCGGCACCGGCGAGAGCAAGCCGGCCCC
>NZ_DASWTE010000406.1:0-1550 GCF_036402295.1 Phenylobacterium sp.
ATCATGGACCACCACCTGGCGGCCGGCGCCCAGGCCGAGGCGCCCGGGTTTGAGGACAGCTACTATTCGGGCCGGCGGCCGAACGGCGTCTACATCCCGCGGTTCCGCAACCTCGGCGATGCGGCCACCAAACGGAAGGACTACCTGCGCGGCTTCGGCTACCAGGGCGGCGCAGGTCGGCCCGGCTGGTCACGGGCGCTGTCGGCGCCCGGCTTCGGTGCGGCTCGCAAGGCCGAGCTTTCCCAACCTGCGCCGTGGATAGTGCGGCTGGGCGGCTTCGGCGAGATCCTCCCCTATGCCGACAATCGGGTGACGCTGAACAAGGACAAGAAGGACAAGTACGGCCTGCCGACGCTCACCTTCGATGGGTCGATCCGCGAGAACGAGCTCGCGATGCGCAAGGACATGCAGGCCGCGGCGGCCGAGATGCTCGAGGCGGCGGGCTTCAAGAATGTGCAGACGATGGACGGCGACTACGCGCTGGGCCTCGGCATCCACGAGATGGGCACGGCGCGGATGGGTCGCGATCCCAAGACCTCGGTGCTGAACGCGCACAACCAGGTGCACGAGTGCAAGAACGTCTACGTGACCGACGGGGCGGCGATGACCTCGGCGTCGTGCGTGAACCCGTCGCTCACCTACATGGCGCTGACTGCGCGGGCCGCAGACCATGCCGTGCAGGCGAAGAAGCGCGGCGAGCTCTAGGGGAGGGACGGACGATGCTGATCAACCGACGCGACGCCCTCTTCGGCCTCTCGCTCACGCTCACCGCCGGCGGCGCCAGCGTCGCCTGGGCCCAGCCCGCGCCGCTCGCCTGGACGCCCACGGCGTTCACGGCCGAACAGGCGCGTCTGGTCGATGTAGTCGCCGAGCTGATCTACCCCAAGACCGACACGCCCGGCGCCCGCGAGGCCGGCGTGCCGCAGATGGTCGACCGCGCCGTGAAGGGCTGGCTCGAACCGGCGCAGGCCGAGTTCATCAAGGGGGGGCTCGCCCGCATGGACGCCGACGCGAGGGCCGCCCACGGCAAGGCCTTCATCGACCTCGCGCCCGCCCAGCAGACGGCGCTCCTCACCCGCTACGACCAGGAGGCCGCCGCCGCCCGCGGCAAGCCGCACGCGTTCGGGTCGCTCAAGGACCTGATGACCATCGGCTACTTCACCTCGAAGCCCGGCGCGACGGTCACCCTCCGCTACGACCCCGTCCCCGGCGACTACCGGGGCTGCGTGCCGATGAAGGAGATCGGGCGGGCCTGGGCGACGTAGTCCCCCCCGAGTGTCATCCCGGTCTTGCGCGCAGCGCAAAGACCCGGGACCCATGAGCGTCGATGCTGCAGGACATGCACGGCCTCGACGTGGCTATCCATCCTGAGAGATCGACGCTTGGGTCCCCGGTCATTGCGCTGCGCAAAACCGGGATGACAGATGTGGGTAGAGGCTACTTCAGCACCCGCACCTTGATGCTCCGGTACCAGACGTCGTCGCCGTGGTTCTGCAGGGCGATGTGGCCCTTGGGGCTGGCAGCGAAGGGCCAGTCCTTGAACTTGCTCT
>NZ_DASWTE010000407.1:0-2462 GCF_036402295.1 Phenylobacterium sp.
CCTTGAGGCGGTGCGCCGCTGGGTGAAGGGAACGGTCGCGGCTTGACCCGACGGGGCGCCCGCGCCAAAGCGGCGCCTCATGAACATCCTGCTCGTTGGGTCCGGCGGCCGCGAACATGCGCTCGCGTGGAAGATCGCGGCGTCGCCGCTCGTGAAGCGGTTCGTGGCGGCGCCGGGCAATCCCGGCATGGCGGCCCAGTGCGAGCTGCGCGACGTGGCGGCTACCGACGTCGAAGCTCTTGTGGTCCTGGCCCACGAGATCGCCGCGGACCTCGTGGTCATCGGCCCGGAGTCCGCCGTCGCCGTCGGCCTGGCCGATGCGCTGCGGGCGGCGCGGATCCCGTGCTTTGGGCCGACCGCCCAGGCGGGACAGCTCGAGAGCTCCAAGGCTTTCACCAAGGCGTTCTGCGACCGCCACGGGCTGCCGACCTCGGCCTACGCGGTCTGTGAGAGCGCCGATGCGGCCAAGGCGGCGCTGGACCGGTTCGAGCCGCCCTATGTGATCAAGGCCGACGGCCTGGCGGCCGGTAAGGGCGTGGTGATCGCGCCGCAACGCGCCGAGGCCGAGGCGGCCATCGACGACGCCTTCGGCGGCCGGTTTGGGGCGGCGGGCGCGCGGGTGGTGATCGAGGAGTTCCTGGAGGGCGAGATCGGCTCGCTGTTCGCCCTGTGCGACGGCAAGACCTCGATGCTCTTCGGCTGGGCCCAGGACCACAAGCGCGTCTTCGACGGCGAGCAAGGCCCGAACACCGGCGGCATGGGGACCTATTCTCCGGCGCCCGTCTTCACCCCCGAGCTGGTGGAGCAGGTGCGCACGCGCCTGGTGGAGCCGGCCTTCGCGGGTATCGCCGACGACGGGGCGCCCTATCGCGGGGTGCTGTTCGTGGAGCTGATGGCCACGAAGCACGGCCCCAAGCTGGTCGAGTTCAACGTCCGTTTCGGCGATCCCGAGTGCCAGGTGCTGATGCTGCGGCTCGAGAGCGATCTCGTGCCGTATCTGATGGCCTGCGCCGAGGGCCGGCTGGCCGAGATGCCGGAGCCGACGTGGCGGGACGAGGCGGCGATCTGCGTGGTGCTGGCGGCCAAGGGCTATCCCGGGACGCCGGTGGCCGGTGGGGCGATCCACGGCGCCGACGCGGACTTCGGACCCGACGTGGCGGTGTTCCATGCGGGCACGACGTGCGACGCGGACGGCATGCTGCGCGCGGCCGGCGGGCGTGTGCTGAACGTCTGCGCCCGGGCGGCGACCCTGCGCGAGGCGAAGGAGAAGGCGTACGCCGCCGTGGCGAAGATCGACTTCGCCGACGGCTTCTGCCGCACCGACATCGGCTGGCGCGCGCTGGAGCGCGCCTAGGGGGCTGACTCCGCCACCGCCTTGAGCGCCGGGAGCGCCACGCTGTGCCACGCGTGGCCCATGCCGCCGCGGACGTTCTCGGTCTCGCGGTCGTCGAAACGGTCCCAGCCCGAGTGAACGAGGCGCACGTGGGTGCCTCCGGGGATGTTCCGCAGGCGGATGTCCACCGAGGTGTCAGGCAGATCCCACGAGAAGGTGAGCCGCCGCGGCCGATCCAGGATCTCGATGCGGCACGCGATGCCGTCCGTGACGTCGCCCGCCAGCCGCCGCGCCCGGTCGGGTTGCAGATAGAATACGTGGCCGGCTTCGGCGCGGAAGCGGAGCGCGCCCATCCACTGGACCACGAGCGCCGGCTCCGTGAGCGCGCGCCACACCTGCTCGCGCGGGGCGGCGACCTCGATGACCGACATGACGTCCTCGACCATGTCCCGCCTCTGCGGGGCGGTCGCCCGCGCGTCAAGCGTTCGCGCCTTGCCCGCCGCTGCGTCACCGGTAAAAGAGGTTCAAACAAATGTACGAAGCGTGGGAGAGCGCCATGGCCGAAGCCGTCACCGCCGAGCAGGAGCGCGAGGCGCTCAACACCGGCACCAAGGAAGTCGCCGAAAGCCATCGCTTCGACGAGGGCGCGCTCGCGGCGTGGATGAAGGCCAACGTCGAAGGCTATGCCGGGCCGCTGGAGGTGCGCCAGTTCAAGGGCGGCCAGTCGAACCCGACCTACCAGCTGATCACGCCCACCAAGAAGTACGTCATGCGCCGCAAGCCGCCGGGCAAGCTCCTGCCGTCGGCGCATGCGGTGGACCGTGAGTTCCGGGTGATCTCGGCGCTCTATCCCACCGGCTTCCCGGTCGCGCGGCCCTACGGCCTCTGCACCGACGAGAGCGTGGTGGGCACCATGTTCTACGTGATGGACATGGTCGAGGGCCGGATCCTCTGGGACCAGTCGCTGCCGGCCTATTCGCCCGCGGAACGCCGGGAGATCATCCTGGCCAAGATCAAGACCCTGGCCGACCTGCACAACACCGACGTCGAGGCCGTGGGCCTGTCGGACTTCGGCAAGCCCGGCAACTACATGGCCCGCCAGGTCGATCGCTGGACCAAGCAGTACAAG
>NZ_DASWTE010000408.1:0-22217 GCF_036402295.1 Phenylobacterium sp.
TGCGCGGACGGTGGCCCAATCGCGCACGCCCGCGCTCTACGCCGAGCTCGGCGCCCCCGACACGGTCGAGGGCCGCTTCGAGCTCTACAGCCTGCATGTCTACCTGCTGCTCGAGCGGCTGAAGGGGCAGGGGGACCAGGCGGCCGAGACCGCCCAGGCCCTGTTCGACACCTATCTCAGCGCCCTGGACCACGCGCTGCGCGAAATGGGCGTCGGCGACCTCTCGGTCGGCAAGAAGATGCGCAAGCTGGGCGAGGCCTTCTACGGCCGCATCGGCTCGCTGGAGGACGCGCTCTCGGCGCTGCCCGACACGACCGACCTGCAGGCCATGCTCGAACGCACGGTCTACGAGGGCGCCGACGCGAGCGGAGCCCCTCGGCTGGCCGCCTATGTCCTGCAGCAGCGGGAGGCGCTGCGCGCCCAAGCCGTCGAGCGCCTGTACGCCGGCGACGTCGAATGGGCGCCGCTTTGAGCTGGGACGCCCCCCTGAAGCTGCACGAGCTCAGCCGTGGGCCGGTGCGCCTGACGTTGGAGCCCGACGCCGAGCAGCGCGCGGCGATCGCCAAGCGGCTGGGGCTGAAGAGCCTCCCGTCGCTCAAGGCCGAGGTCACTGTGAAGCCCTGGCTGGACGGCGCCGAGCTCACCGGGAAAATCGACGCGATCGTCGAACAGGTGTGCGGCGTCTCCCTCGACCCCTTCGAACAGCCGCTCAGGGGCGAGATCGACGTGCGCGTCGTGCCGGCCGGCAGCCCGCACGCGGCGACGTCCGACGGCGGAGAGTTGGCGCTGGATCCCGACGCGCCCGACGCGCCGGACGTGCTGGACGGCGACGCCATCGACCTGGCCGGCTATGTGATCGAGCACCTGGCGCTGGAGGTCGATCCGTTCCCGCGCAAGCCCGGCGCGACCTTCGACTACGACGCGCCGGAGGAGGAGACCTCGCCCTTCGCCGCGCTGAAGAAGCTCACCGAGCCAAAGGCTTAGTTTCCACGCCGCAAGCCGACCGCTAAGGTCGCCGCGGCGAATCCTCCAGGGTCGCCAAAAGGGACGGACACCATCATTTGACCCAACCGCTGGTCATCTCCGTCGACGCCATGGGCGGCGACCACGGACCGAGTGTGGTGATCCCCGCCTGCGCCAGGGCGCTGGTTGACCGACCCCATGTCCGCCTCCTCCTGCACGGCGACGAAGCCGCACTGAAAGCCGAGATGGGGCGCCACCGGATCCTGGCCGACCGCGCCGAGATTCGGCACGCCGCCAAGGTCATCGCCATGGACGAGAAGCCGGCCCAGGCCATGCGCCGCGGCAAGGGCTCGTCGATGTGGAACAGCGTCGAGGCGATCCGCGAGGGCGAGGCCAACGCCGCCGTCTCGGCCGGCAACACCGGCGCCTTGATGGCCATCTCCAAGCTGATCCTGCGGATGAGCGCCGATCTGGACCGTCCGGCCCTGGTGGCCTCGATCCCGCACGCCAGGGGCGTCACCACCTTCCTCGACGTCGGCGCCAACGTGGACTGCGACGCCGAGCGGTTGGTGGAGTTCGCGATCATGGGCGAGGCCTACCATCGCGCCGCCCACGGCGTGGCCCGCCCCACGGTCGGCCTGCTGAACGTCGGCTCGGAAGATATGAAGGGCCACGAGGAGGTCCGCGAGGCGCACCGCGTCCTGCGCGAGGGCAAGCTCGACCTCGACTACAAGGGCTTCGTCGAGGGCGACGACATCACGGGCGGCGCCGTCAACGTCGTGGTGACGGACGGTTTCACCGGCAACGTCTCGCTTAAGGCGATGGAGGGCGCGGCCAAGTTCATGTTCGGCGAGCTCCGCGGCGCACTGACGGCCGGGCCGCTGTCCAACCTGGGCGCGCTGCTCGCCCGCCCGTCGCTGTTGCGCTTCCGCGAGAAGATGAGTCCGCCGCCGGCCGCGCCGCTGCTGGGCCTCAACGGCCTCGTCCTCAAGTGCCATGGCGGCGCTGACGAGCGGGATTTCACGAAAGCGATCCGTGCGGCGGCCGATGTGGCGCAAAGCGGGTTTGCCTCAGAGATCGAACGGAATATGAGGCGGCTTCCCGCCGCGCTCGCCGACGCGGGCCCTTCCGCCGCGGATGGAGCCGCCTGATTTGTCCAAAGTCCTGCGTAGTGTCGTGACCGGGGTAGGCGGCTTCCTGCCCGAACGGATCGTCACCAACGACGAGCTGGCGAAGATCGTCGACACGTCGGACGAGTGGATCCGCGAGCGCACCGGCATTCGCCAGCGCCGCCAGGCCGACGACGACACGCCCGTCTCGGACCTCGCCGTCGAGGCCGCCCGCCGGGCGCTGGAAGCCGCCGGCCGCACGCCGGACGACGTTGACCTGATTGTGGTGGCGACCACCACCCCGGACCTGACCTTCCCGGCCGTCGCCACCATCGTGCAGCGCAAGCTGGGTTGCCCGGTCGGCATCGCCTTCGATGTCCAGGCGGTGTGCTCCGGCTTCGTCTATGCGCTGTCGGTGGCCGACGGCTTCGTGGCCCGCAATCGCAGCAAGTGCGCGCTGGTCATCGGCGCCGAGACCATGACCCGCCTGATGGACTGGACCGACCGCGGCACCTGCGTGCTGTTCGGCGACGGGGCCGGCGCGGTGGTTGTGGAACCCGGGGAGGGGGATGGGACGACTTCCGACCGGGGCCTGCTGGGCTTCGCCCTGCGCGCCGACGGGACCAAGCAGGAGCTGCTCTACGTCGACGGCGGCGTCTCCACCAACCGCCAGACCGGCTATCTGCGCATGCAGGGCAACCAGGTGTTCCGCCACGCGGTCGTGAACATCTCCGAGGCGGTGATCGCCGCGGCCGCCGACGCGGGCATCGATGTGCCCAGCGTCGACTGGTTCATCCCCCATCAAGCCAACCAGCGGATCCTCGAGGGCGTGGCCAAACGGCTCGGGATCGATGCGCACAAGGTGATATCCACAGTGGCGGAACACGCGAACACGTCGGCGGCCTCGATTCCTCTTGCGCTCGACCAGGGCCTGAAGGACGGTCGCATTCGTCCTGGACAGCTGCTGCTGCTCGAAGCGATGGGCGGCGGCCTGACCTGGGGCGCCTGCGTCCTGCGCCTTTGACGATCGCTTAGGCTTAAGCTGTAAAGCGTGACTTGAAGTCTTTGTGACAATAGGACAATCAAGAACCATGAACGACGTGGCGGCGGGGACCAGGGCGATCATGAAGGGGGCGACCGTCACGCGGGCCGACCTGTGCGAGTCGGTGCACGAGCAGGTGGGCCTGACCCGCCAGGATTGCTCCGAGCTGGTCGAGCGCGTGCTTGAGCTGATGTGCCAGGCGCTGGAACGCGGCGAGCAGGTCAAGCTCAGCGGTTTCGGCGTCTTCCAGGTGCGCGCGAAGCGGGCCCGGATGGGCCGCAATCCCAAGACCGGCGAACCGGCCGCGATCGATCCGCGGCGCGTGATCGGCTTCCGCGCCTCGCAGGTGATGAAGGCGCGGGTCGACCGCGCGCTCTCGCGGTGAGGACCTCGTAGTCCCGGTGGCCAAGGGCCCGGACGCCTTCCGCACGATCTCCGAAGCGGCGGATGAGCTTCATGTGCCGCAACACGTGCTGCGCTTCTGGGAAACGAAGTTCACCTTCATCAAGCCGATGAAGCGCGCTGGCGGACGCCGCTTCTACCGCCCCACCGACATCGCGGTCCTGCGCGGCGTGCGCCGCCTGCTGCACGACGAGGGCTACACCATCAAGGGCGTCCAGAAGCTCCACCGCGAGCACGGCGTGCGGCGCCTCGTGGCCGCGGGCGAAGGCGTGTCCGTGCCTCCGCCCGCCGAAAAGCCCGCGCCCACCGCCAAAGCCGCCCCGACTGGCCACAAGACCGCGCTCCTGGACGCGCTGCGCGACCTGGAGACCGCCAAGGCGCGTCTGGACGGGCTGCTGAAGAGCTGAGGGAAATCTCGCCGCCGGCCGCTGGTCGGAGCGACAGGATTTGAACCTGCGACCCCTTGACCCCCAGTCAAGTGCGCTACCAAGCTGCGCCACGCTCCGCGGGCCCAGCGGCGAGGGGCGTCTTCTAGCGGAACCGGGGATGAGGGCAACGGGAAAGTTCGCGCTGTGGGCGGTCGTGTGCGCCACTGTCGCGGCGACGCCTGTTCTGGCGCAGGTGATCTGGGCGGAAGCGCCCAGCGCCGAAGATATGGCCAAGTTCTATCCGCCGACGACCGATGGTCCGCAGAGAGGTCTGGCGCGCATTGAGTGTCGGGTGGCGGGCGATGGTCGGCTCAGCGATTGCCACATTCTGTCTGAAGAGCCCGGGGACGCCGGCCTCGGGGCATACGCCCTCTCGCTCGCGCCGAAGTTCCGGGCCACGCCCGAGGCAGCCAAGAAGATGCAAGGCGCGGTCGTGATTCCGGTCCGCTTTGGCCCTGCGGCGGAGGGGCCGCCCCGACGCGACGCTCGGTTCCAGCGGAGCAGCGCCTACAGCAGGCTTGGCGACGCGGGGCCCTACTACCCGGAGCGCGCAGCCCGCATGGGCTTGATGTCGGTTGTCGAGGCGGACTGCCGCGTGGCCGACAAGGGCCTGTTGAGGAACTGCAAGATCATCTCGGTCTCGACGCCCGATTACGGTTTCGAGTTCGCCTTCCTGAAGATGGCGGAGCGAGGTTGGATGACGGCCGCGCCGTTGGCGGAGGGCATGGCAGCGCCCGCTGACGGCGTCTGGCGCTTCAGGATGATCTTCGACGGCAAGCGCCACTAACCCGCGATCGGCCGCGCGACGATCCCCTGGCCCAGTTCGAAGGTCGCGCCGGTCGCGCCGTAGGCGGCGGTCTTGCGGGTGAGGCCGGCGGCCTGGCGCAGGCGCCAGGTGGCTTCGATGCCGGTGCAGTGGCCGAGCAGCAGGTAGCGCACGCCGGCCGCCTTCAGTTCTGCGCCCGTCCAGTCGAGGCGCGCGTCGCTGTTCTGGAACAGGTGCAGCCCGCCGATCACCGCCAGCAGCGGCTTGCCGGCGGCAAGGCCCCGGGCGCGCCTGACGATGTTGATCACCCCGGCATGTCCGCAGCCGCTCAGCGCCACGACGCCGTCGGCGGTGTCGAACACCATGGCCATGTCCTCGGGCACGTCGTCCTCGGCGCCGCCGGCCAGCGTCCAGCCCGGCGGGAAGTTCTTCTCGTCGGTCTCGCGCGGCACCGGCCCGGTGAGCCAGACGCCGGGCAGGAGTTCCACAGGCCCCTTGTGGACGACGAAGGCCGCGCCGGCCGCCTCGACGTCGGCCTTCAGCTTGGGGATCGCCGGCCGGAAGCCCTGCGTCCCGGCCGCGAAGAAGCCCTCGCCCACATGTACGCGGCTCAGCGCCTTCGGGTTCTGCGCCGCCAGCGCCTTGCGCAACACCAGGAAGCCGCCCGTGTGGTCGCCGTGGTGGTGGCTCAGCACCACGTCCTCGATGCCGGAGAGGTCGACCTTCAGGTCGCGAGCGTTGGCCAGCACCGTCTCGGGCCGCGCGCCGGTGTCGTAGAGGATCTTGCGGCCGTCCACCTCGACCAGCGCGGCATAGCCCCATTCGCCGATCCCCTGGTCGGCCATCATGGTCGAGAGCACGGTGACCTTCAGCTTGCCTACCTGGGCCGCCAGCGCCGGCAGCGGCGCGAGCATCAGGACGAGCAGGGCGGCGAGCAGGCGTGTCATCGGGACCTCCGGAGCTAGCCGGAGCCTAGGTCACCGCTCGCGGTTCATCCAGCGGATCAGGGGGAACAGGGGCACACCCCAGAAGGTGCCGAAGAAGCCGTAGTAGGCGAGCTTCCACGCCCAGTGGTCGGGGATCTCGTCGCCCAGCGAGGCGACGACGACGATGTAGACGATCAGGAACGCGAGGATCGCGACCATGCCGATGAATTTGCGCAGGCGGGGCGACATGGCGCCGTCATAGAGCGCTGGGCGCGGCGGCGTAACCCCGCTAAAGGACCCGGCCAAGTTTCAGCCGGAAAACTGCGCGACCGCGGTCCCTATGATTTCGTTCCTGAGTTCGGACCGTTCGCGGCCCGTCGCCATCTGGCTGCTGGCCGTCGCCGCCATGGTGCTGGCCATGGTGATCGTGGGCGGGGCCACCCGACTTACCGACTCCGGCCTGTCGATCACCGAGTGGAAGCCGGTGACCGGCGCCATCCCGCCGCTGAGCCAGGCCGACTGGCAGGCGGAGTTCGCCCGCTATCGCCAGATCCCGCAGTACAGCCAGCTGAACGCGGGCATGAGCCTCGCCGCCTTCAAGTCGATCTACTGGTGGGAGTGGTCGCACCGGCTGCTCGGGCGCCTGACCGGCGTCGTCTTCTTCGTGCCCTTTGTCTGGTTCGCGGTCCGCCGCCAGCTGCCGCGCCGGCTTTTCCTTCGGCTGGGCGGCATCTTCGTGCTGGGCGCCCTGCAGGGCCTCGTCGGCTGGTGGATGGTGGCGAGCGGGCTCTCGCACCGCGTCTCGGTCGCGCCCGAGCGGCTGATGGTCCACCTGGGGCTGGCGTTCGCGCTCTTGGGGCTGCTGCTCTGGACCGCATTCGACGCCTGGGCGGGCACGGCGCGCCAGACGCTCCCCAGCCCGTGGGGCCGGCGTGCGGCCTGGCTCCTGGGCCTCGTCTACCTGCAGGTGCTGCTGGGCGCCCTCGTGGCCGGCAACGACGCCGGCTTCGTCTACAACGACTGGCCGCTGATGAACGGCCGCCTGCTCCCCGACGACTACGCGAGCGCGAGCCTCTGGGCGACCCTGGCCCACAGCCAGGGCGCGGTGCAGCTGCATCACCGCCTGGTCGCCTACGTCCTTACCGCGGTGGCGGTGACCCTGGGCGTCGCCGCCTGGCGCTCGAGATACCTGGCGCACGAGTCCAAGCTGCTGGGCGTGGCGGTGGCCGGCGCCGTGGCGGCGCAGGCGCTCCTCGGGATCGCCACCCTGATGCTGGGCGCTCCCGTCGGGCTCTCGATCGTCCACCAGTTGGCGGCCGCTCTGGTCCTGACCCTCGCCGTCGCCTTCGCCTGGCGCGTGCGGCGGGTCTGAGCTCGGCCGCATGGCCGGATTCGATGCCTTCGCGGCATTGTCCGGTGTCCGGCATGAGCGGCACACTGGCCTCGTCGACAGGAGGGGCCGGCCATGAAGCTTCATCTCGGGATCGCGGGCGCGGCGGCGGCCGCCCTGATCGCGGGCCTGCTGGCCGGCTCGGCCACCCAGGCCCAGGCGCCGAAACCCGCGGCCGTCTTCACGCCCGACGGCAAGCTCGAGTTCCCGAAGGACTATCGCACCTGGATCTTCCTCTCGGCCGGCATGGACATGACCTACGGCCCCAACGCGCCGACCGGCGCCGACCACCACATGTTCGACAACGTCTTCGTCGACCGCGCGTCGTACGAGACCTTCGTGCGCACCGGCCGCTGGCCGGAGGGTTCGTTCTTCGTCCTGGAGATCCGCGGCGGGCAGGGGGAGGGCTCGATCAACAAGGGGGGCCTGTTCCAGACGAACCGGATGGCCGTTGAGGTCCACCTCAAGGACAAGCGCTATCCCAGCGGCTGGGCCTTCTTCGGCTTCAACGGCGAGCAGCCCGCCCAGGCGTTGCCGCAGACCTCGGCCTGCAACCAGTGCCACGAGAAGAACGCCGCCGTGGACACCACCTTCGTGCAGTTCTATCCGACCCTGCTGCCGGTCGCGAAGGAGAAGCAGACCCTCAGCGAGGCCTATTTGGCGGCGGAAAAGTAGCGGTATGATATTACCGGATACAAATTAGCTCGCAAAATCAGATATATACGCGCCGGCGCGCGGATTTACGCGCATTGACAGCGGGCGTCCTTTTCGGCATATGCCGCGCCTCACGTCGGGGCCGCGTTCAGCGAACCCGCATTGGTTCTATTGGATCGTCCCTCATGCTGAAGAGCACCACGGCTTCGCTGAAGCCCGCCGAGGTCGAGAAGAAGTGGATCGTGATCGACGCCCAGGACGCCGTGGTCGGCCGCCTGGCTTCGTTCATCGCCATGCGTCTTCGCGGCAAGCACCGGCCTGATTACACCCCGCACGTCGACTGCGGCGACTTCGTCGTCGTCGTGAACGCCCACAAGGTGAAGTTCACGGGCAAGAAGGCCACCGACGAGGTCTACTACTGGCACACCGGCCACCCGGGCGGCGTGAAGCAGCGGACCCCGGCGCAGATCCTGGCCGGCAAGTATCCCGAGCGCGTGCTGCAGAAGGCCGTCGAGCGCATGCTGCCCAAGGAAAGCCCGCTCGCCCGCAAGCAGATGACGCACCTGCGCATCTACAACAGCGCCGAGCATCCGCACGCCGCTCAGAACCCCGAGACCATCGCGTTCGCCGACCTGAACGCCAAGAACGTGCGGAGCGCGTAATGAGCGAAGCCACCACGACCGAAGCCACCGGCTTCGACGCCCTGAAGGGTCTCGGCACGCAAGCTGAGGAAACCGTCGTCCGCGAGCCCAAGCGCGATGCGCAGGGCCGTTCGTACGCGACCGGCAAGCGCAAGAACGCCGTCGCCCGCGTCTGGATCAAGCCGGGCAAGGGCACGATCACCATCAACGGCCGCGACCAGACGGTGTATTTCGCCCGTCCGGTGCTGCGCATGATGATCGCCCAGCCGCTGGAGCTCTCCGATCGCGCGGGCCAGTTCGACGTCGTCGCGACGGTCGAGGGCTCGGGCCTCTCGGGCCAGGCCGGCGCCATCCGCCACGCCATCTCCAAGGCCCTGACCTACTACGAGCCCGGCCTGCGCGCCGTGCTGAAGCCGCACGGCCTCCTGACCCGCGACCCGCGCGTCGTGGAGCGGAAGAAGTACGGCAAGGCCAAGGCCCGACGCAGCTTCCAGTTCTCGAAGCGCTAACCCGCGCGCGAGCACTCGCGTTTTGGAGGGGCGCTTCGGGCAACCGAAGCGCCCCTTCTCTTTTGGCCTATCAGTTCAGGGACCGACCATGGCCCACACGATCTTCATCGACGGCGAAGCCGGCACCACGGGGCTCCAGATCCGGGAGCGGCTGGCGAAGCGCTCCGACCTCGAGGTCCTCTCCATCGATCCCGAGCGGCGCAAGGACGCCGATGCGCGCCGCGAGCTCCTGAACGCCGCCGACGCCGTGGTCCTGTGCCTGCCCGACGACGCGTCGCGTGAAGCGGTGTCGATGATCTCGTCCAACGCCGTGAAGGTGATCGACGCCTCGACCGCGTTCCGCACCGCCCCCGGCTGGACCTACGGCTTCCCGGAGATGTCCAAGGACCAGCGCGACGCAGTCCGCAACGCCACGCGGGTCTCTAACCCCGGCTGCTATCCGACGGGCTTCATCGGCCTGGTGCGGCCGCTGGTGGCCGCGGGCCTGATCCCGGCCGACTTCCCGCTGACCGTGAACGCCGTGTCCGGCTACTCCGGCGGCGGCAAGGGCCTGATCGCCGAGTTCGAGCAGCAGGACGCGCCCGCGGGCACGAACGACGCCTTCCGCGCCTATGGCTACAGCCTGGCGCACAAGCATCTGCCGGAGATGCAGATCCACACCGGGATCAGCCACCAGCCGGTGTTCGCGCCGTCCGTCGGCCGCTATGCGCAGGGGATGCTGGTGGAGGTGCCGCTGCAGCTCTGGGCGCTGCCCAGCCGGCCGTCGCCGACCGACCTGCATGTGGTCCTGGAGTCCGCCTACGCCGGCGAGAGCTTCGTCGAGGTGGCCAGCGGCGCCGAATGCGCCGAACTCGCCAAGGTGCGCGCCGGCGCCGCCGGCTATGTTCAGGCGCTGGACCCCCAGGCGCTGAACGGCACCAACAAGATGCGCCTGTTCGTGTTCGGCAATGCCGACGGCAGTCAGGCCCGCCTCGTGGCCCTGCTGGACAACCTCGGCAAGGGCGCGTCCGGCGCGGCCGTTCAGAGCCTCAACCTCATGCTGGGCCTGCCGGAGGCCGCCGGCCTGTGATCCTGCGGCCGGCGACGCCTGACGACGCGCCGGCCATGTCCCGGATCCTCTGGGACTGCCGTGAAATCTCCACGCCGTTCCTGCCGCAGCTCCATACGCACGAGGAGAACGTCGCCTGGTTCCTGGGTGACCTGATGCCCGAAAACCAGGTGTGGGTCGCCGAGCAGGACGGCCAGGTCGTGGGCTACATCGGTTACCGGGAGGGCTGGATCCAGCACCTCTTCGTCCACCCGAGCATGCAGGGTCGCGGGATCGGCCCCTTGTTGCTCGCCAAGGCCATGGCGTCCGGGGGGCAGGTTGAGCTCTGGACCTTCCAGCAGAACACCCGCGCCCGCCGCTTCTACGAGGCCCGCGGCTTCCGCCCGGTGGAGTTCACCGACGGCTCGGGCAACGAGGAGCGCGCGCCCGATGTGCGCTACCTATGGAGTCCATGAGGCGGGTGGACTTGAAACTGCCGGCCTTCGGCGCACGTAATCAGGTCATGACGACCCCGATGCATCGCCGCGGCTTCCTGGCCGCCGTCTCCGCCCTGGCCCTGGCCGCGCCCGTCTCGAGCCTCGCCGCGGCCAAGGACGCCTACGCCAACTCACCGTTCCGCAAGATCACCGACGCGGACTGGAAGAAGCGCCTGCCGCAGGCCAGCTACTACGTGCTCCGTCACGAGGCGACCGAGCCGCCGGGCACGAGCCCGCTCAACAAGGAGAAGCGCAAGGGGACGTTCGTCTGCCTCGGCTGCGATCTGCCGCTGTTCAAGTCCGAGACGAAGTACGAGAGCGGGACCGGCTGGCCCAGCTTCTACCGCGCTATCCCGGGCGCCGTGGCCACCAAGACCGACTACAAGATCGGCGTGCCGCGCACCGAGTACCACTGCGCCCGATGCCTGGGCCACCAGGGCCACGTGTTCGACGACGGCCCGCGCCCGACCGGCCTGCGCTACTGCAACAACGGCGTCGCGCTGAAATTCATTCCGGCCTGAGGGCCCCATTCATCCTGAATGGATGAGCACGTTTCGGGTTGGACCGAGAAAAAGCCGGCCCGGGCGTGTCCAGACGCCCGGGCCGGACCCGTTTCAGGTCTTCGCGCCCTTGGGGGAAGGCGAAGGCGGCGGGCTGGGAGACGGGGAGGGCGTCGGCGTGGGCGTGGGGGTGGCGTCCTCCTCGCCCTGGCGGACGCGGCCGGACCCGGAGACGTCGGTGTCCAGTCGGGCCGGGCGGGTGAGCAGGCGGACGTCGCCGCGGCCGGTGATGTCGAGCTTGGCCCATTCGGTCGGCGCGATGGTGGCGTCGGCCGAGCCGGAGATGTCGACCTCGGCGCCCTTGGTCTTCAGCCCGCCCAGGTCGACCTCGCTGCTGCCCGACAGGTCGAGGACGATCTCGTCGGCCTGGCCCGTGGCGGTCACGTCGGCCGAGCCGGACACGTCCAGGCGCAGGGTGGGCTGGCTGTAGCCTTCGATCGTCAGGTTGTTGCGGCCCGAGATGTCGAAGCTGTTGATGTCGGGGGCGCGGACCACGACGTTCAGCCGCGCGCGGTGCTGGCGGTGGCCCCGGTCCTCGTACTTGAGCGTGTCGCCGCGCACGATCACGTGGTCGACGAGCCGCTTCGGGCCCGTGACCGTGACCGTGGCGGGGCCGGCAGCCTGGATGTAGCGGACGTCGGCCGCCAGATCGAGGTCGAGCCGGCGCTCGCCGCTCCAGGTCAGGGTGCGCGTGGTCTCTTCGCCCCAACGGCTGCGGTTGTCGTCGTCGTCCCAGTCCCAGTCGCCATCCCAGTGGGAATGGCCCTGGGCGATCTTCCAGCCGCCGTTGGCGACCGCTTCGGGACCGCCGATGGCGACGGCGGCGGAAATGGCGCCTACCGAGAGCACGAAGCCCGCGACGGCGATCATCAGAAGAACGCGGATCATGCGTCTGTCCTCCGGCTCAGGGTTCGAGGGCCGGCTTCAGCAGCCGGTAGTGGAGGCGCCCGTACCAGACGAGCGCGTTCATCAGGCCGATCGAGATGATCGTCAGGACCGCGCCCGCCGAGGCGGAGCCGGCCATGAAGCCGATGCCGCCCAGGACGGCGGTGATCGGACCGCCCGGCGGGTCGAAGAACGGGCCGGCGGCGAACATGAAGGCCCCCACGAAGAAGGCGACGATGATCGCCACGCCGATCCCGATGATCGTGGCCACGATCCCCATGAGGATCGGCAGCAGGATCAGGATGTCGATGGCCCCCAGCCCCAGCACGGCGAAAACGGCGGCCGCGGCGGCGCCGGGGCTGCGCTCCTCGCGCCAGCGGTTCATGGTGCTCTCGGCGCGGAGCTCGCGGGCCAGCCGCTCGGGATCGCCCAGCGCGGAAGCCACTTCGGCCTCGCTGCGGCCGGCGGCCTCGCCGTCGGTGAAGTGCGCCTCGTAGTCGGCGACGATGTCGGTCACGGTTTGCGGCGGAAGCCCTCGCAGGCCTTCGCGCAGCCGGGCCATGAAAGCCTGGCGTGTCATTTCGCCCCTCCAAAGACGATCTGGTTCACGGCGCCGGAGAATGAAGTCCAGGCGTCCTTCTGGGTGCTGAAGCTCTGTTTTCCGGCCTCAGCGAGCCGGTAGTATTTCCGTGGCGGCCCCGCCGGGCTCTCGACCAGGTAGGTCTCGACCAGGCGCTCGGCCTGCAGGCGGCGCATGAGCGGATAGATGGTGCCTTCGCCCATGCCGATCGCGTCGGCGAGGGTGCTGGCGATCTCGTAGGCATAGCTGTCGCGCTGGGCGAGCAGGGCCAGAACACAGAGCTCTAGCGCGCCTTTCTTCAGCTGGATCTCGATGGCCTCGGGCACTGGCGGCCCTCCTTCCTTGTCCATGAGGTACGGCAAGGTAGTGAGCGACGCAAGGTAGCTTGCATGAAATGTTAGTAAGGGTCGCGCCCGCTTTTCACTGGCGTTCCGCGGCGACTCCCGTGCGACTTGCGCGGCCAGCAACCGAGCCTGCCCGCCGACGGCCCATGGTCTTCAGTTCGATCATCTTCGTCTTCTATTTCTTGCCGGTCTTCCTGCTCGGCTACTATTTGAGCGGCTGGCGCACGGCGGCGCTGCTGGTGGGCAGCGCGGTGTTTTACACCTGGGGCGAGGGCGCCTATGTCCTTCTGCTACTGGCGCTGATCGTCGTGAACTATGCCGGCGCGCGCTGGCTCGAAGCCCAGACGGTGCGACGGCGACGCCAGGCGATGCTGTTCAGCCTGATCGCGCTCGACCTGAGCATCCTGGGCTACTTCAAGTACGCGGGCTTCCTGGCCACGACGATCGACAAGGTCCTGCCGGCCGCGAACCTGCCGGTCATCGAGGTGGCCCTGCCGCTGGGCATCTCGTTCTTCACCTTCCAGCTGATCAGCTACCTGGTGGACGTCCACCGCGGGCAGGTGAAGGTCGAGCGGGACCTCAGCCGGTTCGCCTCATACATCCTGATGTTCCCGCACCTGATCGCCGGGCCGATCGTGCGCTTCGCCGACATCCGCGACGAGCTGCACGCCGACCGCCGCCGGACCGGCCGCATCGGGCTGGGGCTTCAGTACTTCATCGTCGGCCTCTGCCAGAAGGCGCTGATCGCCAACAGCGTCGCCCCGCTCGCCGACCACGCGTTCGCCATCGCGCCCGGCGCGCTCGACCCCGGCACGGCCTGGCTCGGCGTGCTGGCCTACACCCTGCAGATCTACTTCGACTTCTGCGGCTACTCGAACATGGCGATCGGCCTGGCGTTCATGCTGGGCTTCACCTTCCCGAAGAACTTCGACCACCCCTACGCCTCGGGCTCGATCACCGAGTTCTGGCGGCGCTGGCACATGTCGCTGTCGTCGTGGTTCCGCGACTACGTCTACATCCCGCTGGGCGGCAACCGGCTGGGCCAGCGGAAGACCGTGCGGAACCTCCTGATCGTGTTTCTGCTGACCGGCCTCTGGCACGGCGCGTCGTGGCACTTCGTGGCCTGGGGCCTGTTCCACGGGGCGTTCCTGCTCGTGGAGCGCTTCGGCCTGGGCGGCTTGCTGGCGCGCGCGCCGCGCATCGTGGCGAACCTCTACACCCTCCTGGTGGTGATGGTGGGCTGGGTGCTGTTCCGCGACGAGTCCATGTCCGAGGCGGGCGCCTACCTGCGGGCCATGGTCCGCTTCGACGCGCTCCAGGAGCTGCCCGTGCCGACCCTGCGCCTGCTGGACGGCCAGGTGATGGGCGCGATCGTGTTGGGGATGGTCTTCGCCTATCCGGTCATGTCCTGGACCCTCGACCGCCTGCGCGCGCCGAAGCTGCCGCCCTCCGCCCTGGAGCCCCGGCTGGACACCCAGGGCGCGCATGTCCTGTCGACGCCGATCCTCATCGCCGGCCTCCTGCTGAGCGTGGCCCAGCTGGCGGGCTCCAGCCTCAACCCCTTCCTGTACTTCCGGTTCTGATGGCGCGCGACCTTCGCAGACACTGGGCGGGACTGATCGCGGCGACGCTGGCGGTGATCGCGCTGGGCGTCGTCCCGCAGCCGTGGATCGATCCGCCGATGCTGGAGGAGAACCGCGTCCTGGCGAAGGCCCCGCCGCTCGCCCTGGCCCGCGCGGATTTCGCCGGCTTCCGCAAGGCGGTCGACAACTGGGTGGCGGACCAGTTTCCGGCGCGCCCCTACCTGATCTCCACCCTCAACCTTGCTCGGCTGAAGGTGGGCGCGACAGGCTCGAGCCGGGTGATCGCCGGGCGCGACGGCTGGCTGTTCTATGACGACGGCTCGGCGCTGGGCGTCGCGCGGGGAGACCCGGCCCCGACGCGGGACGAGAAGCAGGCCTGGCTCCAGGGCCTGGCGGTGCGGACCGAGGCGGCCCGGCAGAACGGCGCCGCTTTCGTCACCCTGATCGCGCCCCTGAAGGAGACTGTCTACCCGCAGTTCGGGCCGTCCTGGTACGACGGGCCAGATCGTGACCGGGCCTCCGTCACCCTGAGCCGGCTGGCCGCCGCGTCCGCCGCCGGCGAGGTGGTCTATCCGCACGCCGCCATCGCGCGTGACGCCCGCTGGGGCCTGAAGGTCTACAGCCGGCACGACACGCACTGGACGGGACTTGGGGCCTACGTGGCCTATGCGGGGCTGATGAACCGGCTGCAGGCCATGGGCGTCGCCGAAGGCCCGCGGCCGATAACCGCCTTCACCGAGGACCGGGCGGGGTCACCCTACAAGCCCCGCGACCTGGCGCTGATGCTGGGCGTCGCGAGCTTCGTCCACGTGGATTATCCCGAGCTGGTCGATCGCGACGCCGAGGACAGGCTTAAGGTCACCTACCTCACCCCGCGCACCGACTGGACCGCGCCGCAGGTGATCGACACCGGCTCTACAGGCAAGCCGGTGCTGCTGTTCGTCCGCGACTCCTTCTCCAATGCCGTCATGCCGTATCTCTACGGGCACTTCAGCCGGATCATCGCCACCCACGCCAAGGACGGGGCGTTCCGGCGTGACTTGATGGCGCGGTTCAAGCCCGACGTCGTGGTCCTGGAGGTGGCGGAGAACAGCCTGGTCCACATCGGCGTCGAGCCTGGCCGCCCGCCGGTCGAGGTGACAGCCAGAATCGCCCAGGCGATCGCCCGGGACACGCCGCCCCCCGCGGCGCGGGTGAACACGGCCGGTACGGCGGGCGCCGACCGGCTGCAGGGCGGCCCCGACGGCGAGGTGATCGCGGCCCGCGGTGGCGACGATGTGGTCGACGGCGGCGGCGGCGGCGACACCATCCGAGGGGGCCGCGGCGCCGACCGCGTGCTGGGCGGCCGCGGCGCCGACTGGCTATCCGGGGACCGCGACGACGACATCGTGACCGGCGGACCGGGCGCCGACGTCTTCCACAGCTCGGCCGACGCCGGACTCGACGAGATCACCGACTTCTCGGCCGCCGAGGGCGACCGCGTCCAGCTCGACGCGGGGACGCGCCGGACCATCCGCCAGGAAGGCCCCGACGTCGTCGTGCAGATGGCTCAGGGCAGGGTGGTGCTGCGCGGCGTGAACCTGACCGACCTGCCGCCCGGCTGGATCAACGCGGAATAGAGCCAGGCGACCTTCAGCATGGCCTCACGCCTCCGACGCTCCCTTCATCCTTGGAGGAAGGGCCGGGGATGGAGGTGTGCGCAGGCCTGGAGCGCCGTGGGGGCGCAGCGCCTCCATTGAGGGGAGGGCTTCGGTTGAACGCCGATTTGCCTAGCTCTTCACCTTCACGTACTCGCCAGGCGCATCGCCCAGCGGCTTCAGCGGGCCCGCGGCCGGATCGCGGGCCGGGATCTTCTTGCCCGACCGCGCGGCCAGCCAGCTGGCCCAGTGCGGCCACCACGACCCCGGATGCTCGACCGCCCCCGCCTGCCACTCCTCGAGCGAGCCGGGCAGCTTGTCGTTCGTCCAGTGCTGGTACTTGTTGGCCGCCGGCGCATTGATCACGCCCGCGATGTGGCCCGACCCGGCCATGGTGAAGGTCACCGGCCCGCCGAACAGCCGCGCGCCCTTGAACACCGAGCGGGCGGGGGCGATGTGGTCCTCCTTCGAGGACTGCACGTAGATCGGGATCTTCACCTTGGAGAGGTCGATCTGCACGCCGTCGAGCTCGAGTTCGCCCTTGGCCATGGCGTTCTGGCCGTAGAACCTGCGCAGGTAGAAGGTGTGCAGCGTCTTCGGCATCCGCGTCTGGTCGGAGTTCCAGAACAGCAGGTCGAACGGCTTGGGCTCCTTGCCCATCAGGTAGTTGTTCACGAAGAACGACCAGATCAGGTCGTTGCCCCTGAGCGCGTTGAAGGTGTCGGCCATGGTCTGGCCGTCGAGCACGCCGCCGCCGGCGTCCATCTTCTGCTCGAGGGTCTTGATCCAGTCCTCGTTGGTGAAGAGCAGCAGGTCGCCGGCCTCGGAGAAGTCCTGCTGGGCGGCGAAGAAGGTGGCCGAGCCGATGGACGTGTCACCCTTGGCCGCCATGTGCGCCAAGGTCGCCGAGAGCAGGGTGCCGCCGATGCAGTAGCCGACGGTGTTCACGCGATCGACGCCGGTCTGCTTCAGCGCCGCGCCCACGCCCTCGTAGATGCCCTGGCGCATGTAGTCTTCGAAGGTCTTGGTGGCGAGGGTCGCGTCCGGGTTCACCCACGAGGCCACCAGCACCGTGAAGCCCTGGCTCGCCAGCCAGCGGATCAGCGAGTTCTCCGGCCGCAGGTCCATGATGTAGAACTTGTTGATCCACGGCGGGAAGATCAGCAGGGGAATCTCGTAGACCTCGTCCGTCGAGGGAGAAAACTGCAACAGCTCTATGATTTCGTTTCGGAAGATCACCTTCCCCGGAGCCGTGGCGACGTTCTCGCCGATCTTGAACATGTCATAGTCGGTCTGGGCGATGGCCAACTGGCCGCCGCCGCGCTGCAGGTCGGCCTGGAAGTTCTCCATGCCCTTGACCAGGCTGGCCCCACCCGTGGACATCACCTCTTTAAGCGCCGCCGGGTTGGAGGCCAGGAAGTTCGACGGTGAGAACGCGTCGGTCAGCATCCGCATGAAGAACTCCACGCGTCGCTTCTCCAGCGGGTCCACCCCGTCCACGTCGGCCACCAGGCCGTTCAGGAAGTTGGCGGTGAGCAGGTAGGACTGCTTGATCACGTCGAAGACGGGATTGTCCGACCAGTCGGGATCCAGGAACCGCTTGTCGCCCTTGGCCGGCGCCACCACGGGCTCGGAGGTCTCGCCGCCGGCCCGGCGCGCGGCGCCCTGCCACAAGTCGAGGTAGCGCGTGAAGAGGTCGGCCTGGGCCCGCATCATCCGGTCGGGCTGGGCGGCTAGGCGGCCCATTACCTGGGTCAGCGCCGGCGCCACGTGGAACGGGTCGGGTGACAGGGCGGCGGGCCGGTCGGCCTGGCGCAGCGCCATTTCGGCGATGGCGCCCTGGGCGGTGATGGCGGCGCGCGCGAGGTTCATCGACAGCTGCTCGACCTGGGCGCGCTGCTCGGCGGTGAAGGCGCTGGCGTCGAAACCCGGACCGGGCGAGGGGCCTGGGCCAGGCGGAGGCTGCGACGATTCCCCGAAGGTCTTGGCCTCGGACGCGGCCGCCTTTTCGGCCTTGGCGGCCTTCTTGGCGCCCGCCTTCTTGGCCCCCGCGCTCTTTGCCTTCTTGGGCGGGGCGGCGGTCTGTTCGCTCATCGCGCAGTTCTCCCAGGCGACGGGAGCGCCATCACGCGCGCTCTTCCGCCGTCAGCGATCATCGCATAAGACCTTGGCGGAAATGAATGCGTCGCGCCCGCCTTTTTCGACTGCTGTCCGGTCCAGCCTGCTCGCCGGGGCGTGCCTGATCGTGACCGGCTGCGCGGGCGTGCCGTTCAACGACGCCAAGATCGACCCGGCCTCGCCGGTCGCCGCCGACGTGGCGAAGATGACCCGCCAGCCGGGCAAGTTCCCCACCTTCGCCAGCATTCCGGCCCCGCCGAAGGACCTGCGCCCGGTGGCGCAGTACGGCCGCGACGCGCGCGCAGTGCTGGCCGAGGGCGAGGCGCTGGTGGCGGCCACCGCGCCCTCCACCTGGACGCTGCAGAACTCCGAAGCGTTCGCCGAGAAGGGCCGCAAGGACGCCGGTCCCCAGCTCGACCCGCCCACCCCGGGCGACGCCGAGGCCTTCGCCCGCGCGCTCAGGGAACGAGCTACTCCGCCTCCGCCGCGCTGACCCTGAAAAGGAACCGGGCGCCGCGAGAGGCATAAAAATCCCCAAGCCGGCTTGGCGGACTCCCGCCCGGAGTCTATCGAAGCCCTGACGTCAGCTCGCAGATCGGCCGCATGGGCGAACCGCGGCGCAAGAGCTTTATTATGACACCCGAATTCCACCGTATCCGACGCCTTCCTCCGTACGTTTTCGAGGAGGTCAACAAGATCAAGGCGCGCCTGCGCGGGCAGGGCGTCGACATCATCGACTTCGGCATGGGCAACCCCGACATGCCGACGCCGAAGCATATCGTCGACAAACTGGTCGAGACCGCGCGCGACCCCAAGGCCGGCCGCTATTCGGCCTCCAAGGGCATCGCCGGCCTGCGCAAGGCCATGGCCGGCTACTATGACCGCCGCTTCGGCGTGAAGCTGGACCCCGAGCGCGAGGTGATCGCCACCCTGGGCTCGAAGGAGGGCTTCGCGAACCTCGCCCAGGCTCTGACCGCGCCCGGCGACGTGGTCATCTGCCCGAACCCGGCGTACCCGATCCACGCCTACGGCTTCATCATGGCCGGCGGCGTCATCCGCCACGTGCCGGCCGGCAGCCCCGAGGAGTACCTGGCGGGCATCAGCCGCGCGGTGAAGCACTCGGCGCCGCCGCCCAGCGTGCTGATCGTCAGCTACCCGTCGAACCCGACGGCCCAGTGGGTGGACCTCGACTTCTACAAGGAGGTCGTGGGGCTGGCCCGCAAGCACGACCTCCTGGTGCTCTCCGACATCGCCTATTCCGAGATCTACTTCGACGACAACCCGCCGCCGTCCCTGCTGCAGGTCGAAGGCGCCAAGGATATCGCCGTCGAGGTCAATTCGCTCTCGAAGACCTTCGCCATGGCCGGCTGGCGCGTGGGCATGGTCGTCGGCAACGAGCGCATGTGCTCGGCGCTGGCGCGGGTGAAGTCCTACCTCGACTACGGCGCCTACACGCCGATCCAGGTAGCGGCCGCCGCGGCTCTGAACGGCCCGGTCGAGTGCATCGACGAGATCCGCGGCATCTACAAGTCGCGCCGCGACACCCTGGTGGAATCGATGAAGCGCGCCGGCTGGGACATCCCCGCGCCGCCCGCCTCGATGTTCGCCTGGGCCAGGCTGCCGCCCCAATACGAGGAAGCCGGCTCCATGCTGTTCTCAAAGCTCTTGATCGAGGAGGCGGGCGTCGCCGTGGCGCCCGGCATCGCCTTCGGCGAGTACGGCGAGGGCTACGTCCGCATCGGCCTCGTGGAGAACGAGCACCGGATCCGGCAGGCCGCGCGCAGCGTGAAGAAGTTCCTGGCCAACTCCGACGAAATCCTCGGGCGCGCCCACAACGCGCTGGCCGCACAATGAGCGAACCGATGGATCGCAAGCTCTGGGGGATCGGCGTCGCCGGCCTCGGAACCGTGGGGGCGGGCCTGCTGAAGTTCCTGGGCGAGAACCCGGGCTTCGCGCCGGCCGGCGGCATGGCCTATGTCAGCGGCGTCTCGGCTCGCTCGCGCTCGCGGCCGCGGCCGGTCGACATCTCGGGCATCCCCTGGTTCGACGATCCGGTGGCGCTCGCCCAGGCCGACGAGACGGACCTCTTCGTCGAGCTGATCGGCGGCTCCGACGGCCCGGCCAAGGCGGCGGTCGAGGCGGCGCTGAAGGCCGGCAAGCCGGTCGTGACGGCCAACAAGGCGCTGATCGCCGAGCACGGGGCCGAGCTTGCGGCCCTGGCCGAGCAGATGGACGTCCCGCTGCTGTTCGAGGCCGCCGTCATGGGCGGCGTCCCGGCGGTGAAGATCGTCCGCGAGGCCCTGGTCGGCGACGAGATCAGCTCGATCTCGGGCATTCTCAACGGCACCTGCAATTACATCCTGACCGAGATGGAAGCCACCGGCCGGTCCTTCGCGGACGTCCTGGCCGAGGCCCAGCGCCTGGGCTACGCCGAGGCCGACCCGACCATGGACGTCGGCGGCTTCGACGCGGCGCACAAGATCACCATCCTGGCGGCCCTGGCCTTCGGCTGCGCGCCCAATTTCCAGGCCGCCGAGATCGAGGGCATCGACCAGATCGCCCTGCTCGACATCCGCATGGCCAAGGACCTGGGCTACCGGATCAAGCTGGTGGCCTCGGCCGAACGTTCGATCCACGGCGCCCTGGTCCGGGTCCACCCGACGCTGGCGCCGCTCGACCATCCGCTAGCGCGCGCGGGCGGGGCCCTGAACGCGCTCTTCATCGAAGGCGAGAATACCGGCCGCATCTTCATCCAGGGCCCCGGCGCCGGCGCCGCGCCGACCGCCGCGGCCGTGGCCGCCGACATCTCCGACGTGATCGCCGGCGCGCGCCGCCCCGTCTTCCAGGCGCAGGCTGGGACGCTGTCGCCGTTCGATCCGATCGACCCGTCCAAGATGATGGGCCGCGCCTACCTGCGCTTCCTGGTGAAGGACGAGCCGGGCGTGATCGCGGCGGTCTCCGAGACGCTGGCCGAGGCGGGGGTCTCGATCGAAAGCTTCCTGCAGAAGCCGACGGAGGGCGCCGAGGGCGTGCCGATCGTGCTGACCACGCATGCGGTGGCGGAATCGGTGCTGACCGCCGCCGTCGAGCGCATCGCGGAATTGCCGGCCGTGCTCGATCGGCCGCGCCTGTTGCGGATCGCCCGCATCTGAGCTTGATACCGCCTCCGCGAGAGAGGCGTCCTTGGGGTTGGAGACGACATGAGTTCTGAAGTTCTGGACCGCAACCTGATCATGGACGCGGTCCGGGTCTGCGAAGCCGCCGCCATCGCCGCCTGGAAGCTGGTCGGCCGGGGCGACGAGAAGGCCGCCGACCAGGCCGCGGTGGACGCGATGCGCACGGCGCTGAACGACCTCAACATCGACGGCGAGATCGTCATCGGCGAGGGCGAGCGCGACGAGGCGCCGATGCTTTACATCGGCGAAAAGGTGGGCAAGGGCGGCAAGGCCAAGATCGACATCGCCCTCGATCCGCTGGAAGGCACCACGCTGACCGCCAAGGCCATGGCCAACGCGCTTGCCGTGATGGCCTGGGCGCCCAAGGGCTCGCTCCTCAACGCCCCCGACACCTACATGGACAAGATCGGCTGCGGCCCGGGCTATCCGCCCGGCGTCATCGACCTGGACAAGAGCCCGGCCGAAAACGTCAAGGCGCTGGCCAGGGCCAAGGGCGCCGATCCCAGCGAGATCACCGTCTGCATCCTCGACCGGCCGCGGCACGCCGAGATCATCGCCTCGGTGCGCTCGGTGGGCGCGCGGATCCACCTGATCACCGACGGCGACGTGGCGGGCGTGATCAACACCGCGGACCCGGACACGGGCATCGACCTCTACGTGGGGCAGGGCGGGGCGCCCGAGGGCGTGCTGGCCTGCGCGGCGCTCAAGTGCGTGGGCGGCCAGTTCCAGGGCCGGCTCGTGTTCCGCAACGCCGACGAGCGCGCCCGCGCCGCCCGCGTGGGGATCACCGACCTCGACAAGAAGTACGACCTGCACGAGATGGTCCGCGCCGACGCGATCTTCGCGGCCACCGGCGTCACCAAGGGCGCGCTGCTGGACGGCGTCAGCGTCTCGGGCGGCTTCGTCCACACCCACACCCTCGTCATGAACTCCGCCACCCACACGGTGCGCGAGGTGCGCATGAAGCGGCCGGTCTGACG
>NZ_DASWTE010000409.1:0-11316 GCF_036402295.1 Phenylobacterium sp.
CGTTGAGAAGGTCGATCTCCGTCTCCAGCCGCGCCACCTGCGACTCGACGATCCTGAGCGGTTCCCATTCCGGCGTCTCGCCGGTGTCGGGCGTGGCGAGATCGGCCCCAAGATCGAAGAGGTCGTTCTGGATGCGGCCGAGCATTGCATCGAGATCGGGATCGTCATCGCAATGGAGCCGCGCCACGCCCACGGCCGAATTGGTCTCGTCCACCGCGCCATAGCTCTCGACGCGCAGGTCGGTCTTGCTGACCGTCGCGCCGGTGGCCAGCCGGGTCGTCCCGGCGTCGCCGGTGCGCGTGTAGATGCGGTTGAGGGTGACCATCTCAGCCCTGGCTGCTGCGCCACCAGACGGCCAGCATCAGCACCGCCACGGCGACCGCCTGGGTGAGCACGCGCAGGCGCATCAGCTTGTTCGACCACGACCGTCCGAAGTCGCCGCCGCGGAACAGGGCGTAGATGCCCAGCGCCAGGACCGTGGCCACGACGGCCAGGGCGGCGAAGATCAGATAGTCGAATAGGTCCATGCCGCTAGCTTAGGGCCGAGAACGGCGCTACGCCATGGGGAAGCACAGGTCTATTTTAAACTTGACTTTAGCGCGCTTGATCATGTTCAACGAGCAGGGGTTCCGGCAGAACGGCGAGATTCGGCGTGACGCGCGAAACCTTATGGAATAATGGCTTAGCCGCCTCTGTGAGCGCTCCCATTGCAGCGCCGAGAGTCGAATCGCGCGCGGGCTGCGACAGTTTCGCGTCGTGAGTTTATTGAACGTGTTCACCGCCGGTGATACGCCTCGGCGCCTCCGGCATCCTCCCCACCCAGAGACCGCCGGGTTCTCCCCCGACACGGCGAAACCAAGAGAAGAATGAAGCACATCTCCCCCAGTCAGGTCGCCGTCGATGCTCCGACGCGCGCCCCCACCCGCCGCGCCCTCGCCAAGCAGCAGACCCGCCTGAAGGTCCTCGCCGCCGCCCGCCGCCTCTTCAGCGAACAGGGCTACGAAGGCGCCACCATCCGTGACATCGCAGCCGCCGCCGGCATGTCGACCGGCGCCGTGTTCGCCAATTTCACCGACAAGTCAGACCTGTTCCGCGAGATCATGCAGGACGACATGGAGGCCCTCACGGCCGCCATGCGCGACGCCGCCACCCGTGGCCGCAACGTCGAGGACGCCGTCCTGAAGATCTTCATGGCCGGCTACACCTTCTACAAGACCCGCCTGCAACTGGCCCGCGCCGCCTTCTCGGTGTCGTGGGACAAGGACGGCGGCCCGACGCTTCGCGGCATGCAGTCGTCGACGGCTTTCCAGGACCTGTTCACCGAGCAGCTGACCGCTGCCGTGGAGCGCGGCGAGTTGTCGCAGGAATCCGAGGTCAAGCTGCGCAGCCAGATGCTGTTCGATACCTACCTGTCGAACTTCCCGCAGGCGATCTTCGAAGGCTGGGGCCTGGACGCCCTGCAGGCCCGCGCCCGCGACCAGATCCGCATCCTGCTGGCCGGGGCGCGTCGCGGCTGAGCCAGCACGATGACAGCTGACGTCGGATCGGTTCCGGAACGCTCCGCCACCCCCCGGCAGTCGCAGAAGGAAGCAACGCGCCAGCGGGTGCTGGACGCTGCGCGGGAGCTGTTCGACACCCACGGCTACCAGGGCACCACGATCCGCGAGATCGCGCGTCGGGCCCAGGTATCCGTGGGCAGCGTCTTCACGACCTTCGCCTCCAAGGGCGAGATCCTCTCCGAGGTGATGGTCGCCCGGCTCGACCCGCTGTTCGCGGAGATCGACCGGGTCATGCCGCACCTGCGCGGGTCCACGGCCGACCGGCTGCGGACGATGTTCGCCATCCACTTCGAGTTCGAGGCCAAGCATGTGCGGCTCTTCATGTCGCACATCGCCGCCGCCTACGACTGGACGCTGAGCGAAGGCGCGCGCCCCTACGGCCGCAACGCGCGTCTGCAGGAGGTCATCCGCGAGACCCTGATCCGGGGGCAGGACGTGGGCGACGTGCGCCTGGACGTCGACCTGCAGGAGGTGATCGACCTCCTAATGAGCGCCTATGCCTGGACCTACCGGCTGGTGATCACCCACGAGGCCGACACCAAGGCGATGATCGCCGTCATGGACCGCCAGATCGGCCTGATCGCCGAGGGCTTCGCCCCGCGGAGCTGACCGCACGCTTGCTCAGTTCGCGCCCTCGAGCAGCCGCCGCGCGATCACCTGCGCCTGGATCTCGCCGGCGCCCTCGAAGATGTTGAGGATGCGGGCGTCGGCCAGGACGCGGCTGACCGGTTGCTCCATCGCAAAGCCCGTCCCGCCGTGGATCTGCACGGCGTTGTCGGCGGCGGCCCAGGCGATGCGGGCGGCCGTGAGCTTCGCCATGCCCGCTTCCAGGTCACATCGCCGGCCGTCGTCCTTCGCCCGCGCCGCGAACCAGGCCAGCCGCCGCGCGCCCACCAGCTCGGCGGCCATCATCGCGAGCTTGTTGGCCACCCGCGGGAACTTCGCGATCGGCTCGCCGAACTGTTTGCGCTGCAGGGCGTAGTCGAGCGCCAGGTCGAGGGCGTTCTGGGCCACGCCGATGGCGCGGGCGGCCGTCTGGATGCGGGCGCTCTCGAATGTGGCCATCAGCTGGACGAAGCCCTGGCCCTCCTGGCCGCCCAGCAGGTTGGCGTGTGGCACGGAAAAGCCGTCGAAGGCGATCTCGTACTCCTTCATCCCGCGATAGCCGATGACTCCGATCTCGCCGCCGCTCATGCCGGGCGCGGGGAAGGGCTCTGCATCGGTCCCGCGCGGCTTCTCGGCCAGGAACATCGAGAGGCCGCGGTGGTCCTTCGACGCCGGGTCGGTACGGACCAGCAGCGTCATCAGGTCGGCGCGGGCGGCGTGGGTGATCCAGGTCTTTGCGCCATAGACCTTCCAGACGTCGCCCTCGCGGACCGCCCGGGTGCGCAGGGAGCCCAGGTCGGAGCCGGCCTCGGGCTCGGTGAACACGGCCGTCGGGATGGTGCGGCCGGACGTGATGCCGGGCAGGAAGCGCTGCTTCTGGCGCGGCGTGCCGTGCGCGAGGATCAGCTCGCCGGCGATCTCCGAGCGCGTGCCCAGCGAGCCGGTCCCGATCCAGCCGCGCGACAGCGCCTCGGAGACCACGCACATGGCCACCTTGCCCAGTCCCGAGCCGCCCCAGGACTCCGGCGCCGTCAGGCCGAAGACCCCGAGATCGCCCAGCTCCTCCAGCAGGCTGAGCGGGATCAGCTCGTCGCGCAGGTGCCAGCCGTGGGCGAAGGGGGTGATCTTCTCGTCCGTGAAGGCGTGGAACTGGTCGCGGATCGCCTCCAGGGTCTCGTCCAGGCCGCTGGCCTCCAGCGAAGGCCGGCTGCGGGCCTGCTCCAGGAGCTCGACGATGCGGTGCTTGGCGGCCTGCGAGGCGCCGGGCCGAAGGCGGCCCAGCACGTGGGTCAGCCGCTCGGCGGGGGCGAAGACGTCGGCCGGGCGGAAGAACTCGCCCTGGTTCATCGGAATGCCGCCGACCAGCTGGCTCAGGTACTCGTGCGCCAGCACCTGCGCGGGCAGGGCCTCGGCCTCGGTCAGGCGGCCCTCGGCGTGCAGCGCGCGCGCCCAGGCCGCGGTCTGACGCAGGGTCTCGGCGTAGGCGGCCGCCCAGGCCAGGCCGTGGGCGGCGTGCTGTTCGGCGTCGAGCGCGGCGCGGTCCAGCCGCCCGTTCGACTTCACCCGACTTGAGACCGCGTTGGAGATGGCGGTCGTGAGCGAGGCCGCCTCGTCGGCGGCGGCGTCCAGCAGGTCGGGCAGGTTGGGCAGGATCAGGCTCATGCGCCCTTTTGGCAGGGTTGCGTTGCGTCAGGTGAGGCCGTCTCTGCTGTATCGCAGAAAACGAACGGGAGGCGCCCTCATGCTCACGGTCCATCACCTGAACGACAGCCGCTCGCAGCGCATCCTCTGGCTGCTCGAGGAGCTGGGGACGCCCTACGAGATCAAGTTCTACCAGCGCGACGCAACCACCCGGTTGGCTCCGCCCGAACTGAAGGCCGTGAACCGGCTCGGCAAGTCGCCGGTGATCACCGACGGCGACCTCACGATCATCGAGTCCGGGGCCATCATCGACTACATCCAGCGCACCTACGGCGGCGGCCGGCTGGCTCCGGCGCAGGGGACGCCCGAGTACGAGGCCTACAACCAGTGGCTCCACTATTCCGAGGGCTCGGCGATGCTGCCCTTGATGCTGGCGCTGTACGTCGGCCGCCTGGGCGAGGCGGGCGCGCCGCTGCAGCCGCGCATCGAGAGCGAGACAGCCAACCACCTGGGCTACGTGGAAGCCTCGCTCGCGGGCCGCGACTGGCTGGTCGGCGACGACCTGACCGCGGCCGACATCCAGATGAGCTTCGTGGGCGAGATCGCGAAGGCCCAGCGCGCGGCTGAGTACCCGAACATCGCAGCTTGGGTCGACCGCTTCCAGGCGCGCCCGGCCTATCGCCGCGCGCTGGAGAAGGGCGGCCCGTACAACCTGGGTCCGCGGTAGACGCTCACTCGAACGGCGGGAAGTCGTCTTCGTCGGGGACGCCGTCCAGGAAATCCAGCACCGCCGCCTTCAGCGCGGCGTGCGGGATGGCCGAGAAGTGGTCGCAGCCGGGCAGCGTCTTGCCGCGCCCGTGCGGGAAGATCTGGGCCAGCGCCGACGGGTCGCCAGCGAGGTCGTCGCCCGCGCCCGCGATCACCAGCACCGGCATGTCCAGCCGGCGCAGGGCTTCGCGGTCCAGCGGCGGGCCCATGGCCTGGCTGAAGGCCGCCAGGGCCTGGCGGTCCTCGCCCTGCTCGTCGGCGAACTGCCGGAAGCTCCTCAGGAACTCGGTCTTGATGGTGGACGGATCCTCGGCCGTCATGGCGGTGACGATGGTCTCGCCGTTCTCGGGCGGCTTCGGCGGGTCGAACAGCTTGCCGCCCACGCCGCCCAGGATGAGGTTGTTCACCCGGTCGGGCGCGTCGATGGCCATCTGCATCGCCGTGCGGGTGCCCATCGAGTAGCCGAACACCTCAGGCTGGCGGACGCCCAGGTGGTCCAGCAGCGCGACGGCGTCGGCCGCCAGCGCGAGGCGCCCGTAGTCCGCGGGATCGTGGCTGCGTACGCTTTCGCCGTGCCCCCGCTGGTCCATGGCGATCACCCGGAAGCCGCGCCGGCCCATGGCCTGGTACCAGCCGGTGCGCTTCCAGCCCTCGTCGCGGTTCGAGGCGAAGCCGTGGAGCAGGAGGATCGTCCGCTCGGCCGGGCCGGGCGGGGCGATGTCGTCGTAGGCGATGGTGACGCCGTTCAAGGTCGCGGTGGCCATGGGGCGCGACCGTAAAGCCGGTACGCCGCGCCCGTCTACGGGCTCTCGCCGGTCCACTCCCAGTGCCAGGGCTCGAAGGGGTAGTTCACGAAGCCGAAGCGGCGCGCGTTGGCCACGAGCCAGCGGTAAGTGGGCGTGCGGGTCATGTAGAGCCGGTTGGGGTCGTCGCTGGAATCGGGGCTGTAGCCCGGAGCCTGACCCACATAGACGTCGGCGGCGAGGCCCGTGCGGTGGGCCGAGCAGCGGGCGCGGACGATGCCGTCGCAGTTGCCCTCGGCCTGGCAGCGGGCGGCGTCGGCCGAGGGGCTGCGATAGCCCGAGAAGATGGTCAGGTTGCGCGGGTCGGCGGCGATGTCCGGAACCTCGGCGCGGGCGGCGGCGGCCATGCGGCGGTAGGCCTCCAGCGCCTTGGGCCGCATCCACACCTGCTTGCCGCCGTAGCCCTCGTCGATCCGCGCCGCGGTGATCAGGTCGGGCGTCTCGGGGCAGGCGCCGCCCGAGGTGAAGCGCACGAACTCGCGGCGGGTCTGGACGACGCCCTTCATCGCCAGGAAGGCGGTCTCGGTCAGCACGCCGTCGGGCGTCTGGCCGTTCTGCCGCTCCCAGTCGGCGAGCGCGCGGGCGAAACCCTCGGAGTTCGCCGGGCAGGTCGTGCCGATCTCGTGCTGGATCAGGGTGACGTAGACCTCCCAGCCGGTCTCCGGGCGGCGGAACGGCTCCCAGGCGAGCGAGGGCAGGGTGTTGGCGTTGGTCTGTGCCGCAGCGGTCCAACCCTCGGCGCGGCACAGGTCGCTGACCGGCTGGGGCGTCTCGGGCGCCGCGGTGACGGGAGCACCCAGTGGTTGCCGGGCTTCACCGCCCAGAGGCGAGCAGCCGGTCACCCGCAGGAACAGGAGCAGCAGCAGCACGACGGCCGCCGCCGAGGCCCACAGGAACCGGATGATGTCTCGAAGCTTCATCCACATCGCCGCTCCAGCAACCGCGGCCAAACGCAGAGGTCCAGCATGAAGTTCGTTTCGGGGCTGCTTTCGGGGATGTCGATCGTGGCGCTCTGCGCGTGCGAGATCCGTCCGCGGGAGACGACCGAGGTGACGCCGGCCTCAGCGCCGGCCACAGCGGAGGCCGCGTCGTCTACGGCGCCTCCCGTTCTGGACCTGCCGCCGCAGCCCTCGGCCGCACCGGTCGCCAAGGCGGTCGACGCCGCGCAGTGGGAGGCTGCGCCCGCGAGCCCTCAGGCGAAGCGGGACATGATGATCCGCGCCCAGGTGCTGCTGGACCGCGCCCACTTCTCGCCCGGGGTCATCGACGGCCAGGACGGCGAGAACGTGAAGAACGCCGTGGCCGCGTACGAGCGGGCGAACGGCCTGCCGGAGGACGGCCTGCTGGACGCCGAGGTCTGGGGGAAGCTCACCGCCGACGAGGGCCCCGTGCTGACCGATTACGTGATCACCGCCGAGGACGTGGCGGGACCCTACACGCCCGTCATCCCCAAGGACTACGCCGACATGGCGAAGCTGGACCGGCTGGGCTTCACCGGTCCGCTCGAGGCGCTGGCCGAGCGGTTCCACATGGACGCGGCGCTGCTGCAGGCGTTGAACCCGGGCGTCGACTTTGCCGCCGCGGGGACGAAGATCGTGGTCGCCGCGCCGTCCCGCCCGCAGCTGCCGGCCAAGGTGGCGAAGGTGGAGGTGGACAAGGCGATGAAGCAGGTCCGCGCCTACGATGCGGCCGACCGGCTGCTGGCGGCCTATCCCGCGACGGTGGGCTCGTCGGAGCTGCCGACGCCCAACGGCGAGTGGGCCGTGCGCACGATCGCACCCGAGCCCACCTGGACCTACGACCCCAGCCGCCTGAACTTCGGCGACCGCAAGGCTGGCAAGCTCACCATCAAGGCCGGGCCCAACAATCCGGTCGGCGCGGTCTGGATCGACCTGACCAAGGACACCTACGGCATCCACGGCGCGCCCGAGCCGCGGCTGGTCGGCAAGGTGGCGAGCCACGGCTGCGTGCGGCTGACCAACTGGGACGTGCGGCAATTGGCCGGGGCGGTCGAAAAGGGCGCGAAAGTGATCTTCATGGGCGAAGCTTGAGCGGCTCACACGTCGAAGTTGCTGATTTTCCCACGGATTTCCCGCGGAATTCCCATTGTAAAGCTTTCGGTTACGAAAACGGCGTTACCCATTTTGAGGAGCGGCAGAAGACCGCACTCTCACTGGGGGAACCCCGATGTCAGCCAGGCCGCCGGCCCAGATCCTCGCGCCGTTGAGTCGCGTAGATCGCGTGGCGGTCCGCTCGCTGCGCGAGGGGGAGCGCCGCCGGCGGGCGGGCGAGCGCCGCCGCGCGAGCCGGGCCGATGCAGACGCCTACGAGACTCTCATCGCCCGCCTGACCGAGGCGCATCACGTGGTCTTCAAGCGCATCGACTGGGCGAAGATCGAGGAAGACGGCCCGATGGCGCCGACCGTGCCGCGCGACGCGGTGTCGTCCGTCGCGCGCAAGAAGCTGTCGGCCTATCGCCCGACGTTCGCCGACAGCCTGCTGGGCCGCGAGCGCGAGCGCCGCCGCGAGCTGACCGAGAAGGTGGTCGAGGCCGCCAAGGCCGACGCTGCGCTCTACGCCCGGGCCAAGGCCGAGGCCGACGCCCACAATCGGATGCTGGTCCTGGCCGCCGAGGTGCGCGCCCTGAACCCCGACGCCATCGCGGGCGTGCTGAAGGTCAACGGCGCCGCCAAGGCGCTGAAGGAGGTCGTCGAAGCCTTCAGCCTGCGGGCCGAAGGGGCCACGCGGCTGGTCGCCCAGGTGGACCTCATCGAGTACGACGCCCTGCCGGACGAGGCCTGCAAGGCGGGCGCCGGCGCCTGGACCGAGCTTCCGCCCGCCGACCGCGCCCAGCTGCAGCTCGCTAACGCCTGCTCCGTGGCGCTGCGCGCCGCCGTCGAGGTGCTCCAGGTCGCGCCCGTCGAGATCGTGGAGGTGGTCGCCCGCATCTGCCGCCCCGGCGGCTTGGCCGACACCGATTTCGACCCGGTCCTCCATGTGAAGGTCCCGGCCATGGCGCTCGCCAAGGCCAACCTGAAAAAGATGGAAGCGCCGACCGTCGTCACGGCCCTGGGCGCGCGTCTCAGCTGGACGGCCGCCCGCGGGCTCGCCCCGATCGACCTGGCCGACCTCGGCCTGGCCTCGCGAAAGGCGGCGGCTTAGCTCCGCCAGCGCAGGGTCGCGGGCTCCACCGGGTTGCGGAACGGCCGGCCCTCGCGGCGGCTCTGCACCCATTCGCGCTTGAGCGCCTGGTACCACTTGGCCTGCCGGTCGGCGTCGTCGATCCAGAGCAGGGTGGGCGACTGCTGCAGGCCGGCGTTCTGCAGCTGCACCATGTGGGCGTCCTGCCGCAGGAAGGCGCGCGCCATGGCGCCGATCGCGGGCCGGAGCAGCGTGAAGGCCGGGTGGTCGGACCAGGCGATCTGGGTCACCTGGGTGCGGTTCTCGTCGATCGGCGTCAGGCAGGTGAGGAACAGCGCCTGGCGGCGGCCCACGACGATGTGCTCCCAACGCAGGCCGGGCAGCCGGAAGGTGATCTCGGTCTCGGGGCGGCCGCCCAGCAGGGCGTAGGCGCGGCTGTTCCTCGACGGCGCATGGCGCACCATGGCGAAGCCGGCTTCGACGGGCTCGAAGCGCTTTTCCTTGTCGTGCTCGCTGCCGGCCGCGCGCCACCACCATTGCTGGTGCACGTAGGGGCCGTGCGCGGGGTCCATGAGCCCGACGACCGCCTGGTCGATGTGGGCGTCGAACACCAACCGGTCGACCAGCTTTGGCGCGCCGCCGACCACGCCGGGAAAGGTGGGCGGCGAACAGTCGGGCTCGCCGCTCGGCGAGGCGCCGACCCACACGAAGACCAGGCCCTGGCTCTCGACCACCGGATAGCGCCGCACGCGGATGCGGCTGACGTCCATCTCCTGGTCGGCGGTGAGCGAGGGGATCGCCGCGCAGGCGCCGTCGGCCCGGAAGCGCCACCCGTGATAGGGGCAAGCCACGGTCTCCGTGCCGAAGGGGTCGCGATGGAACCGCCCGGCCGAAAGTGGCGCGGCGCGGTGGGGGCAGACATCGCGCAGTGCGAACAGCACCCCGCTGCGCGCGCGGCCCAGCGCCACGGGCTCGCCCAGCAGCTCGAGATGCACGAGCTTGCCCGGCCGCAGGTCCTGCGCCAGGGCCGCCAGGTACCAGGTGTCTGTCAGGAAGCCCGTGCCGAAGCGGGTCTCAGCGCGGCTGGTGCGGGGCTCGCCGTCAGGCATCTTGATCAACCAAGCTGAAATCACTCATTCGGCGAATTCACTGATGCTGAAGTCTGGCGAAGCGTATCCATTTCGCCATGAAAAACGCCCTAATCCAAATCGCCTCGGCCGCGACCGTCGTCGCCGCCTCGGCATTCAGCCCGCCGGTCGGCGCGCCCCTAGCGGCCGCCTCTCCCGGCGACGATCCGATGGCTGCCCTCTATGGCAACACTCTGACCATCGCCGTGCCCAAGGCCTACTACTACGCCCGCCGCTACGTCGACGCCGACGGCACGTGGCGGGAGGCGCGCGGCTCGGACTGGGTCCGCGGCGCGTGGGAGCGGACGCCCGACGGCAAGACCTGCCACTGGCAGACCGACCCGCCGGTCCACAATCCCGCCCGCTACTGCTACGCGCCGGTCCGTCGGCAGGTGGGCGACGAGTGGGTCAGCACCGACCCCACCACCGGCAACGAAGTGATCCAGCGGATCGAGCCCGGCCGGCAATAGCCGCTCAGTCCTGCCCCAGCCGCAGGAAGCAGGCGGCGTAGGGCGACAGGCCCACGGAGTCGCCGCGCAGTTCGGCCTCGCCGCTGCGCAGGGGCAGGAGGTCGGCGACCGACAGGGTCGGGTGGTCGAACACCTGCGGCTGGGCGCTGAAGTTGAAGACGCAGACGACGGCCTCGTCCTCGTGCTCGCGCACGAAGGCCACCACCGGCGCGTCCATCTTCGCGAAGGCGATGTCGCCCACGGTCATCGCCGGCGAGGCCTTGCGGAAGGCGATCATCTCGCGGGCGAAGGTGAGCATGGAGTCGGGATCGCCGGCCTGCTCCTCGACGGACAGGCCGCGGTGCTCGGCCGCCAGCGGCAGCCAGGGCTCGCCCTCGGTGAAGCCCATATTGGGCCCCGTCGTCCACGGCATCGGCGTGCGGCAGCCGTCGCGGCCGCCGTCATAGGGCCAGTAGAGGTCGCCCACCGGGTCGCGCAGCTGCTCGCGGGTGAGCGAGGCCTGCGGCAGGCCCAGCTCCTCCCCCTGGTAGATCAGCGTCGTGCCCTTCAGGGCCACCAGCAGGGCGAACAGCATCCGGGCGAGCTCGGGCGGGGCGTCGGGGCCGCCGAACCGGCTGACGGTGCGCGGCACGTCGTGGTTCGAGAAGCTGATGGTCGGCCAGTGGCCGGGATAGGCCGACAGCGTGTCGTAGTGCTCGGTGACGAAGTTCGTCTCCAGCTTTCGCGCCAGCAGCATCACGAAGGTGTAGCCCGAATGCAGGCCGTCGGCGGGCGTGCAGTAGGCGCCGCAGCGCGCCTCCTCCTCCGAGAACTCGCCGAACACGAAGCGGTCGCCGCCGTTGACGCCGCTGAACGCCTCCACCCGCCGGCGGATGACGCCCAGCATCTCGACGTTCTCCTCGAGGTTGGAGTCGTAGAGGTGGCGCTGGAGGTTGCCGGCGTGGCTCCAGTGCAGGCTGCGCCGCTCGGCCATCGGCACGGGCGGGTTGGGTGTCAGGTCGGCGTCGTGCAGGTAGGTGCCGGCCACGTCCAGGCGGAAGCCGTCGACGCCCTTCTCCAGCCAGTGGTCCAGCACCGACAGCGCCGCCTCGCGTGCGCCGGGATCGCGCCAGTTCAGCTTCGGCTGCTGGCGCAGGAACTTGTGGTGGTAGTGCTGCCGCCGCGCCGGCTGGTAGGCCCAGGCCGGGCCGCCGAAGACGCT
>NZ_DASWTE010000410.1:0-16568 GCF_036402295.1 Phenylobacterium sp.
GGGACATAGGAGGTCTTGGAGAGCTCCTTCTCCAGGAGCTTCGCCGCCTCGGGCTTGAAGAACAGCTTGGATTCGAAGTCGAGGCCCGGCGACAGGCCCATGTAGGCGTGCGCCGGGCGGGCGTAGCAGTAGATGCAGCCGTGCTCGCAGCCGCGGTAGGGGTTGATCGAGGCCGAGAAGCCGACGTCGGGGCTCTCGTTACGCGTGATGATCACCCGCGCCTTCTCGGCCGTGACGGTGGTCTCGAGCTGCGCCGGCTCAGGATCCTCGACCGTCCAGCCGTCGTCGAACGCCTCGCGCTGCTGGGCCTCGTAGCGGCCGCTGGCGTTGGAGCGAGCGCCGCGGCCGCGCACCGCGTTGGGGATCTGGGAGGTGAAGCCGCTGGACACTTCGTCATCCTAGTGTTTCAAGTGGAACAAAACAAGAACCCTTGACCTCCTCGGGGGAAGCAAGGTCTGAAGCCTCATGCTCTCCGTGATCATCGACGCCCGCGCCGACGCCGAACGCCTGCCGGCGCTACTTGCCCAGCTCACCGCCGGCGCGGTGGACGGGCTGGTGCGGCAGGTGCTGATCGTGGCGGCGGACGGGCAGGCGGGGATCGACGACCTCTGCGAGGAGACCGGAGCGGACGCGCGGCCCACCATCGAGGCGGCGGCGAGCGTGGCGCGGTCCGATCAGCTGCTCATCCTGCCGGCCGACTTCCGCCTGCGCGACGGCTGGATCGGGTCGCTGGAGGGCCACTTCGCGCGCGGCGGCGGCCCCGCGGTGGTCGCGGGGCTGATGGAAGGCGGCCTCTTCAGCCGCCGGCCGTTCGGGGTGTTAGTCGAACGCGGCCGTCTGGAGGGTCGCCGTGGAGCCGATCTCCAGCGGCTGCGGCGCGATCTGGGGCTGCGGGCTCGGCGGGTCGGGTAGGTCGAGGCGGGCGTCCACGCGGCGCGCGCCGCCGGCCAGGGCGTCGAGCGTCCTGGTCTCCTCGCCGAAGATGCGCTTGTACGTCCAGTACGAGGTCATGACCTTCTCGACGTAGTTGCGCGTCTCCAGCGCCGGCAGGCACTCGATCATCAGGAGCGGATCCTCGTCGCCCACCTTCTGAACGGTGTTCAGCACCGCGCCGGGGCCGGCGTTGTAGGCGGCCACCATCTTGAGCAGGTCGGCGCCCACACCGCGGTCCATCAGGTAGGTGAGATAGTCCTGGCCGACCCGCAGGTTCACCGCCGGGTTGAACAGGGTGCGCGGCTTGCGGACATAGGTCTTGTCGCCGGTCGCCAGCGTGGCCGACGACGGCATCAGCTGCATCAGGCCCATGGCGCCCACGGGCGAGACGGCCATCGGGTTGAAGGCGCTCTCCTGGCGGACGATCGCATAGACCAGCGCACGGTCCATGGTGAAGCCGTCCTTCGGCTCCAGCGGCGGCGTCTGGTACTCGCCAAGCGTCAGGTAGGTGGGCTTCTGGGCCCCATAGCCGGCCGACGGGCCGAGTTCGGAGAGCAGCGCCATCCAGGCCTTGCGCTCGTCGGTGTTGCGGGCCAGGGCCAGGCCGGCGCGCAGCTCCTGGCGCGCCTCTTCCAGCCGGCCGATCTGGGCCAGGGCGGAGGCGCGATGCGTGCGCGGGTCGTGCAGGATGGTGCGCGGCGCCTTTGCCTCGGGCGGACGGTAGGACGCCAGGGTGAGCTGGCCGGTCGGGGCCTGGGCGATGCGCGCCAGCGCCACCTGACGCTCGGCGATCATGCCGTAGAAGGTGTGCGGGGTGGCCGCCGCCATGCGCAGGAAGCCGTGCGCGGTGGGCGTGTCGCCCATGGCCGAGGCGGCGCGGGCGGCCCAATAGGCGCCGGCGGCGCGCAGCCACGGGTCCTCGTCTTGGTCGCGGGCGACCTGGGCGAAGTAGTCCTGGGCGCTGCTGTAGTCCTGCAAGCGCCAGGCGGCGAGGCCGGCGATCCAGCGCTCGCCGACGCCAACGGCCAGCTTGAAGGCGGTGCGGGCGTCACCCGAATAGAAGGCCTCGCGGGCCGGGAAGGTGATCTCGCTGCGGGCGGTGTCGACCAGCGCCACTTCCGGCGTCGGCAGCGGCAGCGCGTCAGCCGGTTTGCGCTTGTTGGCCAGCGAGAAGATGCGGTCGGCCAGCGGCAGGTCGCGGAACTTGCCCAGCCACGAGGCCAGTTCCTCGAAGGTCGCCTTGTGGGCCGTCGGGTGCATGAGGGCGCGGAACGACAGATAGCCGTCCAGCGAACGGTCCTGGGCCTCGGCCGCCTGGATCTGCGCGCCGACGAAATCCCCCTGGTCCACGGACTGGAAGGCGGCCGCATAGGCGCGGGCATCGTCATCGGAGAGGGCCTTCGGCGCATCGGCCACCGCGGAGGTGGCCAATGATGCGGCGGCGACGAGGGACAATACCCCGACGCGCAGGCGCTGTTCGAGCGTCATGCCGTCATATCCGCGCACCAAGACTAACGCGAGGTTGAGCGCGGCCCCTTTTTTCTCGAGTCCCCTGCTGCAAAAGCTAGGCCGGGGGCTTCGAGGGATCAAGCGGCGGATTGAAGCTTGACCGCCCGTTATCCCCAGCCGCCTGTGCCATTTCGGGCCAGGTCAGTCGGGCCGGCCCGGGCGGTCCAGGCGCTCGGTAAGGGTCAGCAGGTCCTGCCAGGCGCGCTTCTTGGCGCCCGGCTGGCGCAGCAGGAAGGCGGGATGCAGGGTCGGCATGGCCGGCAGTTCCATCGCGCCATCGGCCGATTTCCACTCGAGCCAGCGGCCGCGCAGCGACAAAATGCCTTCCTCGCGCTTGAGCAGGGCCTTGGCCGACGCGCCGCCGGCCAGCAGCAGCATCCTGGGCTGCACCAGGGCGATGATCCGCTCCAGGAACGGCGCGCAGACGGCCTGTTCGGCGGGCGAGGGCGTGCGGTTGCCGGGCGGCCGCCAGAAGACGGTGTTGGTGATCAAAACCCGGTTATCGAGGCCCGCGGCGGCCAACATGCGGTCCAGCAGCTTGCCGGCGCGGCCCACGAAGGGCTCGCCGCGTGCGTCCTCATCGGCGCCGGGGCCTTCGCCGATGACCACCAGCGGCGCCTTCGGGTCGCCCCGGAACACCACGGCCTTGGTCGCCGCGCCCTCGTAGCGCAGCGAACAGCCCTCGAAGGCGGCGATCGCGGCGACCAGGGCGTCCAGGTCCTGGGCGGCGGCCGCGGCGGCCTGCGCCTGGGCGACAGCGGCCGACACGTCCGGCTGCGGCGTTCCCACCCGTCCGACCGGGGCGGCCGCCACCACGACCGGCGCCGCCGGGCGCACCGGCGGCAGCACCTTGCCGGCCTCGATCCGGTCGACCGCTTCGTCCAGCAGCATGGCGTCGACGCCCGCGTCGGCCCAGAAGGCCAGCAGGCTCTCGGCCAAGGCGGCGTTGGACGGTTCGGCGGCCGCCGACATTGCGGTGTTCACTCCGGGTTCAGGCTGGTTCACTCTTGGCTTGAAGCGGCGGGCTTGTCAGCCCGCAACCTCGACGGGGAGGGCGATGAAGGCGCTGATCGGTATCGTTGCCGCGCTGGCGGTCGCCATGCCCGCCGCCGCGCAGCCGGCGCGCGAACACCTGGACCTGGTGGCCAGCCTGGGCGGCGAATACCTGGGCCCGCAGGCCGACTACGTGCAGGGGGTGGGCGAGCGGATGGCGCAGGCCGCCGGCATGCGCCGCCGCTGCGTCTTCACGGTGCTGAACTCCGAGGTCGTGAACGCCTTCACCGCGCCGCCGGGCTGCTACGTCTACATCACCCGCGGCCTGCTCTCGATCATGAACTCCGAGGCCGAGCTGGCCGGCGTGCTGGGCCATGAGCTGGGCCACGTCGCGGCGCAGCACGCGCGCCGCCAGGAGCAGGCCGAGCAGATCACGGGCCTGGCTGCGGCCCTCGTGGGCGCCGCCACCAAGTCGGGCGCCGCCGGCAAGCTCGCCGGCCGCATCGGCAAGCTGGGCACGCTGGGCTACTCGCGCAGCCAGGAGTACGAGGCCGACCAGCTGGCGCTGGGCTACATGCCGCTGGCCGGCTACGCGCCCGAGGGACTGACGCGCGTGCTGGGCGACCTGCAGCGCGAGGACGAATTCAACGCGCGGACCAGCGGCCGGTCCGACGCCGGCGGCACGCCCGTGTGGGCCCGGACCCATCCCCTGACCACGGACCGCATCCAGCGCGTCGAGGCCCAGGTGGCCAAGACGTCGCTCGCCGAGGGGCTGGGGCTGGAGGAGGAGCCCTACCTCACGGCCATCAACGGGCTGCCCTACAGCGACGACCCGGCCCAGGGCTTCGTCCGCGGCGGCTCGTACGTGCATCCGGCGCTGGGCATCCGCTTCGACGCCCCCCGCGGCTTCGCCCTCACCAACGAGGCCGAGGCCGTCAAGATCGTCGGACCCGGCGGGACCCTGGCCGAGTTCACCGGCGGTCGGGCCACGGCCCGCCAGCTCGACCGCTTCGCCCACCAGTCGCTGATGCGGGTGATCCAGCAGGGCCGCCACGAGCTGGACCCTGCCGAGCGGACCGTCATCAACGGCCTGGACGTCGTCATACTGCCGGCCCGCGCCTTCTCGGGCGGGCGGCCGGTCGACCTGGTCTCGGTGGCCTATTCGCTGGGCGGGGAGGAGGCCTACAGCTTCATCGCCATGACGCCGGCCGGCCAGGCCGCCACCTTCGATGCGATGTTCAACTCCTTCCGCCGCCTGTCGGACCGCGAGCGCCGGACATTCGGCGGCAAGCGCATCGCCATCACCACGGTGAAGTCCGGCGACACCTCCGAGTCCCTGGCCGCCCTTATGCCGCCCGAACGCGACCGGCTGGCCCGCTTCGAGATGCTGAACGGCCTGCAGCCGGGCGAGCAGCCGCGGCCAGGCTCCAGGGTCAAGGTTGTGGTCGACGGGCGACGCTGAGGAACCCTTGTTCGCCGGCCTTGCCTTCGCGCTTGACCGCCGCTGTGTGACATTCCGATAAGACCCCGGAAGCGAGGACGTTTGAGCGGTCGGTCGGGGCCGCCGGCGCGAGCAGAGGCAAGGGGACGACGATGAGCGAAGCCATCCAACGGGAAGCGATGGAGTACGACGTCGTCATCGTGGGCGCCGGACCCTCGGGCCTGGCCGCGGCGATCCGCCTGAAGCAGCTCAACCCCGACATCACGGTGGCGGTCCTGGAGAAGGGCGCCGAAGTGGGCGCGCACATCCTGTCGGGCGCCGTGATCGACCCCAAGGGCCTCACCGAGTTGCTGCCCAACTGGAAGGAACTGGGTGCGCCCCTGGAGACGCCGGTCACCAAGGACGAATTCATCCTGCTGGGGCCGCAGGGCAGCCTGTCGCTGCCGATCTGGTTGATGCCGCCCTTCATGAATAACCACGGCAACTACATCGCCTCCCTCGGCAACGTGTGCCGCTGGTTGGCCGGCCAGGCGGAAGCGCTTGGCGTCGAGATCTATCCCGGCATGGCCGCCTCGGCCCCGGTGTTCGAGGGCGATACCCTGGTCGGCGTCGTGGCCGGTGAGTTCGGCCTGGGCAAGGACGGTCTGCCCGGACCCAGCTACGAGCCCGGCATGGAGCTGCGCGGCAAGTACGTCTTCATCGGCGAGGGCGTGCGTGGCTCGCTCGCCAAGGTGCTGCGCAAGAAGTACGACCTCGGCAAGGACGCCGACGTCGAGAAGTACGGTATCGGCATCAAGGAGCTGTGGCAGGTGCCGGACGCGGTGTTCAAGCCCGGCCTCGCCACCCACACGACAGGCTGGCCCCTCGACGACAAGTCGGGCGGCGGCAGCTTCATGTACCACTTCGGCGACAACCTGGTGGCCATCGGCTACGTCGTCCACCTTGGCTACAAGAACCCCTGGCTGTCGCCCTTCGACGAGTTCCAGCGGTGGAAGCATCACCCCGAGGTGGCGAAGTACCTCGAAGGCGGCAAGCGCATCGCCTATGGCGCGCGCGCCATCAGCGAGGGCGGGCTGCAGTCGATCCCGAAGCTGTACTTCCCCGGTGGCGTGCTGCTGGGCGACAGCGCGGGCTTCGTGAACGTGCCCCGGATCAAGGGCAGCCACGCGGCGATCAAGTCGGGGATGATGGCCGCCGAGGCCGCCTTCGAGGCCATCCAGGCCGGACGCCAGGGCGACGAGCTCACCGCCTACGCGCAGGCCTTCGACCGCTCGTGGCTGAAAAAGGAGCTGCACGTCGTCCGCAACGCCAAGCCGATCCTGTCGAAGTTCGGCACCCGGGTCGGCGGCTTCCTCGACATGCTCGACATGTGGAGCACCTACCTGCTGGGCGGCTTCTCGTTCTTCGGCACGATGAAGCACGGCAAGAGCGACGCCGAGGCGACGGGCGCCGCCAAGGACTACCAGCCGATCGTCTATCCGAAGCCGGACGGCGTGCTTTCCTTCGACAAGCTCTCCAGCGTCTTCCTGTCGTCGACCAACCACGACGAGAGCCAGCCGGCGCACCTGAAGCTGCGTGACGCCTCGGTGCCGATCGGCGTGAACCTGCCGAAGTATGGTGAGCCGGCGCGGCTCTACTGCCCGGCCGGTGTCTACGAGGTGCTGTACGACGACAAGGGCGAGAACCCGAAGTTCCAGATCAACTTCCAGAACTGCGTCCACTGCAAGACCTGCGACATCAAGGACCCGTCGCAGAACATCGACTGGACGACGCCCCAGGGTGGAGACGGACCGAACTATCCGAACATGTAAGGCCGCAACGCCTTATTAGCGGCGGGATTCCAGGCTGTGACGACGCGGCGCTTGCGGCCGCGCCGCGCCACGCCCAGAGTTTGATCATGCGTCGTTCCCTGCTCGCCTTCGCCGCCCCGCTCGTCCTCCTGGGCGGCTGCGCCACCACCGAGACCGCCGAAGGGCCGCTGTCGATCCCGCCCGCGGCGGCCGACAGCGCCTATGGCATGTTCCTCGCCGGCAACGCGGCCCTCACCGAGGGGCGCAACGGCGAGGCCGCCCGCTTCCTCGAGATGGCGCGCAGCCAGAGCGGCGAGGACCCGGCGGTGACCGAGCGCGCCTTCACGGCGGCGCTGATGGCGGGCGAGATCGAGAAGGCCGCGCTGCTGGCGCCCGACGGTCCGACGGCGTCCGAGCCCGGCAAGCGGCTGGGCCGGCTGACGAAGGTCGTGGCCGCCCTGGCCGACGGTAAGGGCAAGCTCGCCAAGACCGAGCTGGGCACCGACGGCATCGGCTTCCCGCACCGTAGCGCCGCGGCCCTGCTGGCGCCCTGGGTGGCCGCCGCGGCCGGCGACGCCGAGGGCGCGGTGGTGCGTCCCAGCCTGCGCGGCGACGGCGGCGTGGACTACTTCGGCCAGATCGGCCAGGCGCACCTCTTCGAGCGCGCCAAGCGCTACGACGAGGCCGAGACCGACTTCAAGGCGGTGACGTCGGGCGACAGCCCCAGCGAGATCGCGGTCCTGGCCTACGGCGGCTTCCTCGAGCGGCGCGGCCGCAAGCCCGAAGCCGTGGCCCTCTACGACGCCTCCCTCAAGCGCAATCCCTCCAACCTCAGCGTGAAGTCGGCGCGCGCCCGCGCGGCGGCCGGCAAGTCGGCGCCCGCCGCTCCGTCGATCAAGGAAGGCGCCGCGTTCGCGCTGCTCGCGCCCGCCGCGACCATGATCAGCGCCAAGCAGGAACCCACCGGGCTCGCCTACCTGCGCCTGTCGCTGCGCCTGGATCCCAACCGCAACGACGCCTGGCTGATGCTTGGCGACATCCTGCAAAGCCGCGACGACGTCGAGGGCGCACGGCTGGCCTATTCGAAGCCCAAGCCCAACTCGGCCGAGTTCCCGGCCGCCCAGGCCAAGCTGGCCTGGAGCTACCAGAGCGCCGGCGACAAGGAGGGCGCGCTGAAGCTCGCCCGTGCTGCGGCCGCGACCGGCGACCCCGACGGACGGCTGACGCTTTCGGACCTGCTCCGCGCCAACGAGACCTACGAGGAAGCGATCCAGATCCTCACGACCCTGATCGCGGAGTCGAAGTCGCCCGATTGGGCGCTCTACTACGCCCGCGGCCAGGCCTACGAGCGCAGCGACCGCTGGAAGGAAGCCGAGGTCGACCTGGTCCAGGCGCTGAAGCTGCGTCCCGACGAGGCCGAGATCCTGAACTACCTGGGCTACGCCTGGATCGACCGCGGCGAGCGGCTGCAGGAGGCCCTGGGCATGGTCGAGAAGGCCGTCGCCTCCAACCCGCGATCGGGCGCCATCGTCGACAGCCTCGGCTGGGCCCACTACCGCCTCGGCGACTACAAGAAGGCGGTCGAGATCCTCGAGCAGGCGGTCGAACTGGAAGCCGGCGACCCCGAGATCAACAACCACCTGGGCGACGCCTACTGGATGGTGGGGCGCAAGGACGAGGCGGGCTTCCAATGGCGTCGCGTGCTGACCCTCAAGCCTGAGGACGACATCAAGGCCGACGTCGAGAAGAAGCTGGCCGGCGGCCTGGGTCCGACGCCGAAGCTCGCCGGGCAGTAGGCCGTGGCCGAGGCGCTGGCGCCGGCCAAGGTCAACCTGTTCCTCCACGTCGGCGCACCCGCGCCCGACGGCTACCACCCGGTCTGCAGCCTGATGGCGTTCGCCGACTTCGGCGACCGCGTGTCGGTAAGGCCGGGGGAGGGCAGCCTGGCCGTCCGTGGCCCCTTCGCGAGCGGCCTGGGCGCAGAGCAGGACAACCTGATCTTCCGCGCCGTGCGCGCATTCGTGGCCGAGCTGGGCCGGGAGATGGGCGAGCTCGCCTTCACGCTGGAGAAGAACCTGCCGGTGGCCAGCGGCCTGGGCGGCGGCTCGTCGGACGCTGGGGCGGCGCTGCGTCTCATCCGCGACGTCTTCGCGCCAGGGTTCGACGACGCCCGGCTTGAGCGGGTGGCGGCCAGCCTGGGGGCCGACGGCGCGGCGTGCCTCTGGGCCCGGCCGGTGATCGCCGAGGGCCGGGGCGAACGGCTCAGCGCTGCGCCGGGGCTGCCGGCCGTCGACGCCGTGCTGGTGAATCCGCGTGTCCCGGTCTCCACGCCCGCCGTCTACCGCGCCCTCGACGCCTCGGGCGCGTTCGGTGACGTGGCGCGCCCCGTCATGCCCGACGCCTTCGAGAGTCCGGAGGAGCTGGCTGGCTGGCTGGCCACCCAGTCGAACGACCTGGAGCGAGCCGCGGTGGCCGTGGCGCCCGAGGTGGGCGCCGTGCTCGACACCCTGCGCGACGAGCCCGAGGCGCTGCTGGCCCGCGTCTCCGGCTCGGGCGGCACGTGTTTCGCGCTCTGCGCCAACGATATCGCCGCCGAGACCCTGGCCGAGCGCGTCGAGGCCATGGCCCCGGGCTGGTGGGTGCAGCGCTGCCGTCTCGGCGGGCCCTGGAACTAATCCGCAAACGAAAACGGGGGCCCCGAAGGACCCCCGTCTCCACCGTTGGACGCCCAGCCGGGGCCGGGCGTCCGTCTCTCCCCCGAGAGCTCTTACGCGTGGTAGGCGCGTTCACCGTGCTCGACGATGTCGAGGCCTTCCTCTTCAGCTTCCGGCGAGGACCGCAGGCCGAGGGTGAACTTGATAATGAAGAAGACGATCGAGCTGGCGACCGCCGACCAGGTGATGGCCAGCAGCACGGCCTTGACCTGGGCCATGATCTGGAAGCCCGCGTCGTAGCCGACGCTGCCGTTCGTGAAGTCCACGACGCCCGCGCCGCCCAGGGCCGGGTTGACGAGAATGCCGGTGCCGATGGCGCCGACGATGCCGCCCACCGCGTGGATGCCGAAAGCGTCCAGGCTGTCGTCGTACTTCAGCGCGTTCTTCACGGCCGAGCAGAAGATCACGCAGATCGGCGAGACCAGCAGGCCCAGCACGATCGACCCGACCGGGCCGGCGAAGCCCGCCGCGGGCGTCACCGCCACGAGGCCAGCCACGAGACCCGAGGCCAGGCCCAGCATCGAGGCCTTCTTACGCGTCACCCACTCGGTCACGGCCCACGAGAAGCCGGCCGCCGCGGTGGCGAGCAGGGTGTTGATCATGGCGAGACCCGCGTAGCCGTTGGCTTCGAGATTCGAGCCGGCGTTGAAGCCGAACCAGCCCACCCACAGCAGGCCCGCGCCGACGAGGGTCAGCGTCAGCGAGTGCGGCGGCATCGGCTCGGAGCGGTAGCCCTTGCGCGGCCCCAGGACCAGGGCGCCGACCAGGGCTGCCACGCCTGCGTTGATGTGCACCACGGTGCCGCCCGCGAAGTCGAGCGCGCCGAAGGCCCAGATCTGGCCCGCGCCGCCGGCGAGGGCGTCAGCGGTCTGACCGAAGGCCGAGGTCGCGCCGGCCCACCACCAGGTCATGTGCGCCATCGGGTAGTACGACAGCAGCGGCCACAGGACCGCGAAGACCACGACGGCCGCGAACTTCATGCGCTCGGCCACGCCGCCCAGCACGAGGGCGGCGGTGATGCAGGCGAAGGTCATCTGGAAGCAGACGAACACCACCTCGGGGATCACCACGTCCTTCGAGAAGGTCTCGACGTTCGTGAAGGCCCCTTCGGCGTTCAGCACCGCCCCGTTCAGCCAGAGCTTGCTGACGCCGCCGACGAACTTGTTGAGCCCGCCGCCGTCCGTGAAGGCCAGGCTGTAGCCCCAGAAGGCCCAGGCCATCATGCCGATCACGGTGACGATCGACACCTGCATCAGCATGCTGAGCATGTTCTTCTGGCGGACGAGGCCGCCGTAGAAGAGCGCCAGGCCGGGCAGGATCATCAGGAGGACCAGGACGGTCGAGGTAAGCATCCAGGTGGTGTCGCCCTTGTCCGGCGTGGGCGCTGGAGCCGCGGCGGCGGGGGCCGCCTCAGGCGCGGGCGCAGCCGCGGCAGGGGCCGCATCTTCCGTAGGCGCAGCGGCTTCCGGCGCAGCGGCTTCCGGCGCAGCGGCGGCAGGGGCTGCGGCTGGAGCCGCCGCCTCCTGGGCGAAGGCCGTCGACGCCAGCGGCGCCCCGGCCACGGCGGCGGCGAGCATCAGCCCGGCCAGCCGCGTCTTTCCAAAGAATTTCATGAGCATAATCCCCTTGATGCCCTAGAGCGCCGCGGCGCCGGTTTCGCCCGTGCGGATGCGCACGGCTTCCGCCACGTCGAGGACGAAGATCTTCCCGTCGCCGATCTTGCCGGTGGCGGCCGCGGCCTTGATGGCCTCGACGGCCTTGCCCGCCGCCGCGTCGTCGACGACGGCCTCGAGCTTCACCTTGGGCAGGAAGTTGATCTGGTATTCCGCCCCCCGATAGATCTCGGTCTGGCCCTTCTGCCGGCCATATCCCTTGACCTCCGAGACCGTCAGACCCTCCACGCCGGCCGCCACGAGCGCTTCGCGCACGTCGTCCAGCTTGAACGGTTTGACGATCGCCATGATGAGTTTCATCAGCTCGCTCTCCGCGTCCGGCCCTGTGGGCGGGCCAACCCCTCTCGTTCGTCGATGACCGCCGCCTTGCTTGTTTTGAATCCCCGCGGCGGCGGTCGGCCCGAACGCTATGTCGCGCGGCCGCGGGCGCTGGCTTGGCAGGATGACGCATTGGTGAAGTCGCCGCCGTCCGCCCAATTCCTGGGCGCCGATCGTCGCTGGCGCCTGCGATTTGGGCGGAAATCCGCCCCGGGAGGGTGCGAACCGTTCTTGACGTGCCGACAAGTCGTCGTAAATCCGGCGCTTTCGACGCCTAGTCCCGTGCATCCGCGGGACGGGAACCCGCTGTTATCCCTCGCGTACTCACATCCGCGGTTCTTCCGCCGCCAGAGCCACAAGGAACCTCTATGTCGACGACCCGCTTTCTCCTCGCCGCCGCCGTCGCCGTGGCCGCCCTCAGCGCGGCGCCGCTCGCCGCCTCGGCCCAGACCCCGGCCGCGACGATGCCCGCGCCGGCCGCCGCCAAGCCCGTCGCCGTCCAGGGCGACCTGCTCGACACCCTGAAGCTCTCGGGCCAGTTCACGACCTTCGTGGGTGGTGTCGACGCCACGAACCTCGCTGGCCTCCTCAAGACCAACAAGAACCTCACGGTCTTCGCCCCGACCGACGCGGCGTTCGCGGCTCTGCCGGCGGACCAGCTGGCCAAGTTGAAGTCCGACAAGACGGCGATGCAGAAGTTCGTTCTGCACCACGTCATCAACGCGCCGGTCGACTCCGCGAAGATCAAGGGCGCCAAGGGCCCGATCCCCTCGGGCGCGGGCGACACCATCCTCCTCGATGGCTCGGACGAGGGCGGCAAGATGATGGTCGACGGCGCGACGATCGTGCAGGCCGACCTCAGGACCGGCAGCGGCCTGCTGCACGTGGTCGACAAGCCGCTGATCGCCGGCCAGGGCAATGTGGACCCGCCCGCCGCCGCCGCGCCGTCAGCCGACGCCTCGGCGACCGCCCCGGCAAAATAGGCTGCTGCGGGAACTAACCCGAGCCTGAGCCGTAAAGCGTCGGCACATCGAGTTGGGGCGCGTGAACGCGCAACGATTCAGGAGTTCTGACGATGAAGCTCATCCACCTCGTTACCGCCACGGCCGCCGTCGCCCTCCTGGGCGGCGCGGCCTACGCGCAACAACCTCAGCCCCAGAAGGGGCCGACCCCCGGTTCGGTGACCGGGGACTGGAACGGCGCGCACTCGCCGCCGGACGACAAGCAGTACCAGGAGAAGGTGAAGGTGCCGATCGGCGAGGCCCCGCCGGCTGACACCACCGCCGCTGCGCCGCCGGCCACTGAGCCTGCGCCGCCGGCTGAAGACACCTCGGCGATCGCCAGCACCACGCCTTCGACCGACGTCACGGCCCCTGCGGCCACGACCGCCGCGTCGAACGTGAGCGTCACCACCATGACGGTCACCAACGGGCCGGTGCCGGACACGCCGGAGAACCGCGCGAAGTACGGCGCGCCCCTGTCGCGGGCGGGCAAGATGACCGCCGCGCGGGGCAACTAAGCGGGCTCTAGACGCCCCTAGAATTCCTGCCGAACGGCGGGTTGAAGCAAAGGTCGGCGGGCCCTATGGTCCGCCGACTTTTTTTGCGCCTGCGAACAAGCCCCATCCTGATGCCCGACAAGCCGCTATCGTTTCAGGGCCTGATCCTGAAATTGCACGACTATTGGAGCCGTCAGGGCTGCGCCATCCTGCAGCCCTACGACGTCGAGGTCGGCGCGGGCACGCTGTCGCCCATGACGGTGCTGCGCACCCTGGGCCCCAAGCCCTGGAAGGTGGCCTACGTCCAGCCCTCGCGGCGCCCCGCTGACGGCCGCTATGGCGAGAACCCCAACCGGCTGCACCAGCACCACCAGTACCAGGTGATCCTGAAGCCCAATCCCGAGAACCTGCAGGAGCTCTACCTGGGCTGCCTGGAGGCGATCGGCATCGACCCCAAGGTCCACGACATCCGCTTCGTCGAGGACGATTGGGAAAACCCCACCGTCGGCGCCTGGGGCCTGGGCTGGGAAGTCTGGTGCGACGGGATGGAGATCACCCAGTACACCTACTTCCAGCAGGTGGGCGGCCTGGACGTGTTCCCGGTGGCGGGCGAGCTCACCATCGGCCTCGAGCGGCTGAGCCTGTACCTGCAGGACAGGGACAACGTCTACGACCTCGCCTTCAACGACGAGTTCACCTACGGCGACATCTACCTCGCCAACGAGCAGCAGTTCTCCGCCTTCGAGCTGGAGGCGGCCGACGTCGCCACGTGCAAGCGCCAGTTCGAGGACATGGAGCGTGAGGTGCCGCGCATCCTCTCGCAGAAGGGCCGTCAAGGTCAGCCGCTGGCGCTGCCGGCCTACGACCACGTGCTGAAGGCCAGCCACCTGTTCAACATCATGGACGCCCGCGGCGCGATCGCCGTGGCCGAGCGCCAGAGCTACATCGGCCGCATCCGCGACCTCTGTAAGATGTGCGCCGAGGCCTGGGTCGAGAGCCAGGGCGGCAACGCCCAGGTGGGCAAGGACCAGCCCGGCAAAGTGGCGGAAGAAGTCTAGTCCATGCCCCAGCTTCTGCTCGAACTGCTCTCCGAAGAGATTCCCGCGCGCATGCAGGCGAACGCCGCGCGCGACCTCGAACGCATGGCGCGCGAGCGCTTGGCCGCCGAGGGCCTGATCCCCGAGGCGCTGAAGACCTTTGCGGGCTCGCGTCGCCTGACCCTGGTCGCCGAGGGGCTGCCCGAGGCGCAGAAGGACCGCCACGAAGAGATCAAGGGCCCGCGCGTGGGCGCCCCCGAACAGGCGCTGGACGGCTTCCTGCGCAAGAACGACCTTCAGAAGTCCGACCTCACCGAAAAGGACGGCGTCTGGTTCGCCACCCTGCACCGCAAGGGCCGTCCGACGCCGGAGATCGTCGCCGAGATGGTCGAGGCCGTCGTCCGCGAGTTCCCGTGGCCGAAGTCGATGGTCTCCGGCGTGAGCAAGCTGCGCTGGGTGCGCCCGCTGCGCCGTATCCTCTGCGTCTTCGACGGCGAGGTGGTTCCGTTCCACATCGAAGGCATCCCCAGCGGCGACACCACCCAGGGCCACCGCTTCATGGGCTCGGGCCAGTCGTTCAAGACGAAGGACTTCGACGCCTACGCCGAGAAGCTCGAGAAGCACTTCGTCGTCCTCGACCCGCAGGAGCGGAAGGACCGCATCGTCGACGCCGCCCGCACCCTCTGCTTCGCCCGCAACCTCGAGCTCGTCGAGGACCCGGGCCTCCTGGAGGAAGTGGCCGGCCTCGTCGAATGGCCCGCGCCCGTGCTGGGCGACATGGACCCAGCGTTCCTCGACCTGCCGCCCGAGGTGATCCGCACCTCGATGCGCGTCCACCAGCGCTACTTCGCGGTCCGCGACCCGAAGACCGGTAAGCTCGCGCCGCACTTCATCACCGTGGCCAACATCGAGGCCACGGACGGCGGCAAGACCATCGCCAGGGGCAACGCCAAGGTGCTGACCGCGCGCCTGGCCGACGCGCGCTTCTTCTGGAACGAGGACCGCAAGGTCCGCCTGGAAGATCGGCTGGAGAAGCTGAAGGGCGTCACCTTCCACGCCAAGCTGGGCGCCATGTACGAGCGGGTCGAGCGGCTGGAGATGCTGGCCGGCGCGCTGGCGCCCAGGGTCGGCGCCGACGTCGCCAAGGCCGTCCAGGCTGCGCGCCTCGCGAAGGCCGACCTGGGCACGGGCGTGGTCGGCGAGTTCCCGGAGCTGCAGGGGATCATGGGCGGCTACTATGCGACGGGCGAGGGGCTCTCGCCGCTGGTCGCCGAGGCCATCCGCGACCACTACAAGCCCGCCGGCGCCAACGACGAGGTCCCGGACCGCCCGGTGACCATGGCCGTGGCGCTGGCCGACAAGCTCGACACGCTGACCGCCTTCTTCGCGATCAACGAGAAGCCTACCGGATCGCGCGACCCGTTCGCCCTGCGCCGCGCCGCGCTCGGCGTGATCCGCATAGTGCTGGCCTCCGAGCTGCGCGTGCCCCTGCGCGAAGCCGTCGCCGCCTGGTACCGGGCGCTGCGCTGCTACGTCGACCCGGGCCGGGCGCTGTGGGTCTCGACGCCGAAGCTGGTGGCGCACCTGGGCGCCGCGGGCCGCGCCAAGAGCCGCGAGTTCGAGGCCTATCTGCGCGAGTTCGACGAGGCGCTGCTGGACGGCAAGCCGCAGGTCGTGGCCATGGCGCGCGAGGTCGACCTCGTGTTCGACCGCCTCGAGCGCGAGAAGCCGGCCGGCGAGGTGCTGTTCGAGTTCAGGCCCTACGACGAGGTCGCCGCCGACATCGTGGCCTTCTTCGCCGACCGCCTGGAAGTGTGGCTGCGCGAGCGCGGCCAGCGCCACGACCTGGTGGCCGCGGTCTTCGCGCTCGGCGACGACGACCTTGTCCGCGTGGTGGCCCGGGTCAACGCGCTGGACGCCTTCCTCAAGACCGAAGACGGGGCCAACCTGCTGGCCGGCTACAAGCGCGCCGTGAACATCCTGAAGGCCGAGGAGAAGAAGGGCCCGCTGCCCGTTGGCGCGCCGGTCCGCATGCCCGCCTCGCCGCCCGAGGAGCTGGCGCTGATCGCCGCCGTCGGCGACCTGGACGCCCGGCTGGACGCGGCCCTCGACGCCGAGGACTTCGCCGGCGCCATGCGCGCGCTGTCTGCGCTCCGCGGTCCGGTCGACGCCTTCTTCGACAAGGTGTTAGTGAATTCCGAGGTAGCCGAGGAACGCGAGAACCGCCTCCGCCTGCTGGCGAAGGTCAAGGACGCCATGGGACAAGTGGCCGATTTCTCTCAGGTTACGGGCTAGAAGAGGTGGTGACGACGATGGCCGAGACGCTGGTGAAGACGCGTTGGGTCTATGCCTTCGGCGGCGGCTCCGCGGATGGCGACGCCTCGATGAAGAACCTGCTGGGCGGCAAAGGCGCCAACCTGGCGGAGATGTCGGCGCTGGGCCTGCCCGTGCCGCCCGGCTTCACGATCACCACCGAGGCCTGCAACCACTACTACGACAACGACAAGACCTACCCGTCGAACCTGAAGGAACAGGTGCTCGAGGGGCTGAAGAAGGTCGAGCAGATCACCGGCAAGCAGTTCGGCGACGCCGCCAACCCGCTGCTGGTCTCCGTGCGCTCGGGCGCGCGGGCCTCGATGCCGGGGATGATGGACACGGTCCT
>NZ_DASWTE010000411.1:0-17369 GCF_036402295.1 Phenylobacterium sp.
GAACTCTCCCGTTGACTCGATTCCGACCCGCCCATATGAGAGCCGCCTTCGCAGCGCCGGACGGCATTGCGCGGGTGTAGCTCAGTTGGTTAGAGCGCCGGCCTGTCACGCCGGAGGTCGCGGGTTCGAGCCCCGTCACTCGCGCCACTTCCGGTGGCGAAATCCCCACACCGAACAGACTCCTGACGCCAGGCGCTGTCCGCCGCGTTATGGAACGTCACCAATGCCCTTTCCCGCCACCCATCCTGCCCTGGCCCGCGCGCTCGACGCGCAGGGCTACAACGAGCCTACGCCCGTGCAGGCCGCGGTCCTCGAGGCCCCCGCGGGCCGCGACCTCCTCGTCTCGGCGCAGACCGGCTCGGGCAAGACCGTCGCCTTCGGCCTCGCGGCCGCCGAGACCCTGCTGGGCGAGGCCGAGCAGTTCGGCCGCGCCCAGGCGCCGCTGGCCCTCGTCATCGCCCCCACGCGCGAGCTGGCCCAGCAGGTCGCCCGCGAGTTCGGCTGGCTCTACGCCCCGGCCCAGGCCCGCATCGCCACCTGCGTCGGCGGCATGGACCCGCGCGCCGAGCAGCGCGCGCTGAACGCCGGCGCGCACATCGTCGTCGGCACGCCCGGCCGCCTGCGCGACCACCTGGAGCGCGGCAACCTCGATCTCTCGGCGCTGAAGGTCGTCGTCCTCGACGAGGCTGACGAGATGCTCGACATGGGCTTCCGCGAGGACCTCGAGGCGATCCTTGACGCCGCCCCGGCCGAGCGCCGCACCTTCCTCTTCTCCGCCACCATCGCCCGCGAGATCGCGGCGCTGGCCAAGCGCTACCAGCGCGACGCCCACCGCATCGACACCCTGCGCCGGGACGAGGCCCACGGCGACATCGCCTACCGCGCCGTGCGCGTGGCGCCGACCGACGTCGAGAACGCCATCGTCAACCTGCTGCGCTACTTCGAGAGCCCCGGCGCGCTGATCTTCTGCGCCACCCGCGAGCGGGTCCGCCACCTGCACGCCAGCCTGCGCGAGCGCGGCTTCGCGGTCGTCCAGCTCTCCGGCGAGCTTTCGCAGAAGGAGCGCTCGGAAGCCCTCCAGGCCCTGCGCGACGGCCATGCGCGCGCCTGCATCGCCACCGACGTGGCGGCCCGCGGCCTCGACCTGCCCGACCTCGGCCTCGTCATTCACGCGGATCTGCCGTCCAACACGGCTGGGTTGCTTCACCGCAGCGGCCGTACCGGCCGGGCGGGCAAGAAGGGCGTGTCCGTGGTCATGGTCCCCCACCCCAAGCGCCGCCAGGCCGAGCGCCTGCTGCAGGTCGCCGGCGTCGACGCCGAGTGGTCCGGCCCGCCCCTGCCGGAAGAGATTCGCGCCAAGGACCAGGCGCGGATGCTGGACGACCCGATCCTGGCCGAGGCGCCCACGCCCGAGGATTTGGTCCTCGCCCAGCGCCTGCTCGAAGACCGCAGCCCCGAGGCCGTGGCCGCCGCCCTCGTCCGCCTCTACCGCTCGCGCCTGCCCGAGCCGGAGGAGATCCTGCCCGACCGCGGCGGCGAGCCCCGGCCGCTCCGGCCCGAGCGGCAGACCCAGGTCGAGTCCGTCGACGGCGGCTGGTTCCGCCTGCCCGTCGGCCGCTCGAAGAACGCCGACCCCAAGTGGCTGGTCCCACTGATCTGTCGTCTGGGCCATGTCACCAAGAAGGACATCGGCCTGATCCGCATCTTCGACCACGAGACGAAGTTCCAGATCGCCAGCGACGTCGAAGCCCGCTTCGGCGAGGCCATTCGCGCCGCCGCCGACGCCGGCGAACTGCGCATCAACCCCTCCAGCCCGCCCGGCGCCCCGGGGCCCCGGCCGAGCGGCCCGCGCCCCACCGGCCCCCGCAAACCCCACCGCGGCGGCCCGCCCAAGAGCTTCAAGGGCAAGCCGCGCGGATAACTCAATCGCGCTCATCCCGGTGAATGCCGGGACCCAAATCCTAAGGCTGGGGTCGATTGGACAAGCTCTGGGCTCGTGGACCGCCTCTGAGCTCCCCACATTCGCCGGGATGAGCGGTGTTGAGGTGTAGATTGGAGCCCCCTACGCCGCCAACTCCTCCGCCGGGGCCAGCACAGCGTCCAGCGCGGCGTACAACCCCGTCACCTCCACGGGCTTGGCGATGTGGCCATCCATGCCGGCCACGCGGTAGCTCTCGAGCTGATGACTCATGACGTTTGCCGTCAGCGCCAGCACCGGCGTGCGGACGCGATCGCCCCTGGCCTCCATCGCCCGGATCGCTCGCGTGGCGTCGACGCCGTTCATTTCCGGCATCTGCACGTCCATCAGCACGACGTCGAAAGTGTCTGCGCCGAACGCTTCGACGGCCTCTCGCCCGTTGCTCACCAGGGTGAGCTCGGCCCCTAGAGGCTCCAGCAGCGCCGCCAGCACCAGCCGGTTCGTAGCGTTGTCCTCGGCGGCCAGCACCCGCAGCCCTCGCCGGCCGGCGACCGGCTCGGCGCTGGTCTGGAGCGTCACTGGGGCGTCGGCCTCCGACGCCCGCGCTAGCGGCAGGACGACGTTGAAGCACGCGCCCTCACCCGGCCGGCTCTCGGCCGAGACCTCGCCGCCCATCAGCTCCACCAGCGCGCGGACGATCGACAGGCCAAGGCCCGTGCCGCCGTAACGCCGCGTCGTCGAGGCGTCCGCCTGGATGAACTTGTCGAACAGCCCCGGGATTTGCGCGGCCTCTAGGCCGATGCCGGTGTCGACCACCCGGAACCGCAACGTCCCATCGTCGTCGGCGGTGACGGCCAGGGTGACGCCGCCCCGCTCCGTGAACTTCACCGCGTTCGACACCAGGTTCGACAGCACCTGGCGGACGCGCAGGGCGTCGCCGATCCAGACGCCGTGGGCGGCCGGCGACACCGCAACGCTCAGCGCCAGCCCCTTCGCACTGGCCATGCCCTCGAAGGTCGCGGCGACCTGGCGCACCAGGCGATCCAGGTCGAACGGCGCCGCCTCGATCTCCAGCCGCCCGGCTTCGATCTTGGCGAAGTCCAGGAGTTCGTTCAGCAGCGTCAGGAGGGCGGCGCCGGATTCGCGCATCACCCGCAGACGGTCGCGTTGCGGGACGCTGAGTTCGTGGGCCTCCATCACCTGCGCCATCCCCAGCACGCCGTTCAGCGGCGTGCGGATCTCGTGGCTCATGTTGGCGATGAATTCGGACTTGGCGCGGTCGCCCGCTTCGGCCCGGTCGCGGGCCTGGGCCAGACTGCGGGCCTGCCGCCGCAGGCTGAAGATCAGCGCGCCGACCACGATCAGCACCAGGCCGGTGAACAGCGCCACCTGCCACGGCTTGCGCCCGAACATGTCCGCCGATGGCCGCTCAGGTTGCCAGCTGATGAACCCGATCGGCCGACCGGCGGCGCTCAGCAGCGCGGCCGCCGCGTGCGGTCCGGCCCGCTCGACGAAGCGGGCATCGCGCAGGCGGAGCTCGGCCGAGAGGGCGCTCAGCAGGGGTTTGTCCACAGCTCGCGCCGAGGCCACGATCGGGGCGCCGCGGCGCGGCGGCTTGGCGTATCCCAACTCGGGCACGATGGTCGCGGCGGCCGCGAGATACGCCTGCCCGCCCACGCGCACGGCTGCGGCGGCGCTCGTCTGGCGAGCCTTCCCCAGGGCCGCGGGATTCTGGACGGTCAGCGCGTCCGACCGGGCGCGCGCCAGGTCCACCACCGGCCGCACCGCGGCGACGAAGTCCGCCACCTTCGCGGGGTCGGTCTGCTCTCCGCCCAAGGCGGCATAGACGGGCCGGCCTTCGCCGTCGAAGACCACCGTCAGGCTGTGCTTTCGGGCCTCGAACAGGTTGAGCCCGTAGTTCGGATGGAACCACTGCCGCCGCGACGGATCGTTGGCGGCCTCATAGGCCTCGCTCCAGATGCCTTGCGCGACCAGGTCCTCGCGCACGTCCTCGAGGTGGTTGGAGATCGCGTACCGCATCAATTGCGCTTCGCGCGCGACGGCCACGTCATCCACGCTCGCCGCTGCATAGGCCTGCAACACCGCCGACGCCGCGAGCACGATCAGCGCCGCGGCGATGGCCATCGCCACCACCGCGTTGGGCGAACTCCAGCCGTGGCCCGCGGATCGGATGTTCGGCACGCGCGCGACTCCCCTCGTTGCGCGAGGGACTCACAACGCCGGCTACCATGCCATTGACGCGACGTCGCAGAACCGCGTTCCGCGTCGCAATGCCGCACCTCACTCGCCCGGGCGATAGCTCCGCTCGGTGTGGCCCTGCAGCTGCTCCGGATAGAAGTAGACCTCGCGCAACGCCGCCTTGGCGTACCGCTCGGCCTGGTCGTTGAAGTGTTTGGCGCCCGCGTGCCCGCTCTCGCCGCCGGCCGAGATCGCGATGGCCTTCACCTTCGGCCCGAACTCCACCACCGCCACGAAGCTGTTGCCGCTGGTCCCGTAGTAGCGCTTCGTCCCCGGGTAGCGGCGCGAGGCGAACGAGGCCAGCGAACCCCAGGTCCCCGCCGTGAACGGCACCGCGACCGAGGGCCCGTCGTCGCGGAACGTCTGCACGATGTCGCCCGACAGCCGCTGGAAGCGATTGATCTCGCCCCAGGGCGTCTTCCAGCTCCCGAAGTCCGCCGTCAGCCGCGCCGAGGCCTCCTCCAGCGCCGAGATCCGGTCGGCCGACGGGCTCTTCTCGACCATGTATTCGTAGGTCGTCATTCCGGCCGCCTTCGCCCCGGCGGCCGACTTCGCCCACAGCGCCTCGGCCCAGAACACCGCCAGCGACGTCTCCGTCGAGTCCACGCCCCAGCGCCGGTCCCACCCCTTCAGCGCCGCGACCTGGCCAGCCAGCTCCGCCTTCTGGTCGGGCGAGGCCAGCCCGTAGGCTTCCAACAGCTTGGGGATCAGCCGGTCGAACGCCGGTAGGTCCGGGTCGTAGGCCGCCGCCCGCAACCCCTCGATCGTGAAGCCGCTCCTGCCGTCCAGCACGCGGATCGCATGCAACCCCCGCGGCGTCTCGCCGGCGGTGTCCATGTATCTCGGGAACGCGGCCCGCTTCGGGCTGTCCGTCCCCGCCGCCGAATAGGGCCAGTTGTTGGAGTTGTAGATCCACCCCGCCTTCGGATCGATCACGGTCGGCGCGTCGGATAGTGCGTGCAGCCCCTGCCAGTCCGTCGCCGGGTCCGCCCCGTCCACCGGCTTGGTGTAGTCGAAGCGGTCGTCGCGCTTCGGGATGAATTGCGGGTGCAAGTAGGCCGTCTGGCCCCTCGCGTCCGCGTAGAGCGTGTTGTTCGACGAGTTGGCCTTCAGCTCGGCCACCTTCAGGAAGCCCGGCAGGTCGGTCGCCTTGGTCCGCAGGAACGACTGTTGCAGCGCCTCGATCGGCTTGAACATCAGCGCTGTGGCGATCCACTTGCCGTCCGCCGCCCGCGTGATCGGCCCATGGTGCGTGCGGTAGGTGGTGAACGTCCGGCTCTTCAGCGTCCCGTCGGCCGCCCGGAAGCGCACCGTCACGTCCTTCACCGCCACCGGCCGCGCCTCGCGCCCGTAGCGGTACATCAGCGTCCCCGGCGTGCGGATGACCGTCTCGGCGAACTCGTCCACCACATCGACGCCGCTCGACGTGTGCATCCACCCGGCCTTCTCGTTGAAGCCCTGGTAGATGAAGAACTGCCCCCAGGTGACCGCGCCATAGGCGTTCAGCCCCTCCTCGCTCGTCATCTGCAGTTCCGAGCGGAAGAAGAACGATGTGTGCGGGTTGATCAGCAGGAGCGCGTGGCCGTCCTTCGTCACCCTGGGCGACAGCGCGATGCCGTTCGAGCCCGGCGGGTCCCTGAACGCGAACTCGGCAACCGCAGCGTTCCGCGTGCCGCCATAGAAGGCCTCCAGGTCGGCAAGTGGGATTCGCTCCACGTCGCCGCCGATGCTGCCCTCGGTGAACGACAGCGCCATCCACGGCTCGAACCGCGTCAGCACCCGGGGCTTCGTCTGCGGATGCGTAGCCAGGTAGTAGTTCAGCCCGTCGGCCCATGCGTCCATCAGCGCCCGCAGCCAGGCTGGGCTCTCACGGTACTTCGCCTGCAGGTCGGCCGGATCGACGTAGAGCCGCATCCGCAGGTCCTGCCAGACCGCCTTCTCGCCCTCGGCCTCGGCCATGCGGCCCAGGTTGGTCAGGTAGTTCGTCTCCACCCGGTTGAAGTCGTCCTCGGCCTGCGCATAGGCCATGCCGAACACCGCGTCGGCGTCGGTCTTGCCCTTCACATGTGCGATGCCCCAGTCGTCGCGGACGATGCTGATCCGCGCGGCCTGCGCCTTCCACTCGCTCAATTCGTCGGCCCATGCAGGGGCCGCGACGAGGCTCAGCGCCAGGGCAAGTGAAACGAACCGCACGAGCAAGCCTCCCGACTCCGGAAAGCCGCCACCTCGCCCACCCGTCCACAGCTTGTCCAGCCTGCGTCCAGCGGCCGCGCTTGGTGCTGAGCGGGACTCACCGTCTCTTGCCGCCTGAGGGGCTCAGTGGGAGTGATACGATGCCCGACGCCACATACGTCGCCTTCGTGCCCGCGGGCATGAGCGCCAAGCTGCGGTCGGTTCTCCAATCCGAAGACACCGGCGCCATCACGTGGCGCGAGCGCAAGACCATGTTCGGCAGCGAGTTCTACTTCTCGGGCCCGCCCAAGCTCGCCCGCGCCACCCACGCCTACGTCAGCCAGTGGGTCGTCAAGCACTAGCGGGACGCCCCGCTACTTCTTCATCCAGGGCTTGGATTTCGACTGCGAGCGCGCTGCCGCCGCCCGTTCGCCCTCGACTCCGCCGCGGCCCGGCGGCCCGGATTTCTGCGCCTGCGCCGCCTTCTTCAGCCGCAGCGCCTTCTGCATCGGCGTCTCATCGTTGTCGTTATCGTTCGCGTCGGCCATGAGTCCTCCTGAACCGCGAACCTACCCCGCCCTTCCATCCTGAAACAGACCCGCAACAGGCGAGTCGTAAAGTCGGTATGATGCGGGGCCCAAGAGCGCCGCTCGACATCTGGGAGTTCTTCGCCTTGCAACGCGCCGTCATCGCCGCCTTCGGCTCCATCCTCCTGGCCAGCGTCGCCGCCGCGCCGATCAGCGCCGCCGCGGCCGATGCGAAGGCTCCAGCCAAGGCCGCCGCCCCCTACAAGGCGCCGCGCAACGCCTTCGGCCAGCCCGACCTCACCGGTTACTGGAGCAACGCCACGCTCACGCCGATGACGCGCCGGCCCCAGTTCAAGGACCAGCTTAACTACACGCCCGAACAGGTGAAGGAGATGGAGTCCAACGCCGCGGCCGAGGTCGAGGAGGGCAACGAGGACACCGATCCCAACGCCCCCGCCGAGGCCCCGAAGCGGCCGGCCAACGCCAACGTGCGGCCCGAGTTCGCCGCGGCCGGCGGCGACGTCGGCGGGTACAACCGCGGCTGGCTGGACCCCGGCAGCCACGTGATGCGCGTCAACGGCGAGCCGCGCACCTCGCTGATCACCACGCCCAACGGCCAGCCCCCGCCCCGCAAGGCCGGCGCCCCGCCCGCCCCGCGCTTCGGCGGCGGCATGGGCGCGTTCGATTCCTATGAGACCCGGTCGCTCGGCGAGCGCTGCATCATGTCGTTCGGCCGCAACGCCGGTCCGCCGATGTTCCCGAACGGCTTCTACAACAACAACTACCAGATCTTCCAAACCGCGGACTCGGTCCTCATCGAGGTCGAGATGATCCACGACCTGCGGCAGGTCCGGCTCAATTCCAAGCACCGTACCGACGGCGTGCGGCCCTACATGGGCGACTCCATCGGCTGGTGGGACGGCGACACCCTGGTCGTGGAGACCACCAACATCCCGCAGAACCAGCAGTTCATGGGCGCGTGGAAGGACCTCAAGGTCACCGAAAAGTTCACCCGCGTCGGCAAGAACCGCCTGCACTACGCCTTCACGGTCGAAGACCCCAGCATTTGGGACGCCCCCTGGGGCGGGGAGTACGAGTTCTCGCCCATGAACGGCATCATCTACGAATACGCCTGCCACGAGGGGAACTACGCGCTGCCCGGCATCCTCGCCGGCGCCCGCGCCGAGGAGGCCCAGAAGGCCGCCGAAGCCGCCAAGGCCAAGAGCTCGGCTCCAGGCGGCGCCACCCAGTAGGCAACTATCTGACGCAACGTCGGAAACCCCACGGAACCGTAGGGTTTCCTTCGTGTTCGGAGGGTCTCAACCCCATCACCTGGAGAGCCCCCCATGGCCACGGCCGCAAAATCCACGACCAGCTCGGCGCGCAAGTCGTCCGGCCGCAAGCGCCGCACCGCCCGGCGCGACCCCCTCTCGATCCGCCTGCTGAAGCAGGACCACCGCGAAGTCGAAGGCTGGTTCGACGAGTACGAGCAGCTCGAGGACGACGCCGAGAAGCTGGCGCTCTTCAACCAGATCGCCCTGGCCCTGAAGGTCCACACGACCATCGAGGAGGAGATCTTCTATCCCGAGGAGCGCGGCGACGTCGAAGAGGACATGCTGGACGAGGCCTACGTCGAGCACGACGGCGCCAAGAAGCTGATCGCCGAGATCGAGGCCATGAAGCCTGGTGACGAGTTCTACGACGCCAAGGTCAAGGTACTGGGCGAGTACATCAAGCACCACGTCAAGGAAGAGGAGCAGCCCGGCGGCATCTTCGCCCAGGCCAAGAAGGGCGAGGAAGACCTCGACGCCATGGGCGAGCGCCTGAAGGCCCGCAAGGAAGAGCTCATGGCCGAGCTCGGCGGCGCCAAGTCCCACTAGCCGAACGCCGCCGGCCCTCCTCCGCGGCGGAGAAGGGCCGGCGCTTCGCTAGTCTCCCTTTCCCTTCGGATAGGCCTCGTCATGACCATGCGGCCGGGCGTGTCCGTGGTGGCGCAGGAACTTGTCGTCCAGCTCCGCGATCAGCCGCTCGCCCTTCTCCTTGCCGACCAGCTTCAGGAGCTCATCGACCTTCGCCTCCATCCGGTCGTCGTTCTCCTTCGACGCGGGCGAGCCGACGTAGAGGAAGTAGGCCAGGCCCACGACCTGCCAGAGCAGCTGCAGGAACTCCGACTGCCAGTTCTCGAAGGTGTCGCGCGACGCCTCCACGAGGAACGCCGACAGCTCCGCCGCCTGGCCGTGGGCCTGCTGCGTATCGACGAAGGCGGCCCACCCGAAGGTCCAGTGAAGGACGAACGACACGAGGAAGAAGCCCAGCGTTATCCAGGCGTAAGCGTACATCTTGAACATGGTGATCCCTCTCAGCGCAGCGCTCCAACGCCGCGCGATGCAGAGGGTTCAGCGCACCGCCATGACCTCGACCTCGGCCCCGCCCACCTGCGCCGTGTCGCCGACCGCCTTGCCCATCAACGCCCGCGCCAGCGGCGAGACGTAGGAGACGCTGCCCTTGGCCGGGTCGGCCTCGTCCTCGCCCACGATGCGGAAGGCCTGCCGCCGGCCGTCCTCGCGCTCGATCTCCACCGTGCCGCCGAACTGCACGACGTCGTCTTGCCGTTCGGGTTCGGTCAGCTGCGCGCTCGCGCGGCGCTGCGACCAGTACCGCAGGTCGCGCGTCGCCCGCGCCATGGCGGTGCGGTCGGCGCTAATCCCGCCGTCGGTCTGGGCCTTCGAATAGGCTTCGCGCGCGGCCGCCAGTTCGGCCTCGATGGCGGCCAGGCCCGAGGCCGTGACGAGGTTGGGATGCGCGGAGACCGGCCGGTCCGGCAGGTCGGCGGCCTGGGCCTCGTAGTCCTCTTCGCGGGTGAAGGCGACGGCCATGGGACGAGTCTACCCTGCGCGACCCGGCGCTCCAAACAGGAGAGCGGAGGTTGTGTCGTCCTCAACCTCTGCGCCCATGCGGCGCCCTGTCGCACCCCCCGCCATGCCACCAAACGCCAAGTCCGGCGTTTGGGGATCGCTGGAAGCCGCGCTGCAACGCGGCTGACGGGGGTTTTTCGATCTACGGAGATGACAGGAATGGGAGCTCGCAAGAGCGTGCTGCTCGGTGTGGTGCTTGTGGCCGCGGGCCTGGCCACCACGGGCTGCGCCACCAAGAAGTACGCGCGGGAACAGGCGGGAATCGTCAACGCGCGGGTCGACACGGTTGAGCCGCGGGTGACCGCGGTCGAGGGCACCGCCAAGGACGCCCTGGATCGCGCCACGGCGGCCGGCAAGCTGGCCGAGGGCAAGTTCCTCTACCAGATGGTCCTGCAGGACGACGCCGTGAAGTTCGCCCTAGACAAGGCCGAGCTGTCGCCCGAGGCCGAGAGCCGCCTGGCGGCCTTCGTCGAGAAGCTGAAGGCTGAGAACAAGAACGTCTACGTGGAGATCCAGGGCCACACGGACGCCACCGGCGCGCCGGACTACAATGAAAAGCTCGGCGAAAGCCGCGCCGAGGTTGTCCGCCGCTACCTCAATGGCCATGGCGTCGCGCTGAACCGGCTGAACACGATCTCCTACGGCGAGGACAGCCCTGTCGCGCCGAACGAGACGCCCGAAGGCCGCGCCCAGAACCGCCGTGTCGTCCTGGTGGTGATGTCCTGACGACGTTGGGGGCGGCTCCTGCAGCCGCCTCCAGCGCGCCGCAGGCGCAATATGCCCGCGGACGCACACGGGCCGACGCGGATGGGGTGCGCCTTGTCCGCGCGTATCCGCGTGCGTCCGCGGGCATCTTTGCAGCGGCGCTGACGCGCCGCCGGCCTCACCGACACGCTCCGGTCTGGCCTCTGCCTGCCAACTGGTCCTTTCGCCGCCGGTCGCGCTCGGCCATCTAGAAGCCTTCCAGTCGGAGGGCTACGTGACCACCAGCGAGACCCGGACGACCGCGCTCGCCATCCTGCTGCCCGTCGCCGCGGTGCTCGCCGCAACGGCGGCGTTCCAGGTGGGCGCCTCGCTGGCCAAGTCGCTGTTCTCGGTCCTCGGCCCCCAGGGCACGGCCACCCTGCGCATCATCCTGGGCGCGCTGATGATGCTGGCCGTGACGCGCCCGTGGCGCGGCTGGCCCGCCAAGGCGCCGCTGCTGCCCTTGATCGGCCTGGGCCTGGCATCCGCCGGCGCTGTCCTCTTCTTCTACATGGCGCTCGACCGCCTGCCCCAGGGCGTCGCCATCGCGCTGCAGTTCCTCGGCCCGCTGGGCGTCGCCGTCGCCGGTTCGCGCCGACTGGCCGACCTCCTATGGACCGTGCTCGCCGCCGGCGGCGTCTGGGGCCTGGTGGGGCAGGACCTCGGGACGGGCGTCGGCGGCCTGGATGTCCTGGGCGTCTTCTGGGCCCTGTGCGCCGCCGCCTCCTGGGCCGCCTATATCGTCTGGGGCCAGGCCGCCAGCCGCGCCTTCGGCCACGCCACCGCCCCGCTCGCGATCAGCATCGCCGCCCTGGTCATCCTGCCGTTCGGGGTCGCCCAGGCGGGGACCGAACTGCTGCGCCTCGAACTCCTGCCCTGGGCGCTGCTCGTGGCCCTGGTCTCCACGGCCATCCCCTTCTCGCTCGAGATGTACGCCTTGCCCCGGCTGCCTGCGAAGACCTTCGCCGTGCTGACCAGCCTCGAGCCGGCCTTCGGCGCGCTCTTCGGTATGATGCTCCTGCACGAGCGCCTCGCCCCGGCCCAACTCCTCGGCGTCGCCGCCGTCATCGCCGCCGCCGTCGGCGCCGCCTGGACCAGCCGCCCCCGCACCCAACTCCCCGCGCCGGACTGACCGCGCCGCAGGCGATTTCTTCAAACCGCGGAAAGACGCGGAAAGGATAGCGGCGACGTTCCGCGTTCTTCCGCGTTTTCCGCGGTTCCCTTGCCGGCCTTCGGCCCTACTCCGCCGTCAGGCTGGTCATCACCAGTTCGCGGCGGAAGCGGAAACCAAGCCCCTCGTAGATGCCGATCGCGCCGCGGTTCTCGGCATAGGCGTGCAGGAACGGAACCTCGCCGCGCCCCCGGATCCGCCCCATCACCACCCGCATCAGCGCGGCCGCATAGCCCCGCCCGCGATGGTCGGGATGGGTGCAGACGCCGCTCACTTCGGTGAAGCCGTCGGGCTTCATGCGCTCCCCGGCCATGGCCACCAGCCGCCCGTCCAGCCTCACGCCCACGAAGTCGCCCAGCTCGGGCGTCCGCGCCACGAACGGCCCCGGCCGGGTCAGGGTCGCCAGCGCGAGCATCTCGGCCGCGTCGCTCGGGCCCAGGTCCAGGATATCGAAGCCGATCGAGCGGCCCGCCTCGCCCGACCCCTCGGCCACCATCTGCCAGCACAGCGCCTCGGAGACGACCCGCGTCCCCGGGATCGCCGGCGCCGCCCGCGGCTCCACCAGCGCCACGTCGCCATGCTCGCGCACCAGCGCACCCAGAGCCGCACGGCTCGCCGGCGCGGCGTCCGCCAGCGCCGCGAAGATCCCGTATGCCGGATCCAGCCGCCGCGCCCCACCCCGCACGATCGCCAACGACGCCTGCCGCCGGCCGGTCAACATGGCGAGGATGGGGCGGTCCAGCGGATGGTCTTCGGCCATGCCCCCGCCCCTAGCGCGACTTCGCAAACCTGTCGCGGTCCACTGTCTGAACCGGCGGTCTGCTCCCTGCCCCCACTACCGCGTTCATCCCGGCGAAGGCCGGGACCCAGATGGGGTGGCTCGTTGGTGGGTTCCTGGAGCTGTCAGCCTGTCCAGTCAGCGCCCGGCTTTGGGATCTGGGTCCCGGCCTTCGCCGGGATGAGCGGGATTTGAAATCAGCCCCTCTGCGCCATGAACTCGTTGACCATCCCCTGATAGTCCTCGATCTCGGGGAACTTCGGAAAGCTGCGCACCGCCGGCGTCGTCACCCACGGCAGTTTCTCGTCCGTGTAGGTCTCCAGGAAGGGCGTGAAGTCGGCGACCTCGTCGAACATCGTCGCCCGCACGTTCACCAGCCAGTCCGCCCCGTCAGGCCGGGTGAACAGCCAGCTCATGCAGTGCGGGCAGAAGAAGTGCCGCGTGGGCCCGTGCAGCCCGCCGATCGCCGGCTCACCCGCCGTGACCTCGAATCCGGCCACCGGGTACATCGCGCTCAGCGAGAAGGCGCTACCCGTCATCTGCTGGCAGCCGCGGCAATGGCAGGCCATCGTCAGCAGCGGCTGTTCGGTCACCCGGAACCGCACCTGGCCGCACCGGCAGCCGCCTTCGAGAGGTTTGTCGCTCATCCCGGGCTCCTTCTCCTGCGCCGAGACTTAGGGCCGGCGCAGGAAAAAGACAGCCCCCGACCCGGCCGTGGTCGGGGGCTGTTTCAAGGCGCTCGCCATCAAGCGACGGCAAGACCTCGCCGGAAAGCCATCCGGTCGGCCCCCCCGGGCCGACAGGATGGACAGGCGCCGAACGAGCTAGGCTCGTCCCACGCCCCGGGGAGAGGCGCCGATCACCAGGCCGCCGTCGCAAAATTCCCACCGCGCACCCTGCGGAAGCGGGACAGGCGCCGGGCGGCAGATGCAGGCAGGTTGTCGGGCAACCCGCACCTCCAAGGTGATCGAAACCTGGGGATGAGAAGACCAGTCCGCGGCCGTTTTCGACATAGAGTCCACCCAATCTCTGGCCGAGCTTTTCCCGAGCTTTTACCGAGCAAGGCCCGATCTTCGGCCTTGGTCTCGCCAGTTTGGGCAACTACGTTACGGCGGCGGCCGAGTCAGGGCCGCGGCGGCGACTCGCGGGTCGGCCGCTTGGCCTGGACTGGGAGTGCGATGCAGCTGGCGCATCAGGCGGCGTTCGCGTTGGGAACGCTTCAAGTGCGTCCCCCCACCTGTGAGGTGGTGGCGCCGCATGGCCGAGAGGTCCTGCAGCCTCGCGTCATGCAGGTGCTGGTCACCTTGGCCAACGCCGGCGGCGAGGTCGTGAGTCGCGACGATCTCATCGCCACCTGCTGGAACGGCCGCGTCGTCGGCGAGGACGCCATCACGTTGGTCATGATGAAGCTGCGCCGCCTCGCCGCCCGCAGCGAGGGCGCTTTCGCCCTGCAGACCATTCCCCGCGTCGGCTACCGCCTCGTGTCGGGCGGAAGCGACGTCCAGCCGCCGGTGACGGCCTTGGAAGGCCGCGCCGCGACCGAGCCCACGCCCGTCGCCGCCGAACTGCGGCCCAGCAAGGTCCGGCCCCGGATCGTGGTGCTCGAGTTCACCCACCCGGTGGGCGACGAAGAGCAGGCCTGGTTCGCCGAGGCGCTCGCCGACGAGCTCACCGCCGGCCTTTCGAAGTCGCCGCTGCTGGCCGTGATGCCGCGCCAGGCCCTAATCCATTCCGAGGTCGCCGGACATCCGCCGGGCGCGATCTGCGCGCGCCTGGGCGTCGACTATGTCCTCGACGGCAAGGTCCGGGCGCTGGGCGGCACCGTCCGCGTCTCGGTCGACCTGATCCAGGGCTTCGACGAGACCAGCGCCTGGTCCAACCGCTACGACCGGCCGATGTCGGGCCTGTTCCCGATGGTCAACGAGATCACCGCCTCGATTGTCGGCGCCATCGAGCCCGCGGTGCTCGAGCGCGAGGAGACCGAGGCCCTGAAGTCGCCCGAGCGCAGCCTGCAGTTCTGGCAGCTCTTCGTGCGCGGCCGCCGCCACTTCTGGCGCTCCACGGCCAAGGACGTCCGCGCCGCCGAGCAGCTCCTGGAACAGGCGCTCCAGCTCGAGCCCGACGACGTCTCGGCGCTGGCCATCCTCGCCCACTGCAAGCTGTTCGAAGTCTGGGTCGGGACCTCCCAGGATCCCGCCGCCGCCCTCGCCGAGGCGCACCGCATCGCACTCAAGGCGGTGCGGGTCGGCGGCTCCGACGCCTTCGCCCACTACACCCTGGGCGTCGTCTTCTCCCTGATGGGCCGCCTGACCGAGGCCAAGGCCGAACAGCGCCGGGCGCTCGAGCTCAACCCTTACCTCGCCGCTGCCTGCGGTGAGATGGGCCGCCTGCTCGCCTTCGAGGGCGCCTCGCAGGAGGCGATCGAGTATTCCGAGCGCGCCATCGCGGCCAGCCCGAACGATCCGCACAGCTGGCTGTGGTTCCGCTCCAAGGCCGTCGCCCGCTTCATCGCCGGCGAGTACGAGGCCGCCGCTCGCGACGCCGCAGACGCCTGCGCCCGCGGGGCCGAGCGCTTCCCGCTGCATTACCTGCTGGCCGCCTGTTACTCGGGGGCCGAGCAGATGGAGCACGCCCGCCGCGCCCTCGAGGACGGCGAGCGCCTGGCCCGCTCCCGCGCCGGCCCGGGCCGCAGCAACGCCACCGCCTACCCCCTCGACGCGCTCAAGACCGGGCACCCGTTTTCCCGCGCCGCCGATTTGGATCGCCTCGTTAAGCATCTGCAAAAGGCTGGCTGGCACCCTGCATAGGTCAACAACCTAGGCGGGACCGGGGCGAAAACCCTCGGTAAACGGATATGTCCAACACGACTTCGCCGCAGAAGGTGGCGATTCTCGGCGGCGGCATGGGTGCACTTGCCACGGCCTATGAGCTCACCAGCCAGCCCGACTGGCAGAAGCGTTTCGACATCACGATCTACCAGCTCGGCTGGCGTCTCGGGGGCAAGTGCGCGTCGTCGCGCGGGCCCAACGAGCGCATCGAGGAGCACGGCATCCACGGATTCATGGGCAGCTACTTCAACGCGCTCCCCATGTTGTCGGCGGTCTACGCCGAGCTGAACCGCAAGCCCGGGATGCCGCTGGCCACCTTCGAGGAGGCCTTCATCCCATCGGACTTCACCATGTCGTGGGAGTTCCGCGACAACGGCCTCGTCCCCTGGCCGGCGCGGCTGCCGCCCAACGACGTGCCGCCCATCGACGGCCACTACTACAAGGGCGTGCCCACCGCGATCGCGGCCCTCCTCGACGTGATTCTGAAGACGTTGGAGTCCACGGCCGAGCTGCCCGGCTTCGTCGAGGCCGGCATCGAGCACGTGATGCAACGGGCGATGAAGACCCTCGCGGTCCCGATCAGCGAGGGGCCGAACCACCCGCTGGTGAAAGAGATCACCACCATCCGCGATCTGGTCGCGGGCGCGGCGAAGCTCGTCGACACCCTGGCCCCCAAGTTCGCCGACAAGCAGACCGACATCCGCCGGGCCCTCATCACCCTGGATTTCTACGCCACCGTGATCCTCGGCGCCCTGCAGGACAACGTCCAGGTCAAGGGCTACGACCACCTCGACAGCGAGAACTGGAGCGACTGGCTTACCCGCCACGGCATCGCGCCCGAGACGCTCGCCTCGCCGGTCCCCCTCTCCACGGTCAACATCTGCTACCAGAGCCCCGACGGCGACACGAGCCGCGCCGCGGTGATGGGCGCCGGCTGCTACCTCGACTGGACCCTGCGCGGCGTGGCCTACATGGGCTCGCTCATCTGGGCCTTCGCCGCGGGCACCGGCGAGACCGTCGTCGCGCCGATGTACGAGGTCTTGAAACGTCGTGGTGTGAAGTTCGAGTTCTTCCATAAGGTCGAGAACCTGCGCCTGTCCGCCGACAAGGCGTCGATCGAGGCCGTCGAGTTCACGATCCAGGCGACGCTGAAGCACCCCGAGCGCGGCTACCAGCCGCTCATCGACGTAAAGGGCCTGCCGTCCTGGCCGCACCGCCCGCTCTACGACCAGCTGAACGAGGGCGAATACATGCGCGCCCTGGACCTCGACCTGGAGTCCTATTGGTGCGGCTGGCCATCGGCCGAAGTCCCGCACCTCAAGGACCGCAAGGTCATGCACGCCGGCAAGGACTTCGACCGGATCGTGCTCGGCATCTCGCTGGGCGCGGCCCCCTACATCTGCAAGGAGCTGATCGACGAGTCGATCGCCTGGCAGGGCATGGTCGAGAACATCCCGGCGCTGACCACCCAGGCCATGCAGATCTGGCTCAGCAAGGACATGTACGAGATGGGTTGGTCCGAGCGGCTCACCGGCAACGAGCTCGCCATCTCGGGCACCTACTTCTGCCCGCCCAACGGCAACGGCAACTTCCCCGACCTCGTGCAGTGGGAGAGCTGGCCGACCCAGAGTCAACCGAAGGCCATCTGGTACTTCTGCGGGCTGATGGCCGACTACGAGCCGCCGCCGGCTTTCACCGACACCGACTACCCGCGCCGCCAGCGCGACCGGGTGAAGGCCCAGTCGATCCAGTACCTGCAGACCGCCATCGGCACGATGCTGCCCAAGGCCACCGTCCGCGCCGCCAACGGCCTGGGCGACCCCATGGGCCTCGACTTCGGCCTGCTGATCGACACCGAAAACCCGAACGCCCAGGGCGTGGCGCGCTTCGACAGCCAGTTCTGGCGCGCCAACATCGACCCCACCGAGCGCTACGTCGCCTCGCCTCCGGGCAGCGTCGACTACCGCCTGGAGGCCTGGGGCTCGGGCTTTTCCAACCTCGTGCTGGCGGGGGACTGGATCTACACCGGCCTGAACGTCGGCTCGTTCGAGGGCGCC
>NZ_DASWTE010000412.1:0-7941 GCF_036402295.1 Phenylobacterium sp.
TGCGGCTTGTCGGGCGGCCGCGGGAGCTCGGCGGACACTAGGCCCGCGCCATCACCAGGCAGCCGTTGGTGCCGCCGAACCCGAAGCTGTTGCTCATCACGGTCTCGAGCGGCTTGTCCACGCGGGCGCGGACGATGGGCAGGTCGGCGAAGGCCGGGTCCAGGTTCTCGATGTGGGCGCTCTCGGCCACGAAGCCGTTGTTCAGCATCAGCAGCGAGTAGATCGCCTCCTGCGCGCCCGCCGCGCCCAGGCTGTGGCCGGTCAGCGACTTGGTGGACGAAATCAGCGGGGCCTTGTCGCCGAAGACCGCGCGCACCGCCTCCATCTCCTTCACGTCGCCCACCGGCGTGCCGGTGCCGTGCGGATTCAGGTAGTCGATCTTGCGGTTGTCGGGGTTGGCGAGCCGCATGCAGCGGGCCGCGCCCTCGCCCGACGGCGCCACCATGTCGAAGCCGTCGGAGTTCGCGGCATAGCCCACGATCTCGCCGTAGATCTTGGCGCCGCGCGCCTTGGCCCGCTCGTACTCCTCGAGCACGACGATCCCAGCGCCGCCGGCGATCACGAAGCCGTCGCGGTCGACGTCATAGGCGCGGCTGGCCGTCTCGGGCCGGTCGTTGAACTTCGACGCCATGGCGCCCATCGCGTCGAACAGCACCGAGAGCGTCCAGTCCAGCTCCTCCGTGCCGCCGGCGAACACCACATCCTGCTTCCCCATCAGGATCTGCTCGTAGGCCACCCCGATGCAGTGGGTGGAAGTGGCGCAGGCCGAGCTGATCGAGAAGTTCAGGCCCTTGATCTTGAACCAGGTGGCGAGCGTCGCCGACGGGCCCGAGCTCATCGCCTTGGGCACCGCGAACGGACCGACGCGCTTGGGACCGCGCTCCTTCGCCGTCTGGGCGGCCTCGACGATGGTGCGGGTCGACGGGCCGCCGGCGCCGACGATCAGGCCGGTCCGCTCGTGGCTGACCTCGCCCTCCTCGAGCCCGGAGTCGGCGATCGCCTGCTCCATGGCGATGTGGCTGAAGCCCGTGCCCTGGGCGAGGAAGCGGGCGGCGCGGCGGTCGACCTGCGCTTCCCAGTCGATGCGCGGCGGCGCGTGCACCTGGCAGCGGAAGCCCAGCTCCGCGTACTCGGGCGCGGCGGTGACGCCGGACTTGGCCTCCCGAAGTGCGGCCAGCACCTCGTTGGTGTTGTTGCCGATGGAGGAGACGATCCCCATCCCGGTGACGACCACGCGGCGCATCAGACTGCTCCTCCGAACTCGCCTGGTTCAGACCAGGTCTTCGGGCTTGAAGAGGCCCACACGCAGGTCCCTGGCCTCATAGATGGGCTTGCCGTCCGCCAGGAGAACCCCGTCGCCGACGCCCATGACCAGTTTGCGCAGGATCACGCGCTTCAGGTCGATCTTGTACGTGACCTTTGTGACCTTTGGCGTCACCTGGCCCGTGAACTTCACCTCGCCCACGCCCAGGGCGCGGCCACGGCCCGGCGCGCCGCTCCAGCCCAGGAAGAAGCCCACCAGCTGCCACATGGCGTCCAGGCCCAGGCAGCCGGGCATCACCGGGTCGTTGATGAAGTGGCACGCGAAGAACCAGAGGTCATCGCGGATATCCAGCTCGGCCTCGACGTGGCCCTTGCCGTGGGCGCCGCCGGTCGCGTTGATCTGGGTGATCCGGTCGAACATCAGCATCGGCGGCGCCGGCAGCTGGGCGTTGCCCGGACCGAACATCTCGCCGCGCGAACAGGCCAAAAGGTCTTCGTAGGTGAAGCTGGATGGCCGCGTCGGCACGTCGTTCATTCGAGGAAGCCTTGATCTAGGAGGCGCCGGGCCTAGCACGGCGGAGCGCGTTCCGCAAAAGTGGCCGCCGGTTTTGCGACAAGAACGCGCTCAACCCTTTGAATGTAGAGCCTGTTCTGACCAGAACAGGCTTGGCGTAGCGCCTCAACGACATTGCGGGGACTCGGCTGTGCCCCAGAGGGTTCCCTGGCGCGCCCATCCGGCCTCGCCGCCGGCCCTCACCTTGCACCAGCCCTTCTCGCACCGGTCGAGCGAAGCCATGGCGCGGGCGTTCAGGAAGGCGGCCGCCTCGGCCCCCGCCTTCGGCCGGCGCAAGAGGGGCGCGGGCCGGTTCTGCAGGTTGATCACCGCGCGGCGTCCGTCGGTGACGCGCTTGTGCACCCAGGCCAGCCCGCCCTCGGGATCGCAGACGCGCCGCCACTCGCTGGTCTCGGCCACCACCTGCACCGGCAGGCCCTTGGTGCGATAGACCCACAGCAGGCGATGGTCGTCGCCGGGGCCCGCGCGGGCGTTCACCTTGCCGAACTTCAGGGTCACGTAGCGGGGCACCGGATAGCCCGACGGCGTGGGCCGATCGGCCGCCTGGGCCGCCCCGGCGAGCGCCAGGACCGCCACGGCTGCGAGCGCCGCGCCCTTCGGCGCCCTTCCCTCCAGGTTACTCAACCCTGCCGCCTCGCCTTGGCCGTGACTGGCCCCCCTGCTAAGGGTTCCGCAAATCAGCGCCGGGACGGCGCCGGTAACGACCCTTTCTCCCGTAGGCACATGGCCGCCCGCAAGCCGAAAGTCATCGTCACCCGCAAACTGCCGGATCCGGTCGAGACCCGGATGCGGGAGTTGTTCGACACCGAGCTCAACGTCGGCGACGAGCCGATGAGCCGCAAGGCGCTCATCGAGGCGATGGGGCGCTGCGACGTCCTGGCGTCCACGATCACCGACAAGATCGACGCCGGCCTGATCGAGAAGGCCGGCGAGCGGCTGAAGCTGATCGCCAACTTCGGCGCCGGCGTCGATCACATCGACGTGGCCGCGGCCAACGCCAAGGGGATCATCGTCACCAACACCCCCGGCGTACTCACCGAGGACACCGCCGACCTGACCATGACCCTGATCATGGCCACGCTCCGCCGGGTGATCGAGGGCGCGAACGCCGTGCAGGCGGGCGAGTTCACCGGCTGGGCGCCCACCTGGATGCTGGGCCACCGGGTCACCGGCAAGCGGCTGGGGATCATCGGCATGGGCCGGATCGGCGCCGCCGTGGCCCGCCGCGCCAAGGCCTTCGGCCTGCAGATCCACTATCACAACCGCAAGCCCGTCAGCCACGTGGTGGCCGACGAGCTGGAAGCCACCTACTGGGACAGCCTGGACCAGATGCTGGCGCGGGTGGACATCGTCTCGGTGCACGCGCCCGCCACACCGTCCAGCTTCCACCTGCTGTCCGCCCGGCGGCTGAAGCTGCTCCAACCGCATGCCGTGGTGATCAACACCTCACGCGGCTCGATCATCGACGAACAGGCGCTGGCCGACCTCCTGGTCGAGGGCAAGATCGCCGGCGCCGGCCTCGACGTGTTCGAGCATGAGCCGCGGATCAATCCCAAACTGCTCAAGCACCCCAACGCGGTGCTCCTGCCCCACATGGGCTCGGCCACGGTCGAAGCCCGGGTCGACATGGGCGAGAAGGTGATCATCAACATCAAGACCTGGATGGACGGCCACCGCCCGCCCGATCGGGTCTTGCCCCAGATGCTGTAACACCGATACGGCTGTCACGCGGGCCGCGACGCCCCGTGCCGTTGACGCGTGCGGGGCCGTGACGGCAACCTTCTCATCGGGAGGAAGGCCGAGAGCCTCAAGGATGCTCACTCGCCGGTCGATGATAGCGGTCGGAGCCGCGGCGCCCGCGCTGGCGCCCGCCGCCGTCCGCGCGGAGGGCGCGCCGCCCACGCCGCCCAGCCTCGACGAGCTGCTGAAGGCCCCCTACGTCCACGACGCCGCCATCTCGCCCGACGGCGAGCAGCTGGCGATCCTGCGCACCCAGGTGAAGGACGGGAAGACCTCGGCCTACGTCGCCATCTCGCGGATGGACGACCTCTCCGCCCAGCCCTCGGTGGCGTTCATCGGCGAGCAGGACGTGCGCCGGGTCGAGTGGGCCAACAACGAGCGCCTGCTGATCTGGATCACCTTCTACCGCGACGACAAGAACATCCCCTACGGCCTGTGGTTCTACGACACCTTCGTCCCGATCCCGGTGCGCCGGGTGATCTCGGTGGACCTGAAGGGCCAGGACTCGGTGATCATGTTCGCCGGGGTGAAGTCCTTGCTGAAGCGCGGCTTCGACGCGTCCCGCGTGGTCGACTACCTGAAGGACGACCAGCGCGCGATCCTGATGCAGGCGTGGAACGACAGCCGCGGCAGCTACGGGCTCTACAAGGTCGACGTCTACACCGGCGCCGCCACGCTGCTGGAGCAGGGCGTCTCGGCCACCGACTCCTGGCTCACCCAGGGCGGCGTGCCGATGCTGCGCATGGACTCGAATTCGCGCGGGACGATCGGCTGGGTCTACGGCCGCGCGCCGGGCGAGAAGGACTGGAAGCTCATCCGCAAGTCGCGGCTGAACGAGCTCAAGAAGCTGCACGATTTCGACGTCGTGGGTCCGACCCAGAAGGCCGGCGTGTTCCTGGTCTGCCAGCGGATGGAGGGCAAGGACACCAGCGTCATCCGCACCTACGACATCGCCAGGCTGGAGTTCGGCGAGGTGGTGGCCGAGCGGCCCGGCCGCGACTTCGAGTCGGCCTTCGTGGACGAGAACCTGCGGCTGGTCGGCGGCGCCTTCTGGGACGACCGCCTCAACTACCACTTCACCGACCCGTCGCTGGCGGCGCACTTCAAGGCGATCAACCGGGCGCTGAAGGACAACTGCAACGTCCAGCTCTACGACATCGACCTGGACCACAAGCGCATCCTGCTGAAGGTCACCGGCCCGCAGGAGCCGGGCTCGTTCCAGGTCTACGACCGCGAGCGGCGGGCGCTGGAGTACGTGGGTCTCTCAAAGCCCTGGCTGCCGCCGCAGCGGCTCGCCGCCACCGAGGCCATCCGCGTGAAGACGCGCGACGGGGCCGAGATCACCAGCTACCTGACCACGCCGATCAACGGGGCCGGCGGCCAGCTGCCGATGGTGGTGATGCCCCACGGCGGCCCCGAGATCCGCGACTACCTCGACTACGATGTCACGGTGCAGGCGCTGGCGGCGCGCGGCTGGCTGGTGCTGCAGCCGAACTTCCGCGGCTCGGGCGGCTACGGCAAGGCGTTCGCCGAGCTGGGCAAGCGCCAGTGGGCCGACCGCATGCAGGACGACGTCGAGGACGCCGTCGCCCACGTGGTGGCCTGCGGTAAGGCCGACCCCGCACGCCTCGCCATCTTCGGCGCCAGCTACGGCGGCTACGCGGCCCTGATGGGCGCCGTGCGCAAGCCCGGGATGTACAAGGCCGTGGTGTCGGTGGCCGGCGACGCCGATCTGATCGAGAGCCTGGCCTTCTCCCGCCGCGAGGACGGCGCGGATTCGCCCGCCTACGCCTACTGGTGCGGCTCGATGGGCGACCCCGCGAAGGACGCCGACCTCCTGGCCCGCGCGTCACCCGCCCGCCGCGCCGCCGAGATCACCGCGCCGGTGCTGCTGATCCACGGCGCCGAGGACACCATCGTCGACCCGAAGCAGTCCCGACTGATGGCCAAGGCCCTGAAGGCGGCCGGCAAGACCTGCGAACTGGTCGAGCTCAAGGGCGAAGGCCATCGCAACTGGTCCGACGACACCTGGAAGACGGTGCTGACAAAGGTCACCGACTTCATCGGGACGCGGATCTAGCGGAGCGCTTCAGCTGAAGGCGGTGTTGCGCTCGAGCGCGTTGAGGCGGTCCAGCATCGAGAGGATGGTGCGGACGAAGAAGACGAGGGCCACGAACAGGCCCAGAAAGGGCACGAGTGCGGATAGGGTCCACACCCAAGTCCTGACAGCTTGCTTCCTCGCCATGAGAAAGATGACCGCCGCATAGATCGTCTGGATGAACAGCAGCGGAATTAGCTGAAACATCAAGACGCTCTCCGAATCGCTCAGGTTATCCACCCGACCCTATTCACGCCCTGGTTGCCGTCAATCGGCCCCGCACACCGGACAGGCCGGGTCGCCCGCTACCCGCACCGTTCGTGTTTCGCCCGCCAGCGCATCGTAGATCAACAACCGTCCGGCCAGCGGCTCACCGGCGCCGGTGACGATCTTCACCGCCTCCAGCGCCATCATGCTCCCCACCACGCCCGCCAGCGCGCCCACCACCCCCACGGCCACGCAGGTCTCCGCGTCCGGCGGGATCTCCGGCACCAGGCAGCGGTAGCAGGGCTGCCGTCCGAACACGCCCACCTGGCCGGTCCAGCGGCCGATGGCGCCGGACACCAGCGGCTTGCCGTGCCGGACGCAGGCGTCGTTCACGCAGTAGCGCACCCCGAAGTCGTCGGTGCCGTCCAGCACCAGGTCCACGCCGTCGACGAGCTCGTCCGCGCTTTCCGCGTCAAAGGCGCCGTTGAAGCCCGCCACGAAGACGTGCGGGTTCAGCGCATGCAGGCGGTCGGCGGCGGCCTCCACCTTGGGCCTCCCTAAGTCGTCCGAGGCGTAGATCACCTGGCGCTGCAGGTTCGAGACGTCCACCTCGTCCGGATCGGCCAGGATGATGGTGCCGATCCCCGCCGCGGCGAGGTACAGCGCCGCCGGCGAACCCAGGCCGCCGGCGCCCACGATCAGCGCGGTTGCGGCCTTCAGCTTCTGCTGGCCGGGACCGCCCACCTCGCGCAGCACCAGGTGGCGGGCGTAGCGCTCGATCTCCTCGTCGCTGAAACTCATTCCCTAGGACCTCGCAGGGGCGGGCACTTGACCTCGCTGGGCGGTGTCCTCACATCGGCCCGGATGGCGAATAACTCAAGCTTTCCCGACTGGCACGGCACCACGATCCTGGCGGTGCGCAAGGGCGGCAAGACCGTCGTGGCCGGCGACGGTCAGGTCTCCATGGGCCAGACGATCGTCAAGGGCACGGCGCGCAAGGTGCGAAAGCTGGCGGGAGGCCGGGTGATCGCGGGCTTCGCCGGCTCCACCGCCGACGCCTTCACCCTGATCGAACGTCTCGAGGCCAAGCTCGAGCAGTATCCCGAGCAGCTGGCGCGGGCCTGCGTCGACCTCGCCAAGGACTGGCGCACCGACCGCTACCTTCGCCGCCTCGAGGCGATGCTGATCGTGGCCTCCAAGGACGAGATCTTCACCGTCACCGGCGTCGGCGACGTGCTGGAGCCCGAGCATGGCGTGGCCGCCATCGGCTCCGGCGGCAACTATGCGCTCGCCGCGGCGCGGGCCCTGATCGACGTCGACGGACTGGACGCCGAGGCCACCGCCCGCAAGGCCATGGCCATCGCCGCCGAGATCTGCGTCTACACCAACGGGGAGCTCACGGTTGAGGTGCTCTAAGGAAGCCAGCGCCCCCTCCACCACTTCGTGGTTCCCCTCCCCCATTGGCATGGGGGAGGAACTTGGCCGGTTGATACGCCAAAGTTCCTCACCCGCTCGCGGGGGAGCGGGACCGCGAAGCGGTGGAGGGGGCGCTGCGACCGCGCTGAGCCTGTTGCTGCTCGCCACCCCCGCCCTCGCCAAGGACATCGATCCCGCCCCCGTCGTCGCCGCCGAGCGCGCGTTCGCGGCCGACGGGCTGGAGCTCGGCGTGCAGGCCAGCTTCTTCAAGCACTCCGCCCCCGACGGCATCGTCTTCGGTCCCGAGCCGATCCTGGCCAAGGCGGCGTTCGGTGAGCCGCGGCCCAAGGGCCGGCCGCTGGTCTGGTGGCCGCTGTGGGCCGCCATCGCCCGCTCGGGCGATCTGGGCTTCACCACCGGCCCCTACACCTCGGACGGCAAGCCAGGCGGCTACTACTTCACCGTCTGGGGCAAGCAGCCCGACGGGTCGTGGAAGTGGCTGTACGACGGCGGCCCACCCAGCGACCAGACCGGCGCCGCGCCCAAGGACTCGCCCGTCGCCTACGCGAAGCTGTCGTCCCGCCGCGCCGGCTCGCCCGGCAAGGCGATGGCTGAGGTGACCGAGGCCGAGAAGACCCTGCAC
>NZ_DASWTE010000413.1:0-6554 GCF_036402295.1 Phenylobacterium sp.
CGGCTGCATCTACTGCTACGCCCGCCCGGCGCACGCCTACATGGGCCTGTCGCCGGGCCTCGACTTCGAATCCAAGCTGTTCTTCAAGCCCGAGGCGGCGAAGCTCCTGGAGAAGGAGCTCTCCAAGACCTCCTATGTCCCGGAGTTCATCCACATCGGCGGCAACACCGACCCCTACCAGCCGCAGGAGCGGAAGCTACGGATCACGCGCGGGGTGATCGAGGTGCTGGTGCGATTCCGCCATCCGTTCACGGTGATCACCAAGTCGGCGCTGATCGTGCGCGACCTGGACCTGCTGGGCGAGGCGGCGGCCCTGGGCCTGACCCGCGTGGCGATGTCCATCACCAGTCTGGACCGCAAGCTGGCGCGGTCGATGGAGCCGCGCGCCGCCACGCCCGAGAAGCGGATCGACGCGGTGCGCCAGCTGGCGGGCGCCGGCGTGCCGGTGTCGGTGATGTTCGCCCCCTGCATACCCGGCCTGAACGACCACGAGATGGAGGCGGTGCTGGAACGCGCCGCTCAGGCGGGCGCGACCGGCGCCGGCTATGTGGCGCTGCGGCTGCCGCTGGAGATCAAGGACCTCTTCCGCGAGTGGCTGGAGAGCGACCACCCCGACCGGGCGCGGCGGGTGATGTCCCTGGTCCGCCAGATGCGCGGCGGCAAGGACTACGACGCCCAGTGGCGCTCGCGCATGAAGGGCGAAGGCCCGGTGGGCGAGCTGATGGCGACGCGCTTCAACGCCGCGCGCAAACGCTACGGCCTGAACCAGAGCTGGAACGCCCTCGACACCAGCCGCTTCCGCGTCCCCGCGCAGAAGGGCCGGCAGATGGATCTGTTCTCCGAATGAGGTCGGCCGATCAGTTCCTCCCCCGCCTTGCGGGGGGAGGGGGACCACGAAGTGGTGGAGGGGGCGCTGGTGACGCCATGAGAGTGACGAGCAATTCCGTGAAGCGGGCCCGACAGCTGCGCCGCAGCATGACCCTGCCGGAGGTGATCCTCTGGACAGCCCTCAGGGGACGCGGGCCGGATAGGCCGGCGTTTCGACGGCAGCATCCTTTCGGGCCGCATGTGCTCGACTTCTATTGCGCCAGCGCACGGCTCTGCATCGAGGTGGACGGCGACGGCCACTCGTTCGGCGACCGGCCGCAGCGTGACGCGCGGCGAGACGCCTTCCTGCGCGACCAGGGGATCATGACGGTTCGCCTATCAGCATCGGAGATCCTCGAGGACGCAAGCATGATCGCGAGCTCGCTGATCGAACTCGCGAGGCGTCGCAACGCCCCCTCCACCACTTCGTGGTCCCCCTCCCCCGTTGGCGCGGGTGAGGAACTGGGCGTCGATTACCCTGGCTACCGTCCGAACACCCCCACCAGCTCCACGTGCGGGGACCACAGGAACTGGTCGACCGGCAGCACCCGCTCCAGCCTGAAGCCGGCGTCTATCAGGGTGCGGGCGTCTCTTGCGAAGGTGGCGGGGTTGCAGGAGACGCCGATGACGCGGGCCACCTTCGAGCGGGCGAGCTCGGCGGTCTGTTCGGCGGCGCCGGCGCGGGGCGGGTCGAAGACGGCGACGTCGGTCTTCTTCAACTCGTCGGCCAGCACCGGCCGGCGGACGAGGTCGCGGGCCTCGGCGGTGACGCCCTTGAGGCCCGGCGCGCTGGCCAGGCCCGCGATGAGCGCGGCGACCGCCTCGGCGGTGAAGTCCGCGGCGTAGACCGGCGCGATCTCGGCCAGCCGGAAGGTGAAGGTCCCAACGCCGCAGTAGAGGTCGGCGATGCGGTGGGCGCCGGCCGCGGCCTCGGCCACGAAGCTGGCCATGGCGGCCTCGGCCCCCGGCGTCGCCTGCAGGAACGCGCCCGGCGGCAGGGAGACGCGCGCGGGCCCCAGCCGCACCTGGGGCGCGCGGGCCATGTAGGCGACCTCGCCGCCGAGGGTGACGCGGGCGACATCGGCTTCGGCCGCCAGCTCCGCGACCTGCATGCGGGCATCGGCCGACAGCCCGCCGCTCTTGGCCTCGACGCCGGTGATGTCGATGTCGAGGCCGGTGTCGGTGAGCGTGACGTGCAGCGTGGGCGCCGACTTCGGGTGTTCGAACAGTGGCGCCGCCAGCCGCTTCAACGCGGGAAGCGCCGCCTCCAGCCGCGGGTCGGCGATCGGGCAGACGGCGATGTCGACGAGGTCCCAGGAGCGGCGGGCCTTGTAGCCCAGGCGGGCGACGTCGCGGCTCCCCTTGCGCGCGTGCAGCGCCAGCCGCCGGCGCGTGCCGGGCGCCGCGGCGTAGGCCGGCAGGATCTCGGTCTCGATGTGCTGGCGCGCCAGGGTGCCGGCGAGCCGCTGCACCTTCCAGCGAAGGTAGGCGGCATGGTCCCAGTGCTGCAGCGCGCAGCCGCCGCAGGCGTAGAAGTGCGGGCACGGTGGCACTACCCGCTCGGCGCTCGGCTGCAGCACCTCGAGGAGTTCGCGCCGCTCGCCCGACCCTTGCGCGCGCACCCGCTCGCCCGGCAGGGTGAACGGCACGAAGACGGGGCCGGCGGCCACGCCGTCGCCCTCGCCGCCCACCGACTCGATGACCAGCTCGACCGGCGGGCCGGGCGGCGGTTTCGGATCGGGGCGGCCCTGGAATCGCCGCTTTGCCCCCCTCATCTGGGGGACGCCGATACGGGCCGAGTCGGGCGAGAACGAACGAACATGAACGAGATTCTCAACGGCCGTTCAGGTTCGCCACCGCATCTTCGCGGCAAGCGTCGCCGTAAGGCAGACAACAGAGCTTCGAGAGAGGGATATCGGATGTCGACCGCCATCGCCAAGGCCGCTGCGGCCACCCTCGCCGGCGTGGCCCTGCTGGCCGCGGGCGCGGCCCAGGCCCAGACGAGCTACGGCTCGACGTACCAGGGCCCTGGCAGCCCCGGCTACAACTACGATCCCTGCCGGCGCGACGCCAACCAGCGCGGTACGGCCGGCGCCTTGATCGGCGGCGGCATGGGCGCCGTGATCGGCTCGAACGCCGCGGCCCGCAACGCCCGCACCGAAGGCGCCCTGCTGGGCGGCCTCCTGGGCGCGATCGCCGGCGGCGTGATCGGCAACAAGACCGCCGCCTGCACGCAGCCGGGGTATGTCTCCTCGGTTCCGCCCCCGCCGCCGCGGGCCGACGCGCCGTACTACGACCGCGACGCCTATGCCGACTCCGCCGCCGCCGATGCCCGCGAGGACGCCTGGCGCGACCGCGAATATCGCGACCGCGAGCCGCCGGAACGCCGCGTCACCGAGCGTGCGCCCGACGCCGAGGACTGCAAGCTGGCCGAGAGCCCGATCTACATGCCCGACGGCCGCACCCAGACCCGCTTCGTGCGCGTCTGCCGCGATGCGAGCGGCAAGTACGCCGTCGTCGACTGACGAATAGTCCCTAGTCTCCAGGTCAGTACCCTGGCCCGCCCTGCGTATCCGGGCGGGCCATTTCTTTTCCTGGACGTGGCGGCGAAGGCCGCCGAGGCCCGCCCTGCGTACCTGGGCGGGCCTTACTTCTTGGCCGGATAGCCGAAGGTGAGGCTGGCGAACGTGGTCTCGAAGTCGGCGTCGGGCCGGTCCACGGGCTTGGACCAGATGGCGTTGACCAGCCATGAGCCCACGCGGGGCAGGCTCAGCCGGGCGCGGCCTTCGGCGTCGGTGACCTGCCGCGTCAGCCGGCCGCCGAGCACGTCCAGGCTGATCAGCTCGACGGTCGCGCCGGCCAGCGGCCGTCCCTCGAAGTAGAGCCGCACAGGCAGCGGCTCACCGGACGGCAAGGCCAGCGGATCCCGCTCGGGCACGATCTCCAGCTTGTGGCCCAGCCGCGCCGTGGCCACGGCCTCGCCCGCCGGTCCGGTCGGCCCCACCTGCACCAGCACCTTGGCGCGACGGCTGTACGCCTCGCGCCCGGGCCGGTCCTCGGTCTTGCGCCGGGCGCGTTCGGCCGTGACGAGGGCCAGGCCCTCCTCTTCGGCGAAGGCGTTGAACCGGTCGGCCGGCAGCTCCTGCAGCGCCTCGCGGGTCTCCAGCGCGATCAGGCGCCGGCCAGGCATGGTCAGTCGCAACCGGATGTCGGCCTCGTCCTGCGGCGGACGAAGGGCGGCGCGGACGTCCTCCTGGCCGCCTGGACCGAGCCGGACCAGCCGCGACACCTGGCTGACGGCGGCGTCCCAACGGTCATGCTCGGACTCCGAGCCCACCATCAGCCGGGCCGACCAGGCGCCGGGCTTCGCCAGCCAGAAGGCCGAGGGCTCGATCCAGAAGGCGTGCGCTCTCGCCGGTCCCGGCGCCAAGAGGGCGAGCGTCAGGACCGGCCCGACGGCCCAGCCCAGAGGGCCGGACCGCCGGATACGCCAGGAGGTCATGCTCAGCTGATCTCCCGCGGGTCGTTCGTCACGCTGAGCGGTTCGATGGCGCCGGCCGCCGGCTCGCCGGGCTCGCCGTTGCGATCCTGGCGGAACGCGGCGCCGAAGCCCGCGCCGAACTGATCCTCGAGCCGCGGCGGGGCCATCGGCGGCTGCATGACCATCGTCATGCCGCCCTTGCCACCGCCGCCGCAACCCGCGAGCGCCACGGCGGCGACACCCACGACCAGGAGAAGTCGCTTCGAGACCGTCATGGCGCTTACCTCCGGCTTCCGCCGGCGCCCGGCAGTGGGTCGCCGAGATACGGGAAGGTGGGTTGCAGGATCGGGTCGCGGGCGTCGAGCGGCGCCCCGTCGGTGAAGGGGACGTTGCCGACCGGGGCGTCCGTGGGCCTGCACAGCGCCAGGTCGGTCTGCACGCCGTTCACCGGCACCGGGTAGCAGAGCCGGCCCATCGCCACGCGCAGCGCCAGGTCGACCACATCGTCGCCGGGCCGCCGGCCATTCGGGAATCCGGCGAGGTCGTCGCCAGCGACGCCGAACGGGCTCTGCCGCGCCACCGGCGTCGGATTGATGCCGGTGTTCAGCCGGATCATCTCGGACGGGGTGACCCGGCTCTGCTGGTTGACGCCGCTGAAGCCGGTGAGGAAGGCGGCCACCAGATCATTACGGGGGAAGTTGCCCGGCGCGAGGTTCGCGATGTTGGTCTTGAGCGTCTGGTTCACCGGCGCGCGGAACAGCGAGTCCAGGATCGCCGGCAGGGTCGGGTTGGTCACGTAGTCGGCGAACTGGCCGTCGCCGCGCGGCTCGGAGGCGCTGAACTTGTCCTTGTCCTTCAGGCCGACGAAGAACTCGTTCACCAGCGGGGCCGACAGGCGCGAGACCTGGACGTACGCGCCGCCCACCTGGTCCGGACGGTCGTAGGACGGCGTCGGCCGGCGCAGGATGGCCTGCGGCAGGCTGGCGGTGGTCCAGCCGCCGATCACGCCGTTGCCCGACCCGGTCAGGCAGGCGATAGGGGCCTCCACGATCAGGGAGGTGATGTTGAACTCGCCCACCAGGTCGTCGTTGTCGCGCGACTGGGTGATGCCGCCCGGGAAGCCGCGACCATCCTTGGCGCCGGGGGCGCTGTCGCCCTCGACGGGCACGAAGTTCACCAGGTCGAAGACCGGACCCAGGTTCACCGCGAAGGCCTCGGCGCGCTGCCCCACGAACATGCGGCCGGGCGTCGAGCAGCCCGGGATGTTGATGACGTAGACGAACTGGCGGGCGTAAGCCCGGTAGTCCGGGATCGTCTTGGTCCCGACGTTGTCCAGCGGCTTCAGGAAGCTGGGCGCGCCGCCGGCGGCGTTGGTGACGGCCGCGCGCGTGCCGGTGCGCCGGTCGCCGCGGACGAGGGTGACCGTGAAGCTCTCCTGCTCGCCCAGGTCGGTGTCGTTCGGCGAGGTGACGGGGCCGGCGGCGCGCAGCGCGATGGCGTTCATCTTGCCGCCGATGTTCAGCACGATGCCGTTCCCATTGGCCGGCAGGGTGTTGGCGAAGTCGAACTGGAAGGTCAGGTCCTCGACCGCGTCGCCGTCGCTGTCGACATGGATCTCGTAGATCGCGTCGGGGTCCATGGTGACGTAGTTCGGGCCGCCGTACGGGGCCTGCAGCGGCACGTAGTTGGCGATAAGGGTGACGAAGCCCTCGCGGCCGGGCTCGTAGCTGCGGAACATGTAGAAGTCGGTGGAGTCGACCTTGGGGGTCCGGGTGACGGCGGGCGCCTCGCGGTGGCTGGAGGCGCCGGCCGGGCTTGCGCCCAGGCTGACGACAGCGACCGCGGCGGCGGTCGCGAACCAGGTGTATCTGCGGAACATCTAGGGGCTCTCCGAACTGTTCAAGCCGCTGCCAGGACCCCGGGACGCGGACCGCGTCTCCTGCAGCTCGGCTTGTGTTACCGGCCACCCGCGGCGGTTGGATGCGAAGCTTCGCGGTCGGCCGTTAGATCGGCCCAGCGCCAGGTTCCCGAGCCCAGCACCAGCACCATCGCCCCGCCGGTGTCGGGCACGAGCAGCAGGACCGGACCCGACACCGGCGCGGCCGCGCACGCCGGCTCGGCGGCCCGGACCGCCTCGGCGATGGCGGTGCGGATCGGTCGTGCGACCCGGGCGTCGGCGAGCGCGCCGGAACGGATCCAGCCGCCG
>NZ_DASWTE010000414.1:0-2965 GCF_036402295.1 Phenylobacterium sp.
AAGACCCCCGCGTCCACTGCGCCCTGAGTATTGGACAGGAGCTTCGCCTTGACGGGCTCGGTTTGCGCCAGGCGCAGGATCTCGTCCTTGGGCAGGCCCGCTTCCACGAGGGAGGCGGCGTAGACCTCAGGGTCGTCCATCTTGCGGCCGCGAACCCACATGTCGTCGTAGACCTGGTTCACGAAGGCCTCGAACACGCCGGCCACCTGGGCCGCCACCGCGCCCCGCATCAGCTGGAGCGTGTTGACGGGAAAATGCGGATTGAACCGGAAGTCGGAGAGGCCGTGCTTCCTGAGGAAGCGCTCCGTCTCGATGCGCTCATACTCGGGCTTGTTCTTGATGTGCGCAAAGGCCGTGGCCGGCGACTGGTTGCCGGTGAGCTTGAAGACGCCGCCCAGGAGGATGGGCACATAGGTGAACCTGGCCCCGGTACGGGCCTCGATCTTCGGGAGCACGCGGTGGCACATATAGGCGTTCGGGCTGCCGAAATCGAAGAAGAACTCGACGTTCATCTCTTTCCTCTCGTCGAAGTGCGCGGCTGCCGAATGCAGTCGATCCATGAGTGTGAAAATAGCACTGACAGACGAACGCCCCCTGATCAAGCCCTCATTCGGGCAAGTTCAGGAACTGGCCGGCGAATCTTCCGGTGCGTCCGCTCCCCACGCCCTGAGTCAGTGGAGCTTGATCGGGTTCCGGGGCGCGGGCTTGAACGCCCGAGCCAGGTGGTCCGCAATCGCCGCTGGCGGGAGGCTGGACGCGGCGGGCCGGGGGGCGCCCGCCGGATAGAACTCCGGCAGCGGCGTCCGCAGCAGGCGGGGCAGGGCCAGGAACCCGAGATAGCCATCCGAGCCGATCGGTGCGGCGATGTCCAGCCGGACGGCGGCGCGCCCGAGCAGGCCGCGGCCCGCTTCCAGCGTTGGCCCGAGCCCGCCCACGGCCCTGAGGAAAGCTCGATCCGCCGCCTCCGGCTCGGCCAAGCAGGCGAGGGCGTTTTCCACCATGCTCGCCTGCAGCGGCCCATATGCCCCGCCCTGGCGCCGGAAGGCCTGCGCCTGTCCGGCCAGCGCGGGCCGCAGAGCGGCAACCACGCGGGGATCGTCCAAGGCGATGGCCAGCAGGCCGAACGCGGCGTCGAACACGCGCATCGGCTGGGTGGCCAGGGCGAGCGCGCGGAGGTACTTCTCGATGACCGCCTCGCCGAATATGGCGGCGCTTCGGGCGGCCACGGCGCCGAACCACAGCGATCGCTCCTGCACGAGGGGCAGGCTCGGGGTCCAGCTGATCCATTCGAAGCTGTCCGCCATGTCGACGAGCCAGGCGCGGGCGTCCTTTGCGGTCGCCAGGAGGCTGAGGTGGCTGTTGGCCAGAGCCAGCCGCCAGTAGGTCTGCAATGCCCGCCGTCGCGCGGGCGCCGAACCGGTATCGGCCTGGAGGTCGCGGCGCATCTCGTGGAGACTGGCGACGCAGCGCGCGCCGAAGCGGTAGGCGGTGCGTTCCAACAGCGGGGCCCAACACAGGAGCTCGGCCATGCCGCGGCGGGAGGGATCCGTGGCGGGGTCGAACACCATCGCCAGCATCCCATCGGCCCGGGTCCGCGCGCCGGACCGATCGATGCTGGCCTGCATCCGCGGCCATAGCGCCGGGTCGCGACGGAGCGCGTCAAAGAGGTCGAAGCGGGCTCCGAGCGGCGGCGCCTGGCGGACCAGGACCGCGCCGCCAGCCTCGAGGCGGGCCCAGATCTCGGACGACGCCACCCGGACATGGACGGGCTCGAGAGCGCGTGCGCCCGACTGAGCGCGCAGCCACGTCTGGAGCTCGGGATCGCTCCCGAGCGCCAGCGCCGCGGCCAGGTCGCTGGCCATCTGTGCGACGTCTGCGGCAAGCGCCTCCTGGGATTCCACGGTGCGTCCTGCGGTCCTAGGGCGTTCGCGGCCCGGCCTCGGGCGGGGGCGGACCCAGGCCCAACCGGCCCCGAATGGCCTTGCGGGAATGCTCCAGCCGCGCGTCGGACCTCTCCGGATCCGGCTCGGCCCGCGCCAACGCCAGCGCGCCGACCAGCTCGGCGAGGACCGAATGGGCCTCCTCCTCCGGCGCCTTGCGTCCTGCGTGAGACAGCTGCCGCCGGATCAGGCCCGTCAGCCCGGCGAGTCCTTCAGCGAAGTTCGAACGCGCCGCGTCCGGGAGCCGCTCGGCCTCGCCGACCAGCAGCGGGACCGGGCAGGTCGCGGACAGGCGGTCCCGATGCGCCCGGCTGAGGTAGAAATCCACGTAGACGGCCAAGGTCTCAGCCGCATCCGACGTCCCCGAGGGCGCGGGCGGCGCCGCGGCTTTCGGCGAGAACATTTCCCGGACGCCGGCCGCGACCAGATCGTCCCGCGATCGGAAGTGCGCATAGAAGCCGCCGTGCGTGATGCCGGCCGCGGCGGTGACGCCGCCGATGGTGGTGGCGGCCACGCCTCGCGCACGGAGAGACTCCGCGGTCGCCCGCAGGAGGCGCTGGCGGGTCTTCTCCTTCTGTCCGGCGTCGTATCGCATCGCTCCGTCCGCCCGACCGTCATATTAGAGTCAGAAAATAGAACGGACAGGAAATCCTGCAACACCCGAATTGCCCCAGCGGATGACCGAGGGGAATTGCTTGGACCAGTGCATGGGAGGCGGTTGATGCGTCGGCGGATCCATGCGAATAAGGTTCGATTTTAATACTTATCGCGCGCCGATCTGGAGCTTTGCCGGGTCCACGCCTATGGGGAGAAGGAGATGGATCTCACCTTCAGCGCCGAGGACGAGGCCTTCCGCCAGGAGGTGCGGCAGTTCCTCGCCGAGGCCTTGCCCCCCAACCTCGCCCGGCGGGTGAGGCTGGGCCAGCACCTCAGCAAGCAGGAAACCGAGGCCTGGCAGGCCGCGCTCAGCGCGCGCGGCTGGCTCGCGCCCCATTGGCCGAAGGACTATGGCGGCCAAGGCTGGT
>NZ_DASWTE010000415.1:0-3480 GCF_036402295.1 Phenylobacterium sp.
GCTCGCCACGGCGCTCGCCAGCGGCGCGCACACGCTCACGCTGCGGGGGTCCGTCATCGCCTTCGGCACGACGCCGGGCGCCACCTACACCGGCTCGCTCAACCTCGACACCGGCGGCGGTGGCGGCAACGAGATCCCGGAGCCGGCCACCTGGTTGATGATGATCATGGGCTTCGGCGGGGTGGGCGCGCTGATGCGCCGCCGTCGTCACGGGTTCGCGTTCGTCTGATCCTGATACGGTAGCCTGAACCCGGCGCGCCCAGCCGCGCGCCGGGTTCGAAGCCGTCAGAACACGGCCATGGCTGCGCGCGTCGCCAGCGCCAGCAGCACCACCGAGCCCGCCATGAAGATCAGGAAGCGGGCCATGATGATGTTGCTCAGCGCCTGCACCAGGCTGTGGACCACGCGGATCCCCACGTACGCCCAGGCCAGGGCCACGTTCAGCCCATCGCCCTCGCCGACCAGGGCCAAGGTCAGCGCCGCCGCATAGAACAGCGTCGGCTGCTCCATCAGGTGATTGTAGTTGTCGGCCTTCCACCGCACCTGGGGGGGCAAGTGCTGGTTGAGGTCGGCCGTGGTCATGGTGGGAGCCATCTCCACCTTGCTGCGGACGATGGCCGGGATACGGGTGGCGTAGAGCCAGGCCCACATCACCATCGACCAAAGCACCAGCACCACGACCGGCTGCAGCATCGCGCTCGGCATCGCGTGCCCTCCAAACTGCTTTTGGCGAATCTCGCGTCCGCCCACAGTGGACCGTGCGCCGGGCCGTCGCGTCCAGCCCGCGCAGGAGGAGCCGCTGGAACCGCTCGCCTTCGCCGCCGTCCTGCTGGCCGCCCTGATGCATGCCGGCTGGAACGCGGTGATCCGCGTGGGCCTGGACCGGTTCTCGTCGATCCTGCTCCTGTCCATGACCCAGAGCGGGCTCGCGCTCGTCCTGCTGCCGTTCTTCCCGCTGCCGGCGGCGGCGGCCTGGCCGTGGGTGGCCGGCTCGGCGCTGCTGCACACCGGCTACAAGCTGTTCCTGATCCGCGCCTACCAGCACGGCGACCTGTCGCAGGTCTATCCGCTGGCCCGCGGCGCGGCGCCCCCGATCGTGGCCCTGGGCGCGGTGGTGCTGATGGGCGAGGCGCTGCCGCCGGCCGGGGCCGGCGCGGTCGCCCTGATCGCCGGCGGCGTGGTGCTGATGGCTTTCCGTGGCGGGGCCGGGTTCGCGCGGCTGCCGCTGCCGGCGCTGGGCTATGCGCTGGGCACCGCAGCCTTCGTCGCCGCCTACACCCTGGCCGACGCGAAGGGCGCCCGCGTCGCGCAGTCGGCGACAGCCTACGCGCTCTGGATGTTCGTCGCCGACGGGCTGGTGATGCTGACGTACGCCGTCGCCACCCGCGGCCCGCGGGCGCCCGCGGCGGTGCTCTCGGAGTGGCGGACCGGGCTACCGTCGGGCGCGCTGTCGCTGGGCTCGTACTGGTTGGTGCTGTGGGCCTTCACCCGCGCGCCGGTGGCGCTGGTCACGGCGCTGCGCGAGACCAGCGTGCTCTTCGCCATGCTGATCGGCCTCGTCGTGCTGCGCGAACCCGCCGGGCCCTGGCGCTGGGCGGCGGCGCTCACGATCGTGGCCGGCGTCGCCGTGATGCGCCTGTAGGGCCGCCAAGGCCGAGGTGGCGGTTGACGGCGCCTGCCGCCGTCCCGCTTAAGAGCGGCCGTGAACGCCCCCACGCAGAACGTCGCCTTCGGCATCGCCTTCCGCGTGGCGGCGATGGCGTGCATGGCGTGCCTGTCGGCGCTGGTGAAGTGGACCGGCTCGCGCGGGATCCCGGTCTTCGAGATCATCCTGTTCCGCAACCTCTTCGCCTTCGTGCCGCTCGGCCTCTACATCTGGCGCACGACCGGCTTCGAGGTGCTGCGGACCAAGCGGCCGTTCGGCCACCTGGCGCGCTCAGCGGTAGGCCTGACCGGCATGGTCTGCGGCTTCTCGGCTGTGCAGCACCTGCCGCTCACCGAGGCCACGGCGCTGCAGTTCACCTCGCCCCTGTTCATGACGGCGCTGTCGGCGCTCTTGCTGTCGGAAAAGGTGGGGCGGCATCGCTGGGCCGCGGTGTTCGTGGGCTTCATCGGCGTCCTGATCATGGCCCGGCCGCTGCCGGGGCAGATGAACGTGCCCGGCGTGACCCTGGGCGTCCTCTCGGCCCTCGGCGCGGCGGGCGCGATGGTCGCCATCCGCCAGATCTCGGACACCGAGCGCGGCCCGACCATCGTCTTCTACTTCACCCTCGGCGGCGCTCTGCTGGGCCTCGTGGGATCGGCGTTCCACTGGGTGACGCCCGACCCGCAGACCCTGGGCCTGCTCATCCTGGCCGGCCTGATCGGCGGGGTCGGGCAGCTCTTCCTCACCGAGGCGCTACGCCAGGCGCCCATCGGGGTGATCGCGCCGTTCGACTACACCCAGCTGATCTGGGCGACGGGCCTGGGCCTCGTCATCTGGGGCGAGCTCCCGCACCCGCTGACCCTGGTCGGCGCGGTGATCGTGGCGGCGAGCGGCGTCTACATCCTGCACCGCGAATTGCGCCGCTTCCGCCAGACCGACTAGGCGCCTCCTGTTGCAACACCCGATCGCTTGCTGATGGACCGTCACGGTTCCATATCGCTTGGCTCACCGGAGATCGCCGCGATGGCTCGTCTGCGCCCGCTTCTGGCTCTTGCGATGGGGACGCTGATGACCTCCGCCGCCGTCGCTGCGCCCGACCAGCCGCTGTTCGCCTTCATCTACCGGCCAGGCCCGGCCTGGAAGCCCGGCCTGCCGATGGCGCAGCAGGACCTGCGCGCGCACGGCGGCTACATTGCCAGGCTCGCGGCCGAGGGCCGCGTCGTGGCCGCGGGCGGGTGGGCCGGCGCCGACGGGGGCATGGCCGTGCTGCGCGCCGCCGACACCGATGAGGCCCAGCGCTTGCTGGCCGCCGATCCCGCGATCACCGCCGGCGTGTTCCAGGCCGAGCTGCGCCGCTGGTCCCCACGCTTCGGCGTCGACGCCGACCTCGTGCCGAAGCCACGCCCGATGCCTCAGCCTTGAATTGACACAACACTGTTACAGGCGGACGCTTCCGCTTCCTGCACAGGTTGTGGAGCGCTCCCCCATGCTCAAGACCTCCCATTTCCTCGCCTTCGCCGCCGGCGCCGCCCTTCTGGGCTGGGCCGCGGCCGCCCAAGGCGCCGTCACGGTCATCGGCGGCGGCATGGCGCGCCAGTGCTCGGTGGCCGCGCTCAACGGGGCGTCCGACGCCAAGTCCGAGGACATCTGCACCATGGCGCTGGAGACCGAGATGCTCAGCCTGCGCGACCGGGCCGGCACCTATGTGAACCGCGGCGTGCTCAAGCTGCGCCGCAAACAGTTCGCCGACGCCCAATGGGACTTCAACCGCGCGATCGACACCAAGAAGGACCTGGGCGAGGCCTATGTGAACCGTGGCGCCGCGCACGTGGGCT
>NZ_DASWTE010000416.1:0-1640 GCF_036402295.1 Phenylobacterium sp.
GGCCTGGACAAGGGCTACTATGTGAAGCCCACGGTGTTCGCGAACGTGAACAACGAGATGACCATCGCCAAGGAAGAGATCTTCGGCCCGGTGCTGTCGATCCTCGGCTACGACACGGTCGAGCAGGCCATCGAAATCGGCAACGACACCGAGTACGGCCTCGCCGCCTACGTCCAGTCGGGCGACCTCGAGAAGGCCCGCAAGGTGGCGGCCAAGCTGCGCGCCGGCCAGGTGTCGATCAACGGCGGCGGCGGCGACATGACCGCCCCGTTCGGCGGCTACAAGATGAGCGGCAACGGGCGCGAGTGGGGCGACTACGCCTTCCACGAGTTCCTGGAGACCAAGGCCATGCTCGGCTACGCGCCGAAGCCGGCCGCGGAGTAAGCAGACAACAAAAGGGCCGCCCTCGGGCGGCCCTTTTTCGTTGGCCCCTCTCCCAGGCGCGGAGCGCCGGGGGAGGGGGCGGCGCGGAGCCCGATACCCCACTATCGCTGGACCGGGGGCCGCAACTCCAGCCGTTCGAACGGCATCACGCCAAACCGCGTCAGCCGCTCGCGCGCCTGATCGGCGTATCGGTGCGCAAACGCTTCCCGCTCGTCCTTGGGCCGCTGGAAATAGGCCTCGCACAGGGAGTCGAAGTCACCGCCACGTTCCGATGGCCGCTCGACCTTGCTGAGCCATTCGACCCAGTGCCCGATTTCATGGAGCAGCGTCCGGTAGAGCTGCGTCGCGCGCGCCGCCTCTGGGGGTGTCGAGAACACGTGCTGGCGGCCGATTCGCTCGACGACGTGCCCATCCGCCTTCAGGCGCTCCAACTCGGCCTGGTCGTCCGGATCGAGCGAGCTGGGCCACCTGCGCTTGGCCTTGCAGTCCACCGCTTCCAGGATCACGGCGGGCCCTATCCGTTTCGCCGCGCGCCCCGGAACGCCCAGGTCGGCGCTGTAGAGCAGCCGGCCCCAGGCCGGGCGAAGCGTCCTCTGCTTTCGCGTGGACTGGCGGAGCACGAAGGTGTCCAGGCCCTCCCAGTCGGCCGCGGGCAGGTGAGCGAGCACATGCCGGACGTCGTCCACCGAGCAGGCGTGAAAGCACCCGCCGCTGGTCTCCTCGACGATGAAGATGATCTCCCGGCCGCCGACGACCCGCTGGATCTGCTGGTGCCGGCCCAGCCGTTCCGTCCACCTCCGCGAGCAGTTCACCAGCTCGGGAATGACGAGGCGGTTGTCCTGTCCGTGGCCCTGCTTCGCCGTCCCGATGTTTCGATTTCGTCGGAGGGGATTGAACCCGGCGCGCGCCATTCTGCTGAAGCTAGGGTTGTCGCGCGAAGGGGGCAACTGGGGACCACAGGCTCCTCTTGACAGTCATGGCTAGATGTTCTACATTTGTTCTAATGTCGCCCGAGGCCGCCCGCACCGTTCGCGAGCTCCAGATGCTGGAGGGGCTGGTCGACTGCGCCTATGGGCTGGCGACGACATTCGCCGCGGCGGCGAAGGCCGAAGCCGACACCAAACACAGCCTCGAACTCCTCGAGGGCTTCCATAAGAGCGCACTCGCCGTCCGGATGGGCATCCGCCTGTGCATGACCCTGCGCGCGCCGCCGAAGGCCGCGCCCACGGTAGCCGTGGCGCGAGCGGAAGCTCTCG
>NZ_DASWTE010000417.1:0-5247 GCF_036402295.1 Phenylobacterium sp.
GGCGCCGCCTTCGAGTTCGCCTCCCGCTGCGGTTTCTCGGTGGACCTGAGCCGCGCCATCAACGACCGGGCGATGTTCCACGCCGACAACGCCTATGCGCTGCCGGCCGCCGAGATCGTCTCGCACCGCACCCGCACCCACACGGTCTCCAACACAGCCTTTCGCGGCTTCGGCGGCCCGCAGGGGATGATGGCCATCGAGCGCGGGCTGGACGCCGTCGCCATCGCACTCGGCAAGGACCCGCTGGATGTGCGCCTGGCCAACCTCTACGGCGTCGCCGGCGACCTCACGCCCTACGAGCAGACGGTCACGGACGCGGTGATCCACGAGATCATGACAGAGCTGGAGGCCGCCTGCGATTACCGCGCCCGCCGCGCCGCCGTGCAGGCCTGGAACGCGGCCAACGACCACCTGAAGCGCGGGCTTTCGCTCACGCCGGTGAAGTTCGGCATCTCCTTCACCACCACCCACCTGAACCAGGCCGGCGCCCTGGTCCACGTCTACACAGACGGCTCGATCCACCTGAACCACGGCGGGACCGAGATGGGCCAGGGGCTGAACATCAAAGTCGCCCAGGTCGCCGCCGACGCCTTCCAGGTTCCGCTATCGTCCGTACGGATCACCTCGACGCGCACCGACAAGGTGCCCAACACCTCCGCGACCGCCGCCTCGTCGGGCAGCGATCTCAACGGCATGGCGGCGCTCAACGCCTGCGAGCAGATCAAGTCCCGCCTCGCCGCCTGGGCCCGCGAGCAGTACGGCCACGATCCGGTGTTCACCCCCGACGGCGTGCAGGTGGGCCGTGAGCTCTTCTCGTTCCGCGATGTCGTGAACCAGGCCTATCTGGCCCGCGTCCCGCTCTCCGCGACGGGCTTCTACAAGACGCCCGGCATCGCCTACGACCGGGTCAGCCACAAGGGCCGGCCGTTCTATTACTTCGCCTATGGCGCCGCCTGCTCGGAGGTCGTGGTCGACACCCTGACCGGCGAGAACAAGGTCACCCGCGTCGACATCCTGCACGACGTCGGCCGCTCGCTGAACCCGGCCATCGACCTCGGCCAGATCGAGGGCGGCTTCATCCAGGGCATGGGGTGGCTGACCACCGAGGAACTGGTGTTTGACGCCGACGGCCGGCTCGCCACCCACGCGCCGTCGACCTACAAGATCCCCACTGCCGGCGACCGGCCCGGCGTCTTCAACATGTCTATCTGGCAGCCGGGCGAGAACCGCGAGCCGACCATCCACCGCTCCAAGGCCGTGGGCGAGCCGCCGCTGATGCTGGCGATCTCCGTGTTCTCGGCGCTGACCGACGCGGTGGCGAGCGTCGGTGGCCACAAGGTGATGCCTAACCTCGACGCCCCGGCGACGCCCGAGCGCATCTTGGCCGCCATCGACGACGTGCGGAGCCGCGGCCGTGGTTGAGTGGATCGAAGAGGCCCTGAAGGCCGTCCGCGCGGGCGAGCCGCTCGCCATGGTCACCATCGTGGGCGCGCAGGGCTCGACGCCACGCGAGATCGGCGCGCGCATGCTGGTACGGCCCGACCGCTTTACCGGCACGATCGGCGGTGGCTCGCTGGAGCGGCAAGGCCTTGATCAGGCCCGCAAATTCCTCGCCCAGGACGCCCGCCGCCACGCCCTGCAGGACTATCCGCTGGGCCCGCTGCTCGGCCAGTGCTGCGGCGGCCACGTGCGGCTTCTGGTCGAGCGCATCGACGAAGGCAGCCTCGCCTGGCTCGAGCCGGCGGCGACCGCAACCTCGGCATTCGCGCTGAACGCCCGCTTCGAGGACGGCGCGATGACACGTACCGTGGAGTCTGAAGCGGGTCCTTCCGACGGCCCGCGCACGCCCATCCCGGAGGTCCGCCGCCTGTCTGAGACGATCCATCCGAAGCCGCCCCGCCTGGTGATCTTCGGCGCCGGCCACGTGGGCAAGGCGGTGGCGCGCGCCTTCGCACCACTGCCCTTCCAGCTCGACTGGCTTGCCAGTCGCGAGGACCTGCGCCCCGAGGCCAGCGGCACGCGCGCCACGATCCTGTGCGAGGACGACCTGGAAGCGGCGATCGAGGCCGCGCCGGCCGACACCCTGTTCGCGATCTTCACCCACAGCCACGACCTGGACTACCGACTGACCCGCGCGGCTCTCGCCCGCGGCGACACGCGCTATCTCGGCCTGATCGGGTCACGCACCAAGCGGGTCCGCTTCGAGCGCCGCCTGCGCGACGACGGCTTCGGCGACGCCGACCTCGCCCGCCTCACCTGTCCCATCGGTGTGGCCGACCTGAAGAGCAAGGCGCCGGCGGTGATCGCCGTGGCGCTCGCGGCGCAACTCCTACAACTGACCCAGGAAGCCGACGTTTGATCGCCGACCTCGAAGCCTGGGCGAACCTGGCGATCCGCTGGCTGCACCTGATCGCGGGCATCGCCTGGATCGGTTCGTCGTTCTATTTCATGTGGCTGGACAGCCATCTTAAGAAGCCGTCCGAAGCGCCGGACGGCATCGCCGGCGAGCTCTGGAGCGTCCATTCCGGCGGCTTCTACCGGCAGATGAAGTTCACGGTGGCCCCCGCCGACATGCCGGAGGAGTTGCACTGGTTCAAATGGGAGGCCTACACCACCTGGATCTCGGGCTTCCTGCTGCTCAGCCTGATCTTCTACGTCGGCGCCGACCTCAACCTCATCGACAAGACCAAGGCCGACCTTTCCACCTGGCAGGCGATCGGCCTGGGCGTCGGCAGCCTCGTGGTCGGCTGGCTCGTCTACGACGGCCTCTGCCGCTCGCCGATCGGCCAGAACCTGAAGCTGCTCAGCGCCGTGTGGTTCGCGCTGCTGGTGGCCGCCGGCTACGGCCTCACCCGCGTCTTCTCCGATCTCGGCGCCTTCATGCACGTGGGCGCGATCATCGGCACGGTGATGGCCGCCAACGTCTTTGCGATCATCATCCCGAACCAGCGGAAGGTCGTGGCCCAGGTCCTGGCCGGCGAGACGCCCGACCCCGCGCTCGGCAAGCAGGCCAAGCAGCGCTCGGTGCACAACAACTACATGACGCTGCCGGTGCTGTTCATCATGATCAGCAACCACTACCCGATGATCTTCGCCGCCCCGCTCAACTGGCTGTGGCTGGCGGGCCTGGGGATCGCCGGCTGGACGATCCGCCACTTCTTCAACCTCAAGAACGCCGGGCGCTCCGAGCCGCAGGTGCTGGCCGCGGGCGCGCTGGCGTTCGTGACCGTCGCGGTCCTGAACGTGGCCGCCAAGCCCCAACCGCCGACCGTCGCCGAGGTCCCGAGCTACGCCACCGTGCGCGCGATCGTCGACAGGCACTGCATTGCCTGCCACGCGGAGCACCCAACCCACCGCGGCGTGCCCGTGGCGCCGAACGGCGCCGCCTTCGACACCGACGCGGGCCTCGCGAAGCACCTCGACAAGATCTACGCCCGCGCCGTCGCCACCCAGTCCATGCCGCAGGGCAACGAGACCGGCATGACCGACCTGGAACGCGCCCAGCTCGGCGCCTGGATCAAGGACGGCGGGAAGGTGGGGGGCTGATGCGCCAGGTCATCCCCGAACCTCTCACCGCCGACGCCTTCGCGCCGTTCGGCGACGTGATCGAGGCCTCAGACCGCGCTGAGGCCAAGCCGATCAACTATGGCTGGACCACCCGCTTCAACGCCCTCACCGACGTCGCCGTCGGCGACGGCCAGGCGATCATCAGCATCTTCCGCTCGAAGCCGCTGACGCCCCCGATCCTGAAGATCTTCGAGCGTCACCCGCTGGGCAGCCAGGCCTTCATGCCGCTGCAAGGGCGGCCGTTCCTGGTCGCCGTGGCCCCGCCTGGCGGCTTTCACCCCGCCAAGGTCCGCGTCTTCCGCGCCGAGGCCAACCAGGGCGTGAACTACGCCAAGGGGACCTGGCACCACTTCCTGCTCGCCCTCGAGGCCGAGAGCGATTTCCTGGTGGTCGATCGCGATGGCGGGCCGGGCGAGAACCTGGACGAGGTCGAGCTGCCCGAAGCCGACTGGATCGCGGTCCGCGCATGACCCGCCACGCCTACCGCGCCGCTCTGCTCCACATGCTGGAGGACCCCGCCCGCGCGCCGGCGGACGAGGCGGTCGCCTACCACCCCGACGGCTTGCTGATCGTCGACGACGGCCACGTCGCCGCCTTCGGCGCCCACGCCGACCTCGCGCCCACGCTGGGCGACTTAGCCGTCACCGAGCTTCCCGGCCGCCTGATCACCCCCGGGTTCGTCGACGCCCACGTCCACTATCCGCAGGTGGACGTGATAGCCGCTTGGGGCGCCCAGCTCCTCGACTGGCTGACCACCCACACCTTCCCGGCCGAACAGGCATTCGCCGACAAGGCGCACGCCGACGCCGTGGCCGCCTTCTTCCTCGACCAGCTGCTCGCCAATGGCACCACCAGCGCGCTCTGCTTCTGCACCGTCCACAAGGCTTCGGCCGACGCGCTCTTCGAGGCTGCGCTCGCCCGCAACATGCGCCTGATCGCCGGCAAGGTGCTGATGGACCGCAATGCGCCCGCCGGCCTCACCGACACCGTCGAGACCGGCCGCGCCGACACCGAGTCCCTGATCCGGGCGTGGCGCGGGCGCGGGCGGCTGGGCTACGCCGTCACGCCGCGGTTCGCGGTCACCTCCACCGACGCCCAGCTCGCCATGGCCGGCGAGATCGCCGCCGCCCATCCGGACGTGCTGATCCACACCCACATGTCGGAGAACCCCGACGAGATCGCCCGCGTGGGCGAGCTCTTTCCCGACGCTCGCGACTACCTCGACGTCTACGATCGCTTCGGACTCGTCACATCCCGCTCGGTCTTCGCCCACTGCGTCCACTCCGACGACGATGCGCTCGGCCGTCTCGCCAAGGCCGGCGCGGCCGCCGCCTTCTGCCCCTCCTCAAACCTGCTGCTGGGCAGCGGCCTCTTCTCGCTGAAGCAGGCTTGCGCCTGCGGGGTCACGACCGCGCTCGGCACCGACGTCGGCGGCGGCGGCTCGTTCTCGCTGCTCCACATGATGGGCGAGGCCTACAAGGTGGGCCAGCTGCGCGGCGACAACCTCGATCCGCTGCAGGCCTTCTACCTCGGCACGCTCGCCGGCGCCCGGGCGCTGCACATCGACGACAAGGTCGGCAACCTTCGGCCCGGCAAGGAGGCCGACTTCCTCGTCCTCGACCTCGCCGCCACGCCGCTGCTCGCGCGTCGCACCGCCAAGGCCCGCACGCTGGCCGAGAC
>NZ_DASWTE010000418.1:0-1673 GCF_036402295.1 Phenylobacterium sp.
TGGACCTCGACATAGGCCCGCGCCCGGTCCTTCAGCCCGTCGATCAGGTGCCCGGCCGTCTCGCGCACGCTCATGATGTCGTTGACGCGGACCCGCAGGGGTTCGGCCTGCGGGGCGTAGGCGCCGGCCTGGCTCTTCTCGGCATTGCCCAGCACGAGATCCACCTCGGCCATGGCGGCGAAGGCGGCAGGATCGATCTGCGCCGCGCAGCCGGTGACGATCAGCTTCGCGGCCGGCCGCTCGCGGCGCGCCTTGCGGATCGCCTGCCGCGCCTGGCGGACAGCCTCGTTGGTGACGGCGCAGGTGTTGAAGACCACGGCGTCGGTCAGTCCGTCCTCGGCCGCGCGCTTCCTGATGACCTCGCTCTCGTACGCGTTCAGGCGGCAGCCGAAGGTGACGATCCGCACGTCCTCGTCCGGCGCATCGTCGCGAACGTCCGCGGCGCCGGGGTCGAGGCCTGGCTGGCCCAGGTCAGGGTCGTTGGCCGACACGGGACACATCCTTGGCCATGATGATCGACGTAGCCGCCGCACAGATGTCGGCCTCGGCCACAGAACCATGAAAACGGGAGTCCGCGGCGTTGTCGCGATGGTCGCCCAGCACGTACCAGCCCGTCAGGCGGGTTGGCGGTATGTCGTCGAGCTCGCCGTCGGGGCCCATATCGAGCGTCAGGTAACTGGCTCCGTTCGCCAGGGTCTCGCGGAAGACGTCGACGGTCCGCGGAGACCCCAGGAAGTCGATGCTATGCGAGCCTGCGGCGACGGACGTCACAGGCTTGCCGTCGATCGACAGCCGACCGCCCTTGAGCTCCACCATCTGACCCGCCTCGGCGACTGCGCGGGCCACGAAGTGCTGCCCTTCGCGGCGGTAGATCACGACCTGCCCGGGCGCGGGCTTTGCGCGTCCGCAGTCGCCCTTCCAACCGTCGGCGCCGATGATGTCGCCCTCGACCAGCGTCGGAAGCATCGAGGCCGACGACATCGAGTACGTCGAGCGCGGGATGGCGTCGCAAGCGCAGAGCCCTGCGGCTGTCATGGCAGCGAGGAGAAGCGGCGTCTTCACGGCAGCTCGCCCGCGAAGTCGACGGCGGCCGGGCCGGTCATGATCACGTGGCCATCGTCGCGCCACTCGATGTGCAGCTCGCCGCCGTCCAGCACCAGCGTGGCGTGGCGCTTGGTCAGGTCGCGGCGGCTGGCGGCGACGAGCGCGGCGCAGGCGCCGGTGCCGCAGGCCTTGGTGAGGCCCGCGCCGCGTTCCCAGACGCGCAGCCGGATGCGGTCGCGGTCCAGGATCTGGGCGAAACCGACGTTCACCTGCTCCGGGAACAGGGGGTGCTTTTCGATGACCAGCCCGATCTTGGCGATCGGTACGGCCTCGACGTCGGGGACGAAGAACACGACGTGCGGGTTGCCCATGCTGACGCAGCCGGGCGGCGCCATCAGGTCCGCGTGGTGGTAGAGCGCCACGTCCAGGGCGGCGGTGTCGTGCGCCTCGGCGAGCGGGATCTCCCGCCAGTCCAGGCGCGGCTCGCCCATGTCGACGCTGACCAGCCGCTCGCCGGCGCGGGTCGCAACCAGGCGGCCGGCCTTGGTGTCGATGACCGCCTCGTCCTTGCCGGACGACTGCATCAGCAGCCAGCCCACGCAGCGGGTCCCGTTCCCGCAGGCGCTCAC
>NZ_DASWTE010000419.1:0-1520 GCF_036402295.1 Phenylobacterium sp.
CCCTCGCCGAAGGCCTGGCCGCCGCGCTGGGCCCCGACGTGGAGCTCGCCGTCCACCGGGGCGTCGACAACGATCCCTACCCGCCGCCGGCCGACCGCCGCCAGTTCAGCCCCGACGAGACCCGCGGCGCCGAGGGGCTCAGGGCGGAGTATTTCGCCAGCGACGACCTCACCGGCGAGCCGAACAGCGCCGGCGTCGAGCGGCACATGCTGCGCTGGGTCATGGGCGCGGTGGCCCAGGCGCGGCGGCCGGCCTACGGCGCGTTCCGCTGGAGCGGCTGGTTCTGGCCGGAGGATTCGGGGACCTACGAGTTCGGCCTGCGCGCCACGGGGACGCCGCGGCTGTCGCTGGACGGGGCGCTGCTGATCGGCCCCGAGACGGCGGCGACCTCCGATCGGTTCGACTCCATGGGCCAGTTGGCCGCGCGGCGCCTGGCGACCCGCGATCTGGAGGCCGGCCGCGGCTACCGGATCGAGCTGGAATACCTCCCCGCACGGCCGGACCAGGACTATGTCGCCCTCGGCGTCCGCGCGCCCTCCGAGCCGATGTCGGTGGCGGTCGAAGCCGCGAAGGCCGCCGACGCCGTGGTGCTCGTGTTGGGTTCGGCCGCGGTCACCGAGGCCGAGGGCTACGACCGCGAGGACATGGACCTGCCCGGCGCGCAGGACGCGCTGGCCCGAGCGGTGCTGGCGGCCAACCCGAACACCGTGGTGGTGCTGAACACCGGCTCGCCGTTCGCCATGCCGTGGATCGACGAGGCGCGGGCCGTCCTGCAGATGTGGCTGCCGGGCGAGACCGCGCCCGATGCGCTCGCCGCAGTCCTGACCGGGGCGCGGAGCCCCGGCGGCAGGTTGCCGGTGACCTTCCCCAAGGCGTTCGGGGTGCATCCGGCGCATCGCGTGGAGCCCGACCCGAAGGTCTGCGAATATTCCGAAGGCTTGGCGGTGGGCTACCGCTGGTTCGACGAGGCGGAGGTCGAGCCGCTGTTCCCCTTCGGCCACGGCCTCGCCTACACGACCTTCGAGCTCGGCGACCTGGCGGCTCCCGCCACGGCGAAGGTGGGGGAACCGGTGCGCGTAGACGTCACCGTGACCAACACCGGTGACCGCGCCGGGGCGGAGGTGGTCCAGCTCTACGTCGCCCCGAAGTCCCCGCGCCTGCCGCGCCCGCCGAAGGAACTGAAGGCGTTCGCGAAGGTGGCGCTGGAGCCCGGCGAGCGGCGTACAGTGACCCTGGAGCTGGAACCCGGTGCGTTCGCATATTGGGACGGTGGTTGGACGGTGGATGCGGGCGAGTACGACCTGCTGGTGGGGCGGTCCGCGGGGGATGTCCGGCTGAGAACGACGGTGCGGCTCAACTAGAGACTAGCGCTTGGGACTCGGCTCCTTCGAGAGCCGCGTGATCAGCAGCGCCGCGCGCTTGGCCTGGCGGTCGAGGCTCTTCAGGTCCGCCGTCTCGCCGGGCGCGTGGCTGCCCTCCCCGGCCATGCCCAGGCCCACGAGGCCGTCGATGAAGGCGAC
>NZ_DASWTE010000420.1:0-16581 GCF_036402295.1 Phenylobacterium sp.
CATGTTCTCGCCGCCGCGCACGATGACGTCGTCGAGCCGGCCTTCGACGAAGAGGTAGCCCTCCTCGTCCAGGAAGCCGCCGTCGTTGGTGGCGAACCAGCCCTCGTCGTCGATCACCTTCTTCGACGTGTACTCGCCCGAGACCTGCTCGCCGCGGACATAGATCTCGCCCGACTGGTTCGGACCCAGCACCTTCCCGTCGGGATCGCGGATCTCGACCTCCAGGCTGGGCAGCGGCCTGCCCACCGAGCCCAACCGTCGCTTGCCGGCCTCGTCGTCGGCGTAGATCGCCATGCGGTGATCGTCGGGCCCCAGGATCGAGATCGTGGAGCTGGTCTCCGTCAGGCCGTAGGCGTTGGCGAAGTCCACGTGCGGCAGCAGGTTCAGCGCGCGTTCGATCACCGGCAGCGGCATGCGCCCGCCGCCGTAGCTGATCGCCTTCATCGCCGGCAGGCTCTCGCCGGTCTTCTCCAGCACGTCGAGGATGCGGCCCAGCATGGTGGGCACCACCATGGCGTGGGTGATCCCCTCGGCCGCTGCCGTCTCCACCCACGTCTCGGGCGTGAAGGCGTCCAGATGGACGATGCGGCGTCCGGAGTAGGTCCCGGTCAGCACGGCCGAGATCCCGGCGATGTGGTAGGGCGGCACGCTGACCAGCGCGGCTTCGTCCTCCTCCGCGCCCAGGAATTCCACCGTGGAGATCACGTAGGACGTCAGGTTGCGGTGGCGCAGGATCGCGGCCTTGGGCTCGCCCGTGGTGCCGCTGGTGAACAGCAGCACCGCGATGTCGTGGTCCATGTCCAGGAACTGCGCCTCGCAGTCGCCGTGGACCTTGCAGGCGGCCTCGAAGGCGCTGCGGCTGACGATCGTCACCCCCTCGGCCGGCGCCAGCCGCGGGACCATGTCGTCGTCGACGATCGCCACGGACGGGGCCGTGCGGGCCAGCAGCTTGGAAAGGTCGGCGTCCGGCAGCCGGTAGTTCAAGGGCGCGAAGGGCCGGGCCAGCATACCGGCCGCGAAGATCGCCACCGGCAGGGCCGGTCCGTTCAGGCCGACGAAGGCGACGTTGGTCCCGCCCAGCTGCTCCAGCCAGGCCGCCCCGTGGTGGGCGCGCCGCCGCGCCTCGGCGAACGTCAGCCCGTCCGCGCGCCGCCCCAGCGCCAGCCGGTCAGGCGCCGCGTCGGCGACCATGTCGAGCAGGAGTGCGGTGTGCATCCAGTCAGTCCGAGGCGGGCAGCTTCTTGGCTTCCTTGGCGCCGATGGGCCGGCCGCCGATGGTGAGCGTTCCGGCGCCCGCCTTGGTGCACAGCACCTCCATGCCGGTCTCCTCGTCGGCGTAGCGCTTGCCCGCCTGGCTGCCCTCGGCGAAGTCGGCGGCGATCTCCTTGCCTTCCGGCTTGGGCTCGCCGTGGGGGACCATCTGATAGCCGCCGCACTCCAGGGTGGCCGGGGTCTTGGGCGGCCGCACCACCACCACCTCGACGTCGCACACCGCGCTCTTCCAGCGCGATCCCGGCTTCAGATCCATCCGTTCACTCCCACGTACCGTTTGTTCTGATTGACCTACCTCTAGCGGCCGCCCTGCCCGTCGTCCACGCGGATGACCGTGCCCGTGACGGCGTCGGACGCCGGGCCGACGAGGTAGAGGAGGGTGGAGTCGAGCTGCGCCGGGTCCCCCAGCCGCTGGCGCGGGAACCGCTGGGTGATGTCGCCCACGCGGCTGAGCATCCCGTCCATCATCTCGGAGGCGAATGCGCCCGGCGCGATGGCGTTGACGTTGATGTGGTTGCGCGCCCACTCCACGGCCAGCACCTCGGCCGTCCGCGCCACCGCCGCCTTGCTCACCGAATAGAGCGCAGCGCCGCCACCGGTGTACGAGAAGGCCGCCGCCGAGGCGATGTTGACGATCCGCCCGGGCTTGTCGGCCGCCATCAGCCGCCGCGCGACCTCGCACGACAGGATGAACGGGGCCCGGACGTTGACGTCGAGCACCCGGTCGATCAGCTCCAGCGACATCTTGTGCGCCCGCTGGGCGTCGGGGATGCCGGCGTTGTTGACCAGGATGGTGACGACGCCCAGCTCGGCCTCCGCCTTGGCGACCGCGCCGATCAACTGGCCGGCGTCGGTGGCGTCCATCTCGATGGGGAGCGCCACGCCACCGCTGCTGCGGATTTCCTCGGCCAGCTCCTCCAGCTTGTCGAGCCGGCGCGCGGCGATGGCCACCTTGGCGCCCTGGCTCGCCAGCACCTTGGCGAAGCGGTAGCCCAGCCCCGACGAGGCGCCGGTGACCAGCGCCACCTGGCCGCTGAGGTCGGTGGAGGCGTTGGGAAGCGGGAAGCTCATGCCTTGGCCCTCCCGCTGGTGGGGATGTCCTTGAAGGGGACGTTCTTGTCGACGCGGATGTCGCCGGGCAGGCCCAGCACGCGCTCGCCGATGATGTTGCGCAGGATCTCGTCCGAGCCGCCCTCGATGCGGGTCGCGGGCGAGCGCATCAGCATGGCCTGGAAGCGCGCGTTCATGGGGCTGTCGGCGTCCCAGACAACGCCTGCCTGGCCCTGCAGGTCCAGCGCGAACATCGCCAGCTCCTGCATGGTCGCGCCGGCCACCAGCTTGCCGATGGAGTTCTCCGGCCCCGGCGTCTGGCCCTTCGACAGCGCCGTGATCGCCCGCATGCCGGTGTACTTCAGCCCCGACTGCTTCACCGCGAACTGCGCCAGCCTCGAGCGCACCGAGGCGTCGTCCACCGCCGGCCGCCCGTCGATCTCGGCGTCCATGCAGAACTGGAACAGCTCCGGGAACCCGGTCGACATCCCCGACCCGATCGACAGCCGCTCGTTCATCAGCGTGGTCAGCGACACCTCCCAGCCCTGCCCCACCGCGCCCAACCGCTGGTCGTCGGGGATGCGCACGTCGGTGAAATAGACCTCGTTGAACCCCGACTGCCCGTTCGCCTGCTTGATCGGCCGCACCTCCACGCCCGGCGAGTCCATCCGCAGGAAGAACATCGTCAGCCCCTTGTGCTTCGGCACGTCGGGGTCGGTCCGGGTGATCAAGAGGCCCCACTGCGAGTGCTGGGCGCCGCTCGTCCACACCTTCGATCCGGAGATGATCCAGTCGCCGGAGCCATCGTCGGCCTTCACGGCCTTGGTGCGCAGGCCCGCGAGATCGGAGCCGCCGGCCGGTTCGGAGAAGAGCTGGCACCAGATCTCCTCGCCGCTGGCGAGCGGCGGCAGCAGGCGGCGCTTATGCTCCTCCGAAGCCCAGGCCATCACGGTCGGGCCGCACATCCCGTGGCCGATGATGAAGGGGCCCGAGAGCGCACCGTAGACGCCCTCCTCCTGGCCGAAGATCACCCGCTCGATGGGCGTCGCGGCGCGGCCGCCGTACTCCTTCGGCCAGTGCAGGCAGGCCCAGCCGGCCTCGGCCTTCTTCTTCTGCCAGGCCTTCGAAGCCTGCAGCGGGTCCTCGCTCTCGATGCCCGACGAGGCGAAGCTGGCGCGCTTCAGCTGGTCTTCCAGGTGCTTGGGCGCGTTGGCGGCGAGCCAGGCGCGGACCTCTGAGCGGAAGGCGGCTTCCTGCGGAGTGTCGTCGAAATCCATCTCACTCCTCCTCAGGCCGCGGCCGTGTTGGCGCCGCGCATGCGCTCGATCAGCAGGTCTTCCCAGGTCGACAGCGACCCCAGGCTCAGCGCCAGCGCGTTGGAGCGCCGGTAGTACAGGTGGCAGTCGAAGGCCCAGGTGAAGCCCATGCCGCCGTGCGTCTGGATGTTGTTCTTGGCGCAGTGCTGGAAGGCTTGGGTGGCCGAGACCCGCGCCGTCGCCGCCGCGATGGGCAGCTCGGCCGCGCTCGAGGCCAGCGCCCAGGCGCCGTAGTAGCAGTTGGAGCGCGCGAGCGTGGCCGAGACGTACATGTCGGCCAGCAGGTGCTTGATCGCCTGGAACGAGCCGATCGGCCGGCCGAAGGCCATGCGGTCCAGGGCGTAGTCGCGGGCCATCTCCAGCGCCCGGTCGGCGCCGCCCACCTGCTCGAAGGCCATCAGGATGGCCGCGCGGTCCATCACCTGCTCGGCGATCCGCCAGCCGTCGCCCTCGGCGCCCAGCGGCTCGGCCGGGGCGCCATCGAAGGCGATGCGCGCGTAGCTGCGCGACGGATCGATGGTCTCCAGCGCCTCGCGCTTCACGCCGGACCCGCCCAGGTCCACCACGAACAACGAGATCGCGTTCTCGCCGCGGCCAGACCCCGAGCGCGCCGCCACGATGGCCACGTCGGCGCAGTCGCCGTCAGGGACGGGCGCCTTCACGCCCGAGAGCTTCCCGTCCTTCACCGAGGCGTGGATCTTGTCGGCGCTCATCCGGCCCTGGCCTTCGACGAACGCGAAGGTCCCGACCGCCTCGCCGCTGGCCAGCTTCGGCAGCCACGCCTGCTTCTGCGCCTCGGAGCCCGCCTGCAGCAGGAACTCGGCCGCCAAGTAGATCGACGACGAAACCGGCACCGGCGCGATGGCGCGGCCCAGTTCCTCGGCCACCAGGCACAGTTCCAGGTGCGAGAGGCCGACGCCGCCGTATTCCTCGGGGATCGCCGCGCCCAGCACGCCCATCTCGCCCAGGCCCTTGTAGAGCGCCCGGTCGAACGGCTCAGGCCCCTCCAGGATCGCGCGGACGGCGGTGGTCGGACACTTCTCCGTCAGGTAGCGGCGGACCTGGTCCTGCAGTTGCTTCTGGTCGTCCGAGAAATCGAGGTTCATGGGCGGCTCCTGCGGCGCGCGGTCTCGCGCTCTTGGCCGCAGGTGACACCCCTGACGTGACGCCAGTCGAGGCCGTTATTTCGCCGCCGGTTTCGCCGGCGCCGGAGCGGCAGGCGGAGGCGGCGCGGCCTTGGCCTCGTTCTCCTGGACGCGGGCTCCCGAGAGGGCGTTGGGCAGGCTGTAGTTCCCCTCGTGGCAGGCGTACTCGTAGATCGGTCCCCTGGCGGTGCGCAGCGGCATCTGGGCCTTCCACGGCCTGGCGAACATCACCGGGTCCTCGGCGGCGAACTCGTAGAGCATCTGGTTCGGACCCGTGCGGGTGAACCGCTCGGTGAGCCTGCCCTTCTCCGACCACATGAAGCCGCCCGTCATCGAGCCGACGTAGGTCTTGGGATGGAAGTTGGTGGTCTCGACGACCAAGGTGTCGCCCTCCCACCAGCCCACGCTGTCGCCCATCCAGGGCGTGATGCGTTCCGGCGGCCGGGCCTTGTCGGTCAGGCGGATGACCCGCACGTCGTGGTTCATCTCGATGTAGATCGCGACATGGTCCTTGGTCTGGGTGATCTGGTAGTGGCCGTTGAAGCCCGTGTTCATCATCGGTGGGCCCTCGGGCGAGCCGATGGCGATCAGGCAGCGCTCTTCGAGCGGCCGGCCCTCGGGACCGTCGTAGTTGCTCACCTGCCTCGCCGCCTTCTTGCCGGCGTCCGTGAACGGCAGCTTGCCGTCCGCCGGCTCGACGATCCACGACGAACGGGGCTCGCCGTCGATGCGCGCGAGCCGGAGGTCCATCTCGATGATGTCGGCCTGGGGGGCGTCCTTCACCACCGGCGGCGCCGGCGCATTGGGGTCCACGTGGGTGTCCAGCAGGCCGGCGGCCATCTGCTTGAAGCCGGCCAGCATCATCTTCTCCTCGGCCTCGGTTGCGACGAGGCCTTTGAAGATCGGCGCCCGCTGCAGCCACGTGAGCGAGGTGTTGGTCCAGAGGCCCTGCAGGTCGGGCGCGCCGAACTTCGTGCGCGGCGCCTTGTAGGCCTGCCCCTGGGCGGCGCTTCCTATCAGGGCTACGGCGAGACCCAGGCACAACAGACGACGCATGATCCCCTCGGAGTTGTTCGCTTCCGGCGATCACGGTCGCGCCGCGGCGGCCTCCGCGCCATGACGCGCCGGCTCAGAATCATGACCCGAGGGGCCATGCCGCCGACCTAGCGGTCGCGTACGGGCGGGGCCGCCGGCACGACGACGTCCGCCGGCGATCGGCCGATGCCCGGCGTCGGGGGTCCCATCAACGCCGCCGCAATGGCGAACACCAACGCGACCAGCACGGCCACCAGAAGCCAGACCGCGGCCGGAACCCTTTGCCCGGCCGGCGTGGCGTTCCGGAACGTATCGTCCGAGGTCGTGCTGCGTGGCATTTCGTCAGGCAGGTCCTGGCGGGTGACGCCGGGTTGGGAGTCGTCGCTCATCTCGAACCCTCAAGTGGGGAACAGCGCCTCCGGTCCGGGGTTCCTCCGGATTCAAGTCGTCGCCTTCCCGAGCGCAACGTCCCTCGCCCAGCGTCAACGGTCGGCCGTGCTAAGCCTCGCCGCAAGGCAAGCTTGGAGAACGCCATGAAACTCGACAGCTCGGTGTCCGCGATCGTGACCGGCGGCGCGTCCGGCCTCGGCAAGGCCACGGTGAAGGCCCTGCGCGACCTGGGCGTGAAGGTGGCGATCTTCGACTTCAACGCCGAGACCGGCGAGGCGGCGGCCAAGGAGCTGGGCGCGGTCTTCTGCCAGGTGAACGTGATGGACGAGGCCTCGGTGGACGCCGGCTTCGAGAAGGCCCGCGCGGCCAACGGCCAGGAGCGCATCCTGGTGAATTGCGCCGGCGGCGGCCGCGGCGGCAAGACCGTCGGCAAGAACAAGGAGACCGGCGAGATCGTGCCGTTCAAGGTCTCGGACTTCTCATACGTGCTCGAGCTCAACACCGTCGGGACCTTCCGCTGCGTGGTGAAGAGCGCGGCCGGCATGATCGCCAACCTCGAGCCCGACGAGACGGGCGACCGCGGCGCCATCGTCAACACCGGCTCGGTGGCGGCGGAGGAAGGCCAGATCGGCCAGGTCGCCTATTCCGCGGCCAAGGCGGCGATCAAGGGCATGACGATCGTCATCGCCCGCGACCTGTCGAACGACGCCATCCGCGTCAACACCATCCTGCCGGGCATCATGGACACGCCGATGCTGGGCGGCCTCAAGACCCGCGCCCCGCAGGTCTACGCCGGCCTCGCCGCCTCGGTGACCTTCCCCAAGCGCCTGGGCCACGCCGAGGAGTACGCCGACCTCGCCGTCACCATGTGCCGCAACGGCTACCTCAACGGCGAGACCGTCCGCCTCGACGGCGCGATCCGCATGGCGCCGCGCTAAGCCGCCGATAGCTCCTGGCCCCGGCCGTCAGTGCCGGGTCTGGGAGTGCTCGCCGCCCGGCCGGGCGATCTCGCTCAAGGCCTCGCCGGCATGCGCCTTGGCGCTGCCGGTCGCCAGGTCGCTCAGCGACACGATGCCGACCAGCCGCTTCTCGCGGTTCAGCACCGGCAGCCGCCGCACCTGGAGGTCGCCCATGTTGCGCAGGACGTCGTCGATATCGTCGTCCTCGTAGCAGTACTTCACCTCGGCGCTCATCACGTCGCCGACCGTGGCGCTCGGACCCTTGCCTTCCGCCACGCCGCGGATGGCGATGTCGCGGTCGGTGATCATGCCGACCAGCCGGTCGTTGTCGCTCACCGGCAGAATTCCGGCGTCACAGTCGGCCATGACCTTCGCCGCGTCGCAGATCGACTCCTGGGGGTTGGCCATCTTCACGTCGCGGGTCATGCATTCGCTCACGCGCATCGGGAGATCCTTGAGAAATGGGGCGGCGCGGCCCACCCGGCCGTCACAACAAGAACCCGGGCGCCGACGGGCCGTTCCGTCTCAGGGGCCGCATCACGGCCTTGTGGCAGGTACTGGGATCGCCTAGCGTCAAACAATCGTTTGAACGGGTGACGCATGGACCTGAGCTGGAGCGACGAAGACCGCCGGTTCCGTGACGAGGTGCGGGCGTTCCTGGACGCCGAGCTCATGCCCGAGCTGCGCCACGTGGGCAAGACGCTCACCAGCGTCTACGCCGAGCGCGACGTGAGCCTGGCCTGGCAGGCGATCCTCCTCCGCAAGGGCTGGGTCGCCCCGGCCTGGCCGAAGGAGTACGGCGGCTGCGCCTGGTCGGTCACCGAGCGCTACATCTTCGCCAGCGAGCTCGCCAAGGCGCACGCTCCGCCGCTGTCGCCCATGGGCCTCGGCATGTGCGGCCCGGTGCTGATCGGCCACGGCACGGCCGAGCAGAAGGCCCACTTCCTGCCCCGGATGCTGAAGGGCGAGGACTTCTGGTGCCAGGGCTACTCCGAGCCCGGGTCCGGCTCCGACCTCGCGTCGCTGCAGATGAGCGCCGTGGAAGACGGCGACGACTTCATCTGCACCGGCCACAAGTTGTGGACGACGCATGCGGCCGTGGCGAACTGGATCTTCTGCCTGGTGCGCACCTCCAAGGAGGCGATCCCGCAGCGGGGCATCACCTTCCTGCTGATCGACATGCGGACGCCGGGCGTCGAGGTGCAGCCGATCATCTCGCTCTCGGGCGAGCACATCCAGAACCACGTCTTCTTCACCGACGTGCGTGTCCCCAAGGCCAATGTCGTGGGCCGGGTCGGCGAAGGCTGGAGTGTGGCCAAGTACCTGATGCAGTTCGAGCGTGGCGGTGGCGTGCAGGCGCCCGGGCTGACCGTGCGGCTGCGCAAGATCGCCGCGATGATCGAGGCCGAGACGGCGGCGCGGCCCGACCTGGCCGACGAGGCCGCCGCGCTGCGCCGCCAGACCGCAGACGCCGCCATCCAGATCGAGGCGCTGGAGGCGACGGAACTGAAGCTGTTGTCACGGCTCTCGGCGGGCGACGCGCCCGGCGCGGAGTCCTCGCTGCAGAAGACCGTGGGCACCGAGCTTTCGCAGCGCCTGACCGAGATCGCGCTCGCGGCCGCGGGCCTCTTCGCCCAGGTCTACCAGCCGCACACGGTCTCCCCCGGCGGCCCGGTCCCTGGCTACCGCCCGCCGAACGACGCCGCGGGCATCGGGCCGGACTACAGCTGGACGGTGGCGGCCAAGTACCTCAACGACCGGGCGGGCTCGATCTACGCCGGCTCGAACGAGATCCAGCGCAACATCATGGCCAAGGCGATCCTGGGCCTGTGATCGGGGGGCCTGTGATCGGGGGACTCTGACGGAACCTTGGCTTCCCGGGGTCGGTTCCTGTTCCACAGAGGTGCGGGAACAGGGAGTAGCCACATGATGCGTATCCTTCTCGCCGGAGCGGCCTTGAGCCTTGCCGCCGGCCTCGCCCACGCCCAGACGCCGCCAGCCGCCCCGCCGGGCGACACGTCGGTCAACCCGCCGGTCTCGGCCACGCCGCCGAACCCCCCGGCGCCGCCCAGCACAACGGCGCCGACCAGCCCGACGACGCCCGGCGCGACGATCCCGCCAGCGAGCGACACCACCGCGACGACGGCGCCTGCCTACAAGACCGGCGCGACCATCAAGGACGCCCAGGGCCAGGTGATCGGCACGATCGCCAAGGTCACGAAGACGCCGGACGGCGCCACGACGGTCTCGGCGAAGGTCGATGGCCGCACGGTCAACCTCCCGGCCTCGGCCCTGACGCTGAGCGCCGACGGCACGGTCGTCAGTTCCATGAGCAAGGCGCAGATCACGGCCTCGACGAAGCCGCCGGCCTGAGCGCCGCCGTTTACTTCTGCTCGGCGTACGCCTTGATCAGGCGGTAGAGGAACTCGCGCCCTTGCGAGACGGACTGTACCGAGATGTGCTCATTCAGGCCGTGGATGTTGCCGGCGTCGTCGCCGCGGAACAGGGCCGAGAAGCCGAACGTCGGAATGCCGGCCGCGATCAGCCGCGTGGAGTCGGTGCCGAAGGTCTCCTGCATCGGCGTGACCGGAACGCCGGGGAATACCTTGGCCGCCACGGCCCGGATCGGATCCATGATCTGCGGCGTGAGGGGTGAAATGGGCGGCCGCGCCGCAGCGGGCGGAGGCGGCGCGCTGACCGTTACGCGCGGGTCGGCGATGGCCTCGACGATCGCCGACCGAACCGCCGCTATCGATTGCCCGGGCAGCAGGCGGCAGTTCACGGTCGCGCGCACCCGTTGCGGCTGAGCGTTCGACGCGTGGCCGCCCTCGATCAGGGTCGGGATGCAGGTGGTGCGAAGCATGGCCCTGCGGCTCATCGAACGATCGACGAGGGCGTTGGCGGCGAGGTCCTGCGGGTCGGCCAGAACCTTGCGCATGGCCGACCCGGTCTCGGCATCAACCCTTGGCGCGACGGCCTCGAAGTAGGCGCGGCTGAAAGCGTTGAACTCGGTCGGGAACGGCAGGGCGCCAAGCTTCACCAGGGCCTCGCCCAGGATGACGATCGGGTTCTCGGGGCGCGGCTTCGACGAGTGGCCGCCCGGTCCGGTGACCTCGAAAGTGAGATTGGTCGTAGCCTTCTCGGCGGCCATCACGGTGACAGCCAACTTGCGGCCCCGGTCGTCCAGGTCGCCGCCGCCGCCCTCGGTGATTGCGAAGTCCGCATCGATCAGCTCGCGCTTGTTCTGGGCGAGCCACGAGGCGCCGTTGACGAAACCGCTGGGCTCCTCGCCGCAGGTCAGGGCCATCTTGATCGTCCGCCGCGGCTTCAGGCCCTCGGCGTGGTAGCGCACCATGCTGTCGGCGAAGATGGCGTCCTGGGCCTTCATGTCCGAGACGCCGCGCCCATAGAACTCGCCGTTCTCCTCGACCAGGACGTAGGGGTCGCGGGTCCAGTCCGCGCGATGCGCGTTGACCACGTCGATGTGGCCGAGCAACAGCACCGCCCTGGCCTTGGGGTCTTTACCCGGCAACACCGCCACCAGATTGCCCGACTTGGGCGAGTTCTCGGGCACGAAGATGTGCAGATGCTCGGCCGGGAAACCTGCGGCCTTCATGCGCGCGGCGGTCTTGTTCACGGCCACGGTGCAGTCGCCCGTCGCGTAGCTGGTGTCGGTCTCGACCATCTCCTGGAACATGGCGCGGAAGGCGGGCCAGCCTGGAGGCTCGGCGGCATGGACCGGCGTGGCGAGGCCAACGGCCAGGACCGCGAGCGTGCTGAACAGGCGCATGAGTGATCCCCTCGACGAGGCCACAGTCCCAGGCGGTCGGGGCGGCAGCAAGCGGAAGGCGCCTAGTCGATCCAGCGCAGCGCCCGGCGGAACAGCCCCACTGTCTGGTTGTGCAGGGCGTCGCCCGTCGCCTTCTCGGCCTTGCCGGCGGCGGCGCGGGCGTTGGTGCCTTCCAGGATGATGCCCAGCTTGTAGCAGGCCAGCACGCCGTACCAGCGCATGTGCGACAGGTCCCGCTCGGTCTGGCTGGCGTAGCGCTCCACCAGTTCCTCGATCTTGGGGAAGCCGTCCCATGGCTTCACGGAGACGGTCCCCGCTTCGATCGCATCGCTCTCGGGCCAGGTGGCCATCAACCAGCCCAGGTCCAGCAGCGGGTCTCCGATGGTTGTCAGTTCCCAGTCGACGATGGCCGCCAGTTGCGGACCGTCGAACCGGTAGAGGACGTTGGCCAGGTGGTAGTCGCCATGGATGATCCCGGGCTTGAAGCTCTGCGGCGTGCGCGCCGCCAGCCAGGCGCCCACCTCGTCGATCCCCTCGATCTCGCCGGGGCCGGCCCAGCCCTCGTACTCGTTGTAGCTTTCGAGCTGCTTCTTCCAGCGGCCGACCTGGCGCTCGAGGAAGCCGTCGGCGCGGCCCAGGTCGGAGAGCCCGGCGGCCACATGGTCGACCCGGCCGAGCGCGGCGATCCCGTCCGCCAGCGCAAAGCCCATTTGCCGCCGCACCTCGGCCGACCCAGCATGCAGCGGCGGCAGGCCGACGGTCGGGTTGAACCCCTCGATGGGCTCCATCAGGTAGAAGGCCGCGCCCAGCACGTCCTCGGCGGGCTCGGCGGCGATCAGGCCTGGGTGCGGCACGTCGCTGCCGGCCAGGGCGCCCAGCACGCGGGCCTCGCGCCGCATGGTCTCGCTGCCGTTCATCCGCGGCGAGAGCGGCGGGCGGCGCAGCATGAACCAGCGCTCGCCGCGCCGGAACCTGATCAGGATGTTCTGGGTGCCGCCGGGCGGCCGGTCCGCTTCCTCGATCGGCTTGCCGACCTCCAGCCGGCGCTCGTCCATCCAGGCGGCCAGGCGATCGAGGTCCACCAGGCTGCGCCAGGCCGCGAGGGATGGATCGGCTACGCTCATTTTCCGCCTCCAGGTTGACGCACGGTCACGATTGCAGCCGCCTTTTCCGCGACTTAGCCTCTCTCACGAGCAAGCGCCTTTCCAGGAGGCCGCCACGGCCGAAGGCTTCATCCTCGAGATCGAAGAGCAGGTTGGCCAGCCGGTCGCAGCGGAACGCAAGCCGCAGGCGAAGACCCGCGACTGGCCGGCCGGCACCCGCATCGTCTCGGCCGACTCCCACATGCTGGAGGGCGACCTCTGGATCGGCCGCTTCCCGCCCGAGCTGAAGGACCAGGCGCCGCGCATGGTCTTCAAGGACGGCGGCTGGGACCTCTCCATCGGCGGCAAGTCGATGACGCCCCAGCCCATCGCCCAGCACCTGTGCCAGGCGCTGGAGTGCTATCCCGGCCTGACCGACGTCCAGGCCCGGCTTGCCGACCTCGACATCGAGGGCGTGGAGAAGGAGCTCATCTTCCCGCAGCGCCTGTTCGGCCTGATGATGTTCGGCGAGATCGAGAACAAGCCGCACGTGTTCGGCGCCTATAACGAGGCGATCGCGGAGGCCTGCGCCCAGGCGCCCGACCGGCTCTATCCGGTGATGGTGCCGAGCTACTGGGAGCCCGAGGCCGCCGAGGAGAGCGTCGCCCGCTGCGTCGAGCTGGGCGCGAGCTGCCTGATGATCCCCATAAGGCCCGCCAAGTACGCCGACGGCCGGACCATCCAGTACAACCACCCGCGCCTGGACCCGCTGTGGGCCGCGATCGAGAAGTCCGGCCTGGCGCTCGCCTTCCACATCGGCGAGGCGATCCCCACCGCCGAGCCGGGCGCCGTCGGCGTCTCGGTGCTGACCCAGATGCAGGGCTTCCGGCAGAACTGGGCGCAGCTCACCTTCGGCGGCGTGTTCGACCGCTTCCCGGGTCTGAAGGTGGTGTTCGTCGAGGCGGGCCTGAGCTGGATCCCCGGCATGCTCCACGACGCCGACATGGTCTACAACAGCTTCCCGACCTCGGTGAACCCGAAGCTCAAGCATCCGCCGAGCTGGTACTGGCGCGCCCACTGCTACGCGACCTTCATGACCGACCCGGTGGGGCTGGAGATGCTGCACCGGATCGGGCCCGAGACGGCGCTGTGGTCTTCGGACTATCCGCACCAGGAGAGCACCTTCGGCTACACCCGCGGCGCCATCGAGGCCGTGTTCCGCGCCGTCCCGCTTGAGCAGGCGCAGATGATCCTCGGCAAGACGGCGCTGAAGCTGTTCCGGATGGAGCCTTGAGCAGCCTCGCCGAGACCTACGCCCGCGACGGCGTCGTGCACATCCCCGGCGTGCTGGACGCCGAGGCGCTGGCGGCGGCGCGGGCATCCTACGAGTGGAGCCTGGGCAACCCCGGCCCGCTGGCCTCGAACATCCGCCAGGCCACCGACGCCACCTTCTACCAGGACCTCTACAACCCCGACTGCCTGACCGGATACCGGGACATGCTGGAGGCCTCGCCGATCCCGGCCCTCTGCGCCGACCTCTGGGGCGATCCGGCGGTCTGGTTCATGTACGAGCAGGTGTTCCTGAAGGAGGGCGGCGAGGCCCGCCGCACGCCCTGGCACCAGGACTCATCCTACCTCGCCGTGGCCGGCGACCATCTGGCCGTCGCCTGGATCACTTTCGATCCCTGCGCCAAGGAAGACTCGCTGGAGTTCGTGAAGGGCTCGCACCGCGGTCGGCTCTACAACGGATCGCGCTTCGACCTCGACGACGACACCGCGCCCACGCACCCGAACTCGTCGCTGCCCCGGCTGCCCGACATCGAGGCCACGCGCGCCGACTGGGACATCGTCTCCTGGGCGGTCGAGCCCGGCGACCTCGTCGTCTTCCACCCCAGGATGCTGCACGGCGGCGCGCCCACCCATCCCGGCGCGCGGCGGCGCACGCTCACCCTGCGCTTCTTCGGCGCCGACGCCGTCTACGACCCGCGCGAGGGTGGCGCAGGCCCCCGCGTAAAGGGCTTCCACGACCAGATGCGGGCGGGCGATCCCTTCCGCCACCCGAGCTTCCTGAAGCTCCACGCCTGACCGGTCCCCGCCCCGCGGATTAACTTCCGCAGCACGCGGAACTCCCGAGGCTGTCATCCGGTTGTCATGTTGGATTGAAGGTGAAAACCAACGATCCCGATCCAAAACGCCACTCAAAATTCTGAGTGAAACGAACGGACCAGGAAGCCCGACGCGATCCCCCCAAAAGGTGAACGCCGGGCTTCGCTGTATCTGGAATCCCGACACATCCGTCAGGCCAGCCCGCTGCACACCTGCAGCGCGCGCCGCGCCGTGCGGGCCCAGTCCTCGGGCGGGTCCAGGGCCAGGTAGCGTTCGTACAGGGTCTTGGCCTCGCCTATGGCGCCGGATTTCATGCGCAGCTGCGCCAGATTGAACACGGCGTCCGAGTGGCGGGGATCGGCGTCCAGCACGCGGACCAGCTCCACCGACGCCGCCTCGGCCCGGCCCGCGGCGTCCAGCGCCTGGGCCAGGTTGTAGCGCGCCTCGATGAACTTCGGGTCGCGCGCCAACGCCCGCTGGTAGGCCAGCCGCGCCTGGTCGAACGCGCCCTGGGCCAGCCGGATGTTGCCGTGGTTGTAGGGCGCGATGGCGTCCCGGCGGTCGGCGCGGGCGCAGAGATCGTAGAGGTGGGCGGCGGCCTCCAGGTCGCCCTCGGCCTCCGCGACCGTGGCTGCCTCGAACAGGTCCTCGACGGTGGCATGGGCCTCATCGAAGGCCAGTTGGCCCTGCCCTTCCAGCGTGGTCAGGCCATCGGCCCATTTCAGCGCCGCGTCGCCCGCCGGCGTCAGCACGATGCGGTAGCGGCCGCGGGGCGCCAGATCGCGGGCGCGGGCCAGGATGCGCACCGTCTCGGCCAGGCTGCGGCCGTGGGCCATCAGGTCGGCGGCCGTCCGGATCGCCTGGGCGTCGCCGAACCGGCACCGGTCGCCATCGAGGCCGATGAGGTCGAAGGCCGCCAGCACCTCGGCGTCGGCGGCGGTGAGCGGCGTATCGGCTAGCGCCGTTGTCAGTGGCAGCGTCGCCGCCGGGCCGGCGGCCTCGCCGCCCAACAGCACGGCGAACGCGCGCTCGCCCAGCACTGGCACGCCGCGCGCCCGGGCCGCCTGGATGCGTTCGGACAAGGCTCCTGAATCGATCAGGGCCGTCGCCAGCGCTCCCACCACGAAGACGTCGGACCGGCGCGTCAGGTCGCGCGCGACCAGGCCGCCGGCCCGCTCGATCGCCTCTCCCAGCCGCTCGCGCTCGCCGTGCGAGAACCGGCCGTAGAGCGCGATCGCACGGTCACGCACGTCCATGGATCACGAGGCGGCGGGCGCCTTCTTCTTCGCAGCGGCCTTGGGCGCCGCGGCGGCCACCTCGGCGGCGGCCGGCTTCTCCGCCCCCTTCTTCGCCGGCTTGCCGAGGCTGGGCGCCGGCGGGCGGCGCTCCTCCTCGATCGAGCGGCGGAGCGCATCCATCAGGTTCACGACGTTGCCGCGCTCGGGCGCCTTGGTGATCACCGGCTGGCCGCCGGCGATCTTCGACTTGACCAGGGCCAGCAGCGCCTCCTCGTAGCGGTCCTCGAACGCCTCGGGCGCGAAGCTGGTGGCCTTCGACGCAATGATCTGGCCGGCCATGGCCAGCATGTCGTCGGCGAGCTTCACCTTCAGCGGGTCGAGCGCGCTGGCCGGCTCGCGGATCTCCTTGGCCGAGCGCAGCGTGGTCAGCCGGAAGCCGTCCTCGATGGGCTGCACCGTCACCAGCCGCTCGCGGCCCGACAGCACGATGCGCGCCACCGCCACCTTGCCCACCTTGCGCATGGCCTCGAGGATCACCGCGAAGGTCTCCTCGGCGATCGGGCCGTCGGGGGCCAGATAGTAGGTGGAGTCGTAGTAGATCGGGTCGATGTCGTTGGCGTCGACGAACCCGTCGATGTCGATGGTCTTGGAGGACTCGATTTCAATCTCGTCCAGCTCCTCGGCGGTGACGACGACGTACTTGTCCTTCTCGAACTGGTAGCCCTTCACCAGGTCGGCGCGGTCGATCTCGCCCAGCTCGGGATCATGGTACTTCTGCTGCACGCGGTTCAGCGTGTCCTTGTGCAACAGGTTGAAACTGATCTTGCCAGCGCTCGCCGAGGTGGCCGGGAAGAGCTTCACCGGGCACGAAACCAACGACAGCTTGAGATAACCCTTCCAGCTTGCCCGACCGGCCATGCAGGATCCCCTATCTCTTCATCCCAACGTCACGACGCATCTTAGCCGTAAGTTCTGAACTACTCGATACTAGTCCATCCCACGGGTCGGCGGCCAGCGTCTCCAGGCGCCGCACGACTGTAAGACGGTTGAAGGCGTCGCCGCCCGACAATTTCCTGAGCTCCTCCCAGGCGATCGGCGTGGCCACCGGGAAATTCGGCCGCGCGCGCAGGGAGTACGAGGCCACCGCGCTCGCGCCGCGGGCGTTGCGGATATAGTCGATGAAGATCTTCCCCTTGCG
>NZ_DASWTE010000421.1:0-9603 GCF_036402295.1 Phenylobacterium sp.
GACCGGCCCGATTCCCGACAGTTGCAGCAGCTTCGGTGACTGCAGTGCTCCGGCGGCCAGGATCACATCGCGCCCTGCGCGAACACTCCGCTCGCCCTCAAGACTGCGAATCCGCACGCCTACGGCGCGACGGCCTTCGAATTCGATCCGAAGCGCTTCGGCCTGTGTCAGGATGCGCAGATTGGGGCGCGAGCGCGCCGGGTCGAGGAACGCCTTGGCTGCGCTTTGCCGCCGGCCGCAGGCGATGGTCCGCGGCTGGTAGCCAAAGCCTTCGTCGTCGAGGGCGTTGAGGTCGTCCACGATGGGTAGGCCCATCGTGGCGGCCGACGCGATCATCGCCTCGCATAGCTCCTGGCGCCTTGGATGTGGCGTGACCTTCAGCGGTCCGCCCACGCCTCGGCCGCCGCCGGGACCGAGCGCGTGGTCCTCCATGGCCTGGAAGCACGGATCCAGGTCCTTCCAGCCCCAACCCTCGCAGCCGTCGGCCTCCCAAGCGTCGTAGTCGCTGGGCAGGCCGCGGACGTAGACCATGCCGTTCACCGAACTGGACCCGCCCAGGCCCTTGCCGCGCACCCAGTATTCCGGAGTGTTGTGGCCGCCGGTCTTGGCGACCTGATACGTCCATACGTGCCTCCGATCGGCCAGCAGGCGGCCGAAGCCTCTGGGCATGGCGATCAAAGGGCTGGTGTCCGGACCGCCGGCTTCGAGCAGCAGGACGCGGATGGAAGTATCGGCCGAGAGGCGGTTTGCCAGGACACAACCGGAAGAGCCCGCGCCGACGATGATGTAGTCGTAGGTCTCCATGGGCGTCTCCGTCGCCACCTCGTTCTCGGGTGGCATTGCGATATGTATAACATAGTTATAGAAGTTAAATCAATGCAGCTCGGCCGCGGCCGGTTGCCATGCGCCAGGGTCTCCCCGAGAAAGACGGTCATGACGGAAGCCAAGCCACGCCGGGTTCGCCGCACGAACACCGAGGTCCGCGCCCTGATCCTGCAGAGCGCGCGCGACCTCTTCGCCGAGCGCGGCTACGCCAAGACGACGACGCGCGACATCGCCAAGCGGGCCAAGGCGAGCGAGGTGCTCCTCTTCCGCTACTTCAACTCGAAGGCCGAGCTGTTCGAGGAGGCGATCTCCGAGCCCTTCGACGCCTTCATGCGGCAGATCGTAGAGGAGCGGGCCGCGGCGAACGCCGATGCGGGTGATCCCGTGGAGCTCGGGCGAAGCTATGTGGAGGCGCTCTATGGCCGGCTGCTCACCGAGCGCCAGCTGATCCTCTCCCTCATCACCACGCGGGCCTACGAGGGCGGCCTCGAGGATGGAACGGACCGGCCGCGCGGTCTGCAGCACTACTTTGCCGAGGCCGAAGCGTCGCTGCGCAGCATGTATCGCAGCCGCGGAGTCAAGGCCGAGATTGATCCGGCGCTGGGGGCGCGGCTGGCGTTCGCGGCTGTGGTGGCCGGCGCCCTGCTGCAGGACTGGCTGTTCGAGGGGGTCGAGCACGCCGAGACCGTCACCGAGGCCATGGGGCGTTTCGTGATCCATGGCCTGTTCGGGCAAGATTAATCCGTTAGCGAAGTTGCCTATTTATCGAGACTTGGATTTGTCCTAGTGTAGCACCCGCTACATAAGAAAGCGCTAGGCGAGGAAATCCGATGAACGCGTCCTTCCAGGCCGGCGGCCCGGCAGAGGAGCTGGTGCGGGATGACTATGTGCCAGCCGCCGACTACGTCTCGCGGGCGTTCCTGGAGCGGGAGAAAGTCGGGCTCTGGCCGCGCGTCTGGCAGATGGCCTGCCGCGAGGAGGAGATTCCCAGGGTCGGGGACTTCTACACCTACGACATCCTGGACGAGTCGATCATCGTCGCGCGCACCGCGCCGGACGAGATCCGCGCCTACTACAACGTCTGCCCGCATCGGGGCCGCCGGCTGACGGCGGGCTGCGGCCATACCGGCAAGTTCCACTGCCGCTTCCACGGTTGGCAATGGGACCTCTCAGGCCGCAACACCCTGGTGGTGGACCGCGACGACTGGGCCGGCGCGCTGAGCGACGAGGACGTGGCGCTCCGGACCGTGCGGGTCGAGACCTGGGGCGGCTGGGTCTACGTCAACATGGACCCGCAGGCCGTGCCGCTGGCCGACTTCCTGGCGCCCGCCAAGGCCATGCTGGACCCGTTCGAGCTGCAGGGCCTGCGCTACCAGTGGCGCAAGTCGACGATCCTGCCGTGCAATTGGAAGGTCGCCCTGGAGGCCTTCAACGAGGGTTACCACGTCCAGACCACGCACCGGCAGATGCTGGAGTACATGGACGACGTGACGGTCAGCCACGCGCACGGCCGCCATGCGATGTTCGCCTACTGGAACGCCCTGCCGATGGGCTCGCGCTCGCGACGGCTGGGTGGTCCGCTGGGCGACGACATCCGGCCCGGCATCCTGGCCTACATGGAGGACATGGCGGCGACCCTGAATGCGGGCTCGTCGGTGCGCGCGGTGCATGCCGCGCGCCGCGTCATGCAGGAGGTGCCGCCCGGCTCGACGCCGGTGGAGGTGCTGACCGCCTTCGGGACCTTCATCCGCGAGGACGCGGTGAACTCCGGCGCCGGCTACCCGCCGATCACGCCGCAGCAGATTTACGCCGCCGGCATCGACTGGCACCTGTTCCCCAACCAGATCATGCTGCAGAGCCCCACGGGCCTGCTGGGCTATCGCGCCCGCCCGAACGGCGACGATCCCGACAGCTGCATCTGGAACGTCTACTCGATGCAGCGCTATCCGCCCGGCGAGGAGCCGAAGGTCGTCGAGGAATGGAGCCACGACCTGACGGACGAGGCCTTCTGGGGCCGCATCCTCTGCCAGGACTACGAGAACATGGCCGACATCCAGCGCGGGATGAAATCGCGCGGCTTCGCCGGCTCGCGCCCCAATCCGGTGCAGGAACGGGCGGTCTCGAACTTCCACCGCGCCCTCCACGATTTCCTGGCGGAGGCCTGAGCCATGGCGCACTGGGACGAGAGCGTCGACTTCGTGGTGGTCGGCAGCGGTGGCGGCTCGATGTGCGCCGGCCTGGTGCTGCGCGACCTCGGCAAGTCGGTGGTTGTGCTGGAGAAGACCGACAAGGTGGGCGGCTCGACGGCCATGTCGGGCGGCGTCCTGTGGGTGCCGAACCACCCGTTGCAGGCGGCGGCGGGCGTGAAGGATTCCTACGAACAGGGCCTAGCCTACCTGGAGGCGACGGTGGGCGACGCAGGCCCCGCCTCGTCGCCGCAGCGCCGGGACGCCTTCCTGCGCCATGGGCCGGAGATGATCTCGTACCTACTGCGCAAGGGCCTGAAGATCCGCCGTTGCGAGGGCTGGTCCGACTACTATGACGAAAAGCCCGGCGGCTGTGCACGCAGCCGATCACTGGCGATGGAACTGTTCGATGCGCGCGAGCTCGGCGACTGGAACGCAAAGCTGCGCAGGGGTCCGTTCGACATCCCGATCCGATGGCCCGAGAGCCGGCAGTCGATGCTGATGAAGCGTACGCCCGAGGGCTTCCTGGGCGCCATGCGGCTGGGTCTGCGAATGGCCAGTATGAAGCTCACCGGCAAGCAGCTGGTGGGCATGGGCGCCGCGATCCAGGGTCGCATGCTGCAGGCCGCCCTGCGCGCCGGCGTCGACATCCGGCTGGAGTCGCCCGTACAGGAGCTGGTCGAGGAGGGCGGGCGCATCGTGGGCGTCGTCGCCCAAGTCGATGGTCGCGAGCGCCGGATCCAGGCGCGGGACGGCGTGCTGATCAACGCCGGCGGCTTCGCCCGCAACGCCGAGATGCGCCGCGAGTATGGACCTCAGCCCTCATCCGTGGACTGGACCAACGCCAATCCCGGTGACACGGGCGAGGCGATCGAGATGGCCATGGCCCACGGGGCGGCGGTCGACCTGATGGATCAGGCCGTCTGGCTCGTCACCTCGGTCACACCGAAGGGCTTCCGGGCCTTCCACGTGCTGGACTTGGCCAAGCCCCACCTGATCATGGTGGACCAGAAGGGCGAGCGGTTCGCGAACGAGTCCGGCTCGTACATGGAGAACGGCCAGCGGATGTACGCCCGCGGCGCCGTGCCGGCCTGGGTGATCATGGAGAGCCGCCACCGCGAGCGCTATGTCTGGGCGGGCGCCATGGGGGGCAAGACGCCGGAGGACTGGATCACCAGCGGCTACATGAAGCGCGCGGACACGATCGAGGGCCTGGCCACCGCCTGCGGCCTCGACCCCCAGGCGCTGCGGCGCACCGTCCACCGCTTCAACGAGTTCGCGGCCACCGGGCGGGACCTGGATTTCAAGCGCGGCGAGCGCGCCTACGACCGGGTGTTCGCCGACCCCACGGTGAAGCCGAACCCGTGTCTCGGCGCCCTGGAGAAGGGCCCGTTCTATGCGGTGCAGGTCTATCCGGGGGACGTTGGCACCTTCGGCGGCCTTCTCACCGACGAGCACGCCCGCGTTCTGACGGACGCGGGCGCGCCGATCCCGGGACTCTACGCCACGGGCAATTCGACGGCCTCGGTCGTGGGGCGCTGCTATCCCGGGGCCGGCGCCAGCATCGCCGCGTCGTTCGTGTTCGGCTACATCGCCGCCCGCCACGCCGCGGGCGCGACGATCAACTGAGGTGGCCGGCCTAGCGGGGGGCTTCCATCAGGCGCTCGTAGGCGGCCAGGGCGGCGACCTGCGTGACGCCGCCGTCCACCGGCAGGCAGGCGCCGCTGATGAACCGCGCCTCCGGCCCGGCCAGGAACAGCGCCGCCTGAGCCACGTCCCAGGCATCGCCTTCGATCCCGAGCGGTGCGATGCGGCGCCGCGCCTCCCGCGCGGCCGGGCCGACGAACCGCTCGACCAGCGGCGTCATGATATGGCCGGGCGCGATGGCGTTGGCGCGCAGGCCGTCGCGGCCGTAGATCACAGCCAGTTCCCGCGTGAACTGCACCAGGGCGGCCTTGGACGGTCCGTAGCTGCCTGTCCCGTGCGCGCGAAGGCCGGCGACAGAGGCGATGTTCACGACCGCGCGGCCGCGGCCCTGCAGGAGCGGCGGGATCGCCGCGCGCGTCATCAGGAACGCGCTGTTGAGGTTGAGGTCGACGCCACGGAGCCAGGCCGCCTCCGCCATGTCCTCGAGCCGCCCCGCGCCCGATCCCACGCCGACGTTGTTGACGAGCACGTCGAGGCCACCCAGCCAGGCGACGCTCTCCTCCGTCATCCGCGCGCAGTCCTCGGCGGACGTCACGTCGCCGACCACCGGGCGCGCCTCTCCGCCGCCGGCGGCGATCTGCGCGCAGGTCGCCTCGGCCCGGCCTGCGTCCTGGTCGAGGACAGCCACGCGGGCCCCTTCGCGGGCGAAGAGGACGCAGATCGCGCGCCCGGTCCCGACGCCGTCACCGGCCGATCCTCCCCCGGTTACGATCGCTCGCCAGCCCTTCAGCCGGCCGTGGGTCTGTTCGGGTTCGGGCATGTGGCATCCTCCGTCGGACCCGCAGTCGACCATCTGGACCCGGCCACCAGGAGGGGCATTCTGGTGATTGAGCGGGGGCGGATTTAAGCCTGGGGTCGACCATGTCTGACCTGATCGTCGTGGCCTCGCCCCACACCTACCTGGCGAGCCTGGGGCGTGTGCTCGACGCGCATGCGCTGCTGGCCGAGCTCTACGACAACAACCCGGCGCTCAGCGTCTATTCGCGCATGCACACTGGCGTGAAGGTGCTGACGGCCGACGGGGCTCCAGTGTCGCTGGCAGGCGGCCGAACGTTGGCGGCGGACGGCGGTCTCTCGAGGAACGTCGATGCAAGGCTGGTCTACGTTGCGGCGTTCGAAGCCCCCGACGCGGGCGACGTGGAAGCCGCGCTGGGCGGCAGCGAGCCCTTGTCGAACTGGCTCCGCGAACAGAAGGACCGCGGCGCGGTCATCGCGGCCGCCGGCGCCGGCGTCTGGAGGTTGGCGCGGGCAGGGCTTCTCGCCGAAGGCGTGGCGTCGGTCGAGCCCAGGCTGACGCCGGCCTTCCGGCGCGCGTTTCCCCGCATACGGGTCGAGGGGCTCCAGGGGATGAGCACCGCTGGCGACGTGCTGACGTGCGGCGCGCCTGCGCTGGAGGGCGAGTTCGTCGTCCGAGCCGTCGCCCAGGCGCTGTCGCCGGGCGTGGCGCAGTGGTTGGCGATGCGCTGGGGCGCCATGGCCGAAGCCGGCCTCACGGTCCAGTCGGATCCCCTGGTCGCGCGCGCCCAGCTGTGGATCCGTGAGCGATTCACCCAGTCGTTTCGTATCCAGGACCTCTCGGCGACACTCTCCGTCAGCCATCAGACGCTCATCCGCCGATTCCGTCTGAGCACGGGCGCCACGCCGCGGGATTATGCCCAGGGGTTAAGAATCCACGCCGCCAAGATGATGCTCCGCGAGACGCCGCGGACCGTCAGCGAGATTGCCGCCCTGGTCGGCTATTCGGACCTTCCATCGTTCCGCGAGGTGTTCCGGGCGCGGGAGGGCGTGACGCCGGCGGGCTTCCGGGCCCGGGAGCGGGCACGCCGGTCGCAGCCGTAGAATTCCCCCCTCGGCTTTCGCCAGAACGCCCCTGTTGGGGGCCCTTGCAGCGTCCATGATCGCTGGCCTGGACCTCAGCGCGGAGATGCAGATGTCGGCCGCCACGCCGCCCATGGGCGAGCTCAAGACGCACAATCACCTGCTGGGCGATCGGCCAGCGCTCGACACGGCGTGGGAGCGCGATGGCTATTGGTTCTTCCGGGGCGTGCTCGACGCCGGGGCCGTCGGCCGCCTGCGCCAGGTCTACATCGACGAGCTGGAGCGGCAGGGCGTCATCGATCCGGTCGGCGAAGCGCCCACGGACAAGAGCGTGCGGTACAATGGCGTTAGCCTGGCCGCCTATCCCTTCCGCATGGAGCCCATCGCCGCGCGGGCCCCCTGGCGGTCGTTCGTCGCCGAGCCTCCGATCCGTGCCTTCTTCACCCGGCTGTTCGGCGAGGAGCCGTTCTGGGTCCCGGTGGTGGAATACCGCGCCACGCCGCCGCAACAGGATCCGGCGCGCTCGCGGTTCGACGGCGTCCACCAGGACGGTCCCTACAGCCCGGGCATACCATTCCGGATCTGCTGGATCCCGCTGGCCGAAATCGACTCCGACGTGGGCGGGCTGGCGCTGGTCGAAGGATTGACCGAACGGATCAACCGGCACCCGCTCGCGGACGGCTCGAACACGGCCATCCCTGTGGACTCGCTGCCGGCGGACGCCTGGCGGAGGACGACATACCAGGCCGGGGACGTCCTGCTCATGAACCTCTGGACGCCGCACAGCGGCCTCTCCAACCGCTCGGATCGCTTCCGCCTCTCGATGGATCACCGGGTCATGGGGCGTTCCGAGGGATGTCCGCTCGTGGGCCAGCTGCTCGCGATCGACGCGACGTCGGTGACGCTGGTCGCGGAGGGCCGGGAGATTATCCTGCGGCTGGACGCCGACACCTATGTCCGCAACGACGTCGGCCGCAAGCTCGCGGGCGACGCCATCGGCGAGTTCTACAAGCCCGGGCAGGAGGTCATCGTCGCCTTCGACGGGAACAGGGCGACGGTGGTGCGACCGCCGCACTGAAGGCGGCGCTCGGCGGCGGTTACTCGATGTAGCCCAGCACCGTGCCGACCTCGTAGGTCTCCTCGGGCGCGGCAAGGATCTTCAGCGTTCCGGACGCGGGCGCCTCGATCTCGTTGTTCGACTTGTCGCTTTCCACCGAATAGAGCGGCTGGCCCTCAGACACATGGCTGCCGTCGGCGACCAGCCATTCGGTGAGGATGCCCTCGTTCATGTCGAACCCGAGTTTGGGAAGCAGGATTTCCGTCGCCATCGTATCGATTCCTCAGCCGGCCAGCGCGGTGATCGCCTCGGCGATCCGAGCCCGGTCGGGCGCATAGGCCGCTTCCAGCGGCTTGGAGTAAGGGACCGCCGAGTAGGCGCCGCCCAGGCGGCGGACCGGGGCCTTCAGCTGGCCAAACAGTTCTTCCTGGATCACCGCGGCGATCTCGGCGCCGACGCCGAATTGCTTCACCGCCTCGTGGACGATCAGCACTCGGCCGGTCTTGCGCGCGGAGGCCAGGACGGTCTCCCGGTCCCAGGGCGCGATGGTCCTGAGGTCGACGACCTCGGCCGAGACGCCCGCCGCCGCCGCGATCTCGGCCGCCGCGCGGGCCTCGCCGGCCAACCGGGCATAGCTGATGACGGTGACGTCGGTCCCCTCGCGCTGCACGGCCGCCTTGCCCAGCGGCACGCGGAAGCCGGTGTCGGGCAGGACGCCGGGGACCGGGGTACGGTAGGTGGGAAGGTTCTCGATGAAGAGGACCGGATCGGGGTCTTCGATGGCCGAGCGCAGCAGCCCATAGGCGTCGTCCGGCGTCGACGGCGCCACGACCTTGATGCCTGGCGTGTGGGCGAACCAGGCCTCGAGGTAGTCGCAGTGCTGGCCGCCCGATCCGTATCCCAGGCCGGTCATGGTGCGGATCACGATGGGCACGCTGGTCTGGCCGCCGGACATGAAGCGCAGCTTGGCGGCGTGGTTCACGATCATGTCCATGGCCACGGTCGTGAAGTTCATCAGCATGATCTCGGCCACCGGCTTGTAGCCGATCAGGCTGGCGCCGATGGCCGCGCCGATGATCGCCTGCTCAGCGATCGGCGTGGAGCGGACCCGGTCGTCGCCGAAGCGGGTCGAGAGGCCCTTGGTCACGCCGACGATGCCGCCCTCCTCGGGGTCAGCCAGGTCCTCGCCCAGCGCCAACAGCTTGTCGTCTTCGGCGAAGGCGTCGGTGAGCGCCTTGTTCAGCGCGGCCAGGATCGTGACCGTGGCGGGCTTCGCGGTGGCGGCCGTCGGGGCCGGTGCGGTGGTGGTCTCGGTGCTCACGCCAGGATCTCCTCGGCAAAGACGTCGTGGCGCAGGTCGTCGGGCTGGGGCAGCGGCGAGGCCAGGGCGAAGGCGACGGCCGCGTCGATGCGGGCCTCGATGTCAGCCTCGATGTCGGCCAGCTGCGCCTCGGTGGCGATCCCGTCGGCCAGGAGCCGCGCGCGGAACTTCGGGACCGGGTCGTCGGCCATGGCGGCGGCCTTCATGTCTTTCGGGATGTAGCCGTCGGCGTCTCCGAACACGTGGCCCATGAACCGGAAGGTGACGGCCTCGATCAGGGTCGGGCCTTCGCCGGCGCGGGCGCGGGCGACCGCTTCATTCGCGGCGGCGTACATCGCTACGGGATCGTTCCCGTCCACCCGCACGCCGGGGATGTTGTAGCCGTGGGCGCGGTCGGCGATCCGGAGCGCAGAGGTGCCCTTGGCGTAGGTCGTGTGCTCCGCGAACTGGTTGTTCTGGCACAGGAAGATCACCGGCAGCTTCCAGACCGCGGCCAGGTTCAGGGCTTCGTGGAACGCTCCGATGTTCGAAGCGCCGTCGCCGAAGGTGGCCACAGCCACCTGGTCGGTCTTGGCCACCTGGGCGCCCCAGGCCAGGCCATTGGCGATCGGCATCGAGGAACCCACGATGCCCGTCGTCACCATGATCCCCTTTGCGGGATAGGTGAGATGCATCGGACCGCCCTTGCC
>NZ_DASWTE010000422.1:0-1691 GCF_036402295.1 Phenylobacterium sp.
ACGTAGCCGGCGGCCGCGTAGAGCTGGACGTCGGTGGCGAAGGTCGGGCCGTAGGCGGCGAAGGGGCCGCCGTGGATCTCGAGGATCAGCGGGTACTTTTTCGACGGGTCGAAGTTAGGCGGATAGGCGATCCAGGCTCCGATGGGCTTCTTGTCGTAGCTGGAGGTGACGGGGAGCGCCTCGACCTTGGCGAGCTGCTTGCCGGTCAGGAGGTCGGCGTTGAGGTCGGTCAGCCGCTGGACCCTGCCGCCCTTCCAGAGCGCGAGGTCGGCGGGCCGCTCGGGCGCGCCGTCGGTGAACGCGACCAGGCCTCCCCGGCCGACCGAGAACTGACCGCCGGTATAGGGCCGGTCCAGGCCGCCGCCGCCCAGCCCCGAGAACAGCGTCTCGAGCTTTCCGTCCAGCGAGACGCGGGCGACCTTGGTCAGGCCCAGGTCCTCGTAGGAGACGTAGAGGCTCTTGCCGTCGGCGGCCCACTGCGGCGGGCTCACGCTGCGGTCGAGGTTCCCGGTGAGGACCCGGCGGTTCTTGCCGTCGCGGTCCATGACGTACAGGCGGACGTTCTCGTAGCCGCGCTTCCGCTCGTCGTCGTAGCCGACGTACGCGATCTTCGCACCGTCCGGCGAAACGGTCGGGCCGATGTCGGGCCCGACGCGGTTGGTCAGACGGGTCAGCGCGCCGGTCGCCACGTCCACGGCGTAGATCTCGGCCTCCTGCGGGTCGCGCTCCCAGGCCTCGGCGCGGTTGGTGGAGAACAGGACCGCCTTGCCGTCGGCCGTGAAGTCGATGGGGCCAGCATCGTCGAACTTGCCGGAGGTGAGTTGGCGCGGCTGGCCGCCGTCGGCCGAGACGGCGAAGAGGTGGCGGTAGCCGGGCTTGAGGAAGCCTTCGCCGTCGGCGCGATAGGTGATGCGGTCGATCACCTTCAGCGGATCGGCCCACTTGGCGCCTTCGGGCTTCTTGATCGGCGCGACCAGCGGGCGGCCCTCGTCGAGGGTCAGCATGGTGAAGGCCAGCGTCTTGCCGTCGGGCGACCAGGTGATGTCGTTGGGGGCCTGCTCCAGGCTGGCGACGCGCGCCGAGCGGCCGCTCGCCATCCAGCGGACGTAGAGCTGCGCGCCGTTCTGCCCGGCCGAGACGTAGGCCAGCCGCGAGCCGTCGGGGGACCAGCGCGGGGCGAGGTTGGAGTTGTCGTCGACGACCAGCGGCGTCTGGGCGCCGGTGCTCGCATCCACCAGCCAGATCGAGCGGCGGGCGCGGTCGGTCATGATGTCGTTCGACGCGCGCACATAGGCGATGGCGCCGCCGTCCGGGCGCACCTGCGGGTCTGAGGCCTGCTGCAGGCCGAAGAGGTCGCGGGCGCCGAAGGTGCGGGAGGGCTGTTCCGCCACCTGGGCCGCAACGCCGCCCGCCGCGGTCAGCACCAGAGCCGCCGCCAGAACCGCCAGACGCATGTGAGACTCCCCGAGCTGAACAGGCGGCGAGAGATGAGGCGCGCAGCGGCGCTTTGTCCAGCGGATGGGCGACGGACGGGGCGCGACCTGCGGCGCCCTCGCGCGCCGCAGGCGCTGTCATGATTGCCCGCGGAAGCACGCGGAAGGACGCGGAAGGGCGCCGGGCCTGGCGAGGCGCCGGGCTCGTTCTGCTCTTTCCGCGTCCTTCCGCGTGTTTCCGCGGGCCATTGAAGGGGC
>NZ_DASWTE010000423.1:0-3614 GCF_036402295.1 Phenylobacterium sp.
ATCGCCTGTTGCCTCGTCTTCGGCGGCGGCCAAGCCGCATTTGCGCAGGGCCCCGTGGCCGGCGCTTCGTCCGAGACGGTCGAGATCGTGGTCCCAGTGGGCAAGTCGCAGGTCATCGAGCTGCCGGCGCCCTACTCGGACCTGATGATCGCCGAGCCCAAGGTGGCCGACGTGCTGCCGCTCACCAGCCGCTCGGTCTACGTGGTGGGCCGGAGCATCGGCTCGACCTCGCTCACGATCTATGGCCCGGGCAAGCGCATGATCGCCGCCGCCAACATCGTGGTGTCGGCCGACGGCGACGGCCTGAAGGCGCGGTTGCACGACATCATGCCGACCGAGCGCGACATCTCGGTGCACGCGGCGAACCAGTCGCTGGTGCTGTCCGGCGTGGTGAGCAGCCCGGCCGCTCTGCAGAAGGCCCTGGCGCTGGCCGAGTCCTACGCGCCCCAGAAAGTCGTCAACATGCTGGGCGTCGAGGGCACCCAACAGATCATGCTCTCGGTGCGGTTCGTCGAGATGCAGCGGACGACGGCCAAGAACCTGAAGCTCAACGTCAACCGCCTGCCGACCAACAGCGACCCGTCGATCACGGTCTTCACCGGCGACACCAACGTCAAGAACAACGGATTCCTCGTCGACAGCTTCGGCGCGGCGTCGGCCGTGTTCAACGGCAACCTCGAGCTCCTGATGGACGCGCTGGAGACCAAGGGCCTGATCAAGACCCTGGCCGAGCCGAACCTGGTCGCCATGTCGGGCGACACTGCGAGCTTCCTGGCGGGCGGCGAGTTCCCGATCCCTGTGGCGCAAAGCAGCGGCAATGACGAGGGGGACGTCCCCACCATTTCTATCGAGTACAAGCAATTCGGTGTCGCGCTCGCCTTCACGCCGACGCTGCTCAGCGACGGCCTGATCAACGTGGCCGTGAAGCCGGAGGTGTCGTCGATTGACCCGACCATCTCGATCGACCTCGGGTCGATCAGAATCCCCGGCATCAAGGTGCGGCGGGCCAACACTACGATCGAGCTTCGCGACGGCGAGTCGTTCACGATCGCGGGTCTCCTCAAGGAGGAGTACGAAAACCAGGTTCGCCAGTTCCCGTTCGTGGGCGAGATCCCGATCCTGGGCGCGCTCTTCCGCTCCAACGGCTACCGGCGCGACGAGACCGAACTCGTGATCGTGGTGACGCCGCATCTGGTGACGCCGCGCCGCGGGCAGATCGCGACGCCCGGCGACAGCTTCGTGCCGCCGTCCGACTTCGAGCTGTTCCTGTTCGGATCGATGCAGGGCAAGTCCCGCGTCCGCCCGGAAGACCGCGCCCTTATCTCGGCCGATCCCAAGAAGGTCGGCCTCGAGGGTCCGCACGGCCACGTGCTCTACTAGGAGGACCCGAGATGAGCCTGACCAAGACCATGCTGATCCCGACGCTCCTGGCCCTCGGCCTTGCGGGCTGCGCCCAGAGCAGGGCGCACCTGGGCTCGGACTTCGGCGCGATCGTGAACCAGAACCGCGTGGCCCAGATCGCTGACCCCGATGCGCGGTATCCGCAGGAAGTCGTCTCGGACGGCGCGCGCGTGGGGCTGGCCATGGAGCGCTACCGCACCGGCAAGACGCTCCCGCCCGCCGACCTTGGCGCGTCGACGATCGGCGTCACCAGCAGCGGCGGGGGTGGCGGAGCTAGTCCGAAATGATGCTTGTTTTCAAAGGGCTGATGTTTCTGGCCAGCGATATGCATGTGAGCGCCGTGTTCGCCCGACTTTCCCATTGCGAGATCGAGCGTGGCGGCGAGGGGTGAGTTGATATGGTCGACCTTCCGCGCGTATTCCGAAACGCCCTCTCGGGACCGGGCTCCGGCGAGGCAGGTGGCGGCGTGAGCTGTGTGGGCGTGGTCGAGGGCGCGATCCAGGGCGCTGGCCGCATGGCCTCGCTCGCCGCGCTGTTCCCGCAGGTGACCTTCGAAACGCTCGGGTCGACCTGGCCCGCCGCGACGCCCGCGAGCGTCGACATCCTGCTGGTGGGCCTTTCGGCGGCTTCCGTCGAGGACATCGAAGCGGCGATCCGCCGCCTGAAGGCTCGGCGGCACGGCCTGCAGGTCGTGATCGCCCTGTACGACGCCGACGTGATGACCACCCGGCGCCTGCTACGAGAAGGCGCGGCCGACGTGCTGCCGGCGCCGGTCAGCGAGCCCTCGCTGGCGGCTTGCCTCGAGCGGCTGCTCGCCCAGGCCGAGCGACCCACGCAGCCGCGCTCGTCGGGCGAGATCGTCGCTGTGCTGAAGGCCGGCGGCGGCGTCGGCGCCAGCAGTCTCTGCGTCCAGCTGGCCGCCATGATTTCGGGCGGCGGCAACGACGTGTGCCTCGCCGACCTCGACCTGCAGTTCGGCTGCGCGGGTCTGTATCTGGACCTGCCGGAGGCGGTCACCATCGCGGACTGTCTGGGTTCGGGATCGCTCGAGGAGACGCCATTCCACTCGGCGCTTGCGAAGCATCGGAGCGGGGTCCGCCTGCTGGCCGCGCCGCGCGAGATGGTCCCGCTGGAGACGCTGGGCCCGCCGCAGGCCGCGGCGCTGATCGCGGGTCTGCGGCGCGATTTCCGCCTCACGATCGTCGAGCTGCCGCCGGTGTGGACGGCCTGGACGAACGAGATCCTCCATCTCGCCGACCGCATCATGCTGGTGACTCACTTGTCTGCGCCGCACGTTCAACTGGTGAAGCGCCAGCTGCGTGTCCTCGCCTCGCAGAGCCTGGACGGCAAGCCGCTGACGCTCGTGTGCAACGCGCCGTCGGCCGACCACACCGCGACCGTGACGATCAAGGCGGCCGAGCGTGCGCTCGGGCGGCCGTTCGACGCCGTCATTCCGGAAGACCGCCGCACCATGATGGCGGCCACGAACCAGGGCGTCGAAATCTCCGCAATCCGTCGGGGGACGAAGCTGGAGAAGGCCATCGCCGAGCTCGCCGCCAAGGTGTCGGCCCTGGCGACTGTCGATGCGGGAAAGCGTAGATGAGCATGCTCTGGAAACCCGGCGCCGAGGCCCCGAAAGGGACCCCCCAAGCCGCCGCCGCGCCCGCGATCGAGGGCTTCACGGCGCTGAAGGTGCGCATCCATCAGCGCCTGCTGGAGCTCCTGAACCTCAGCCTCCTGGACAAGACACCGCGCGAACAGCTGCGGCTCGAGATCCGCAGTGCGATCAGCGGCCTGCTCGCCGAAGAGAAGCGCATCCTCAACCTCAGCCAGACCGACCGTCTGATCGATGAGGTGCTGGACGAGCTGCTGGGCCTCGGCCCGCTGGAGCCCCTGCTCAAGGACGAGACGATCAGCGACATCCTGATCAACACGCATGAGACGGTCTATGTGGAGCGTGCCGGCCGCCTCGAGCGCACCGACGTCCAGTTCCAGGACACCAAGCACCTCGTGCGCATCATCAACAAGATCGTCGCCGCCGTCGGTCGGCGCGTAGACGAGTCGGCGCCAATGGTGGACGCGCGCCTCGCCGACGGCAGCCGCGTCAACGCCATCATCCCGCCGCTGGCCGTCGACGGCCCGCTGGTTTCGATCCGGAAGTTCGCGAAACAGCCGATCCACATGGATCGCCTGATTGAGCTCGGCAGCATCAC
>NZ_DASWTE010000424.1:0-18125 GCF_036402295.1 Phenylobacterium sp.
CCCACGCGCCGGTCGCCCGTGCGCCGCAGCCGGCCCCCGTCCGCGGCGGCGCCCAGCCGCTGGAAGCCCAGCTTCCGGAGGAGGCCGAACAGAACGAGGATCTCGAGATCCCCTCGTTCCTGCGCCGGCTCGCGAATTGAGGCTCTAGCGCAACTCTAAAACTCCACGAAATCGTCACACCGCGCCAAGGCGCGAGTTGGTAAGAGTCCTCTCGGAGCCCACTTCGGGAGGACTTTCCATGAGCGGTCACCGCGTCATCTGGGTCTCGCCCCTGGCCAACGGCTGGGCGGTGCTCTGTGCGGGTCTCGAGCCCATTGTGTTCCGGTCCGGCGCCCGCGCCGAGGCCCAGGCCAAGCGGCTTGCGGCGTGCCTCGCGAAGCTGGGCCGGGCGGTGCAGGTGCGCATCCTGGACAGGGCCCGAAACCTCGTCGGAACCCAGCTTTACCCCGCCGTCTGAGGCTTTGCCGCCACACCGCGGCGGCGGACTGAAGTCTGCATAGAAACAACGACTTGAGCGACCATCCCGGGTCTGCAAGCGGCAGCGAAACATTGCGAAACACCAAGTGTTTTGCTGCGCTGCATCAATCGGCTTAGCCGGACGTTGGGGGACTTAAGGTCGGTTTTGTACCGCGTCTCGTTGCAGGAAGGTCCGCCTTTGGCCGCGCCAGAGTTCCAGCATACTGTCCGCGCTCCGGCGCTGTTCGCCGGCGTGGGCGTCCACACCGGCGCATACACCCGCGTGAACGTGCGGCCGGCCGCGGCCAACACCGGCATTGTCTTCGTGCGCACCGACGTGCGCGACCGTGACAACGTCGTGCCGGCGAGCGGCGAGGCGGTCTGCAAGACCCAGCTGGGAACCGTGATCGGCAACGCCGCCGACGTCACCGTCGCCACCATCGAGCACCTGATGGCGGCCTTCGCCATGCTTGGCGTCGACAACGCCGTGGTCGAGGTCGATGGCCCCGAGATGCCGATCATGGACGGCTCGTCGCTGCCGTTCATCCGCATCCTCGACCGCGCCGGGCTGCGCCCGCAGGAGGCGGCCCGCGGCTACATCGAGATCCTGGACGTCGTCGAGGTGGTCGATGGCGACAAGCGCGCGACGCTGCGCCCGGCCGACGGCTTCGAGGTCGCTTTCGAGATCCAGTTCCCCACCGCCGCCATCGGGACCCAGACGATCGACCTGGAAATGGACGAGCAGACGTTCCGCGACGAGCTGGCCGACTGCCGCACCTTCGGCTTCCTGGGTGAGGTCGAGGCCCTGCGCGCCATGGGCCTGGCCCGCGGCGGCTCGATGGACAACTGCGTCGTCATCGACGGCGACCGGGTGCTGAACCCGGAAGGCCTGCGCCGCCCCGACGAGTTCGTCCGCCACAAGGCGCTGGACGCCATCGGCGACCTGTACGTGCTGGGCGGCCCGATCCTGGGCCGGTTCGAAGGCGTGCTGGCCGGCCATGGCCTGAACAACGCCCTGGTCCGCGCGCTGTTGGCCCGCCCCGACGCCTGGCGCGTCTGCACCATGGCCGAGGACCTGCGCGAGGCGGGCTGATTTCTTGCGAGCGGTTCGCAGATAGGGTCTAGTGCCTGGCAGGAGGACCTGCCATGGCCGACGACGCGATCACCGAGCTCAACCGGCTTTACAACTCGCCGCACAAGCTGACCGTGGCCAAGGACATCGGGGTCGTGGACAAGCACGGCCGGCGGTTCATCGAACTCTCGCCGTTCGTGGCGCTGGCCAGCGTCGGCCCGAGCGGCGGCGTCGACGTCTCGCCGCGCGGCGGCGGGCCGGGGTTCGTGCGGGTCTCCGAGGATGGCAAGAGCCTGCTGATGCCGGACCGTCCCGGCAACAACCGCCTGGATTCGCTGCGCAATATCGCCGAGGGCTCGGGCGAGGTGGGGCTGATGTTCATGATCCCCGGGGTCGACGACATCTACCGGGTGAACGGCCCGGCGAGCCTCGTCGTGGATGACGAGTTGGCCAAGACCTTCGAGGAGTTCGGCAAGGTCCCGAAGACGCTGCTGAAGGTGGAGGTGCGCGAGGCCTACCTCCACTGTCCGAAGGCCCTGATGCGCGCCGACCTCTGGGGCGACAGCCACAAGGTGGACCGTGCGACCCTGCCGTCGCTATCCGAGATGGTCATGGACCAGTTGGGCCTCGGAAAGCCCGAAACCACCCACGAACAGCAGGTCGAGGGCCTGAAGCAGACGCTGTGACGCCGCTCGCGCGAAAGTGCGACCCCGCCGCCGTTTGCTCGCCACAAGTGGTAGTGTAGAAGCGACTCCCCGCGTGGGGGCGCGCGCTCGTCTTGAGGTGAAGGTGTCTTCGGTTCGAACGTCTACGAAGGTGGTTCTGGTCACCGCCGCCTGCGCTCTCGCCCTGACCGCCTGCTCAGGCAACAAGAAGAAGCCGCGCCTGGCCTATGAGGAGCGGCCCGTGGAGCTGCTCTACGCGACGGGCGCCGACCGGCTGGACCGCCGCCAGTGGAACCAGGCGGTGAACTACTTCCAGGAAGTGGAGCGCCAGCACCCCTATTCGGAGTGGTCGCGGCGCTCGATCCTGATGCAGGCCTACGCCCACTATCAGGGCAACGACTACAACGAGGCGATCGGCGACGCCGACCGCTTCATCCAGCTCTACCCGGGCAATCCGACGGCGGCCTATGCCCACTACATCAAGGCCATCTGCTACTTCGAGCAGATCGTCGACGTGAACCGCGACCAGGCGGCCACGGGCCAGGCGCTGAGCGCCCTGCGCGACGTGGTCCAGCGCTATCCGCGCACCGAATACGCCTCGGACGCACGGCTGAAGATCGACATGGTCAACGACCAGCTGGCCGGCAAGGAAATGACCATCGGCCGCTGGTACCTGCGCCAGGGCGACACGCTGGCCGCCACGAACCGCTTCCGCAACGTCGTCGACCGCTACCAGACCACCAGCCACACGCCCGAGGCGCTGTACCGGCTGGTCGAGAGCTACCTGACCCTCGGCCTCCTGGAAGAGGCCAAGCGGAACGGCGCGGTGCTGGGCTACAACTACCCCGGCGACCCCTGGTACGGCGACGCCTACAAGCTGCTCACGTCCAAGGGCCTGCGCCCGGCGGTCGAGCCGAAGTCGGGCGGCCGCGGGATTCTGCGGCTGCCGTTCACGCGCGACAAGAACAAGACCATCCAGCCGCCGAAGGCGCAGGACCCGAACGTCGCGGTCCAGGCCTCCAAGGACGCCGACAAGAAGACGATCTTCCGCCTGCCGTTCGGCAAGAAGGAAGAGAAGCCCGTCGTGAAACCGGCCCCGGAAACGCCGCCCAGCGAATAGGCGTCGCGGCCCTTCATTCCCGCCTGATTCCAAGCGATCCTCCGCGGCGATGCTGATCGGTCTCCAGATCCGCGACGTGGTGCTGATCGAGGCCCTGGACCTGTCCATCGGCCCGGGCCTGACTGCGCTCACCGGCGAGACAGGGGCGGGGAAGTCGATCATCCTCGATGCGCTTGGCCTGGCGACGGGCGCGCGCGGCGACGCGGGCCTCGTGCGCCGCGGCGCGGCCCAGGCGGTGGCGACCGCCGTCTTCGCCCCGACGCCCGCCCATCCCGTGTGGGAGATCCTGGAGGAGAAGGGGCTCGCCTACGCCAAGGACGAGGACCTGGTGCTGCGCCGGTCGCTCAGCGCCGATGGCCGCAGCCGCGCCTTCGTCAACGACCAGGCCACGGGCGTCGGTGTGCTGAAGGAGCTGGGCGAGGCGCTGCTGGAGGTGCACGGCCAGCATGAGACCGTGGGCCTGCTCGACGCGCGCACGCACCGGCCGCTGCTGGACGCCTACGGGGACCTCGAGAGCCGCCGCCTGGCCGTGGGTGGGGCCTGGGGGACGTGGCGCGAGGCGCGGGAGCGCGTCGAGGCCCTGCGAGCCGACGCCGCCCGTTCGGCCGCCGAGGTCGAGGAGCTGACTTTCCGCCTCTCCGAGCTCGACCGGCTGGACCCACGCGACGGCGAGGAGGCGGCGCTGGCCGAGGAGCGCGCCATCCTGGGCGCCGCCGAGAAGGCGCTCGCCGACATCGGCCAGGCCCGCGACACCTTCGACGGCCTCGGCGGCAAGGTGGCCACCGCCATCCGCGCGCTGGAGCGGGCGCGCGAGCGGGCCATGACCGCCGGCGCCGCAGCCGACGGCCCAGCCGTCAGCCGCCTGGCCGCCGCCGCCGAGGCGCTGGACCGGGTCCTGGTGGAGGCCGGCGAGGCCGAGGCCGCCATCGACAGCGCCGCCACGGCCTTCGACTTCGAGCCGGACCGCCTGGAGAAGGCGGAGGAGCGGCTGTTCGACCTGCGGGGCCTGGCGCGCAAGCTGAACGTCGCCGTCGAGCAGCTGCCGACGCTACGCGTGCAGTTCGCCGAGCGCCTGCGCGCCGTCGAGACGGCCGACGAGACGCTGAAGGCCGCCGAGGCGGAGCAGGCCGCGGCGCGGGCCGCCTACCTTTCGGCCGCCCAGGAGCTCTCGACCGGACGGCGCACGGCAGGCGAGGCGCTGGCGGCCGCGGTGATGGCCGAGCTCGCGCCGCTCAAGCTGGAGAAGGCGCGCTTCCGGGTGGCGGTCGAGGCGCTCCCGGAGGACCGCGCAGGGCCTGCCGGCCTCGACCGCGTGGCCTTCGAGATCGCCACCAATCCCGGTGCGCCGTTCGGTGACCTGGGCGCCATCGCCTCGGGCGGCGAACTGGCCCGCTTCGCGCTGGCGCTAAAGGCCGCGCTGGCCGGGCGCGGGTCAGGCCCCCAGCCGCTGATGATCTTCGACGAGGTGGACCAGGGCGTCGGCGGGGCCGTGGCCGACGCGGTGGGCCTGCGCCTGAAGCGCCTGGCCGCCGCGGCCCAGGTGCTGGTCGTGACCCACAGCCCGCAGGTCGCCGCCCGCGCCGAGGCTCACTGGCGCATCGCCAAGGCCGGCGGCGCCGACCACGTGCGCACGGCCGTCGAGGTGCTCGACGCCGCCGACCGCGAGGAGGAGATCGCCCGCATGCTCGCCGGCGCCCAGATCACCGACGCCGCGCGGGCGGCGGCCCGGGCGCTGATGGATGCTTGATCGCTTTTCCCTCCCCTTTATGGGGAGGGTGGATTGAGCGAAGCGACAGACGGGTAGGGAAGTGAAGATCGTCAGCGGCCTCGGTGGCCTTCCCCTCGTTTCCCCACCCCGCGCGCCCGACGGCGCGTCGACCCTCCTCATGAAGGGGAGGGAGAATTGAAGCCCGTCGCCGACCTCACGGAAGCCGAAGCCGTCGACGAGCTCACCAAGCTCGCCGACGAGATCGCCGCGCACGACATCCGCTATCACCAGCAGGATGACCCGACGATCTCGGACGCGGACTACGACGTCCTCAAGCGCCGGAACAGCGAGATCGAGGCGCGCTTCCCGCACCTCGTGCGGGACAACTCGCCCAGCCTGCGGGTCGGGGCTACGCGGTCGGAACAGTTCGCGCCGGTCGAGCACGGCGTGCCGATGCTCAGCCTCGACAACGCCTTTTCCGACGAGGACGCGCTGGAGTTCGATGCTCGAGTGCGGCGGTTCCTGCGGCTGGAGGAGGAGGTCAGCTACACCGCCGAGCCCAAGATCGACGGCCTGTCCTGCTCGATCCGCTACGAGAGCGGCGTGCTGGTCCAGGCCGCCACGCGCGGCGACGGCCGGGTGGGCGAGGACGTCACGAACAACATCCGCACGGTGAAGGAGGTCCCCCAGAAGCTGGCGGGATCCAGCTGGCCCGACGTCATCGAGGTTCGCGGCGAGGTCTACCTGGGCCACGCCGAGTTCGCGGCGCTCAACGAGGCGGCCGCTGCGGCCGGACAGAAGACCTACGCCAACCCGCGCAACGCCGCTGCCGGTTCGCTGCGACAGATCGACTCCAAGATCACCGCCCAGCGTCCCCTGCGTTTCTTCGCCTACGCCTGGGGCTTCATCAGCAGCCCCTTCGCCGAGACCCAGTGGGAGGCGCTGCGGAAGCTCAAGGCATGGGGTTTCCCGGTCACGCCGCAGTCGCAGTGCGTGAAGGGGCCCGAGGGCCTCAAGGCCGCCTACGAGAAGATGGAGGCCGAGCGCCCGCATCTCGGTTTCGACATCGACGGCGTTGTCTACAAGGTCGACCGGCTGGACTGGCAGGGGCGGCTGGGTTTCGTCAGCCGCGCGCCGCGCTGGGGCGTGGCCCGGAAGTTCCCCGCGCAGCAGGCCCGCACCGTGCTGGAGGCCATCAACATCCAGGTGGGTCGCACCGGCGCGCTGACGCCCGTGGCGCGGCTGACGCCCGTGACCGTCGGCGGCGTCGTGGTCACCAACGCCACCCTGCACAACGCCGACGAGATCGCCCGCCTCGACGTCCGCGTCGGCGACACCGTGATCCTGCAGCGGGCCGGTGACGTGATCCCACAGATCCTGGGCGTCGTGCTCGAGGAGCGGCCGAAGGGCGCCGTGCCCTACGAATACCCGCACGAATGTCCGTGCCCGCTGAAGACGCCCGTGGTGCGCGAGACCACGGCCTCGGGCGCCGAGACGGTGGTGCGCCGCTGCTCGGGCGAACTCGCCTGCCCGTTCCAGAAGCTGGCCCACCTGCGCCACTTCGTCGGCCGCCGCGCCTTCGACATCGAGGGCCTGGGCGAGAAGCAGCTGACGCTCTTCAACGAGCGCGGCTGGCTGAACGCCCCCGCCGACATCTTCCGCCTGCACGAGAAGCGCGACGAGTTGCTGGCCATCGAACGGTTCGGCGAGACCAGCGTGAAGAACCTGATGGAGGGAATCGAGGCGCGCCGGAAGGTCAGCCTCGACCGCTTCATCTACGGCCTGGGCATCCGCCACATCGGCGAGACCACGGCGGTGGTCATGGCCCGGGGCTATCACACCGTCGACGCCTTCCTCGAAGCCATGGACAAGGTGGCGGCGCGCGACCCCGAGGCGATCGAGGAGCTCGACGCCATGGATCAGATCGGCGACGCGGTGATCGAGGCCGCCGCCGCCTTCTTCGCCGAGGACCACAACCGCGCGATGGTGCTGGACCTGAAAGGCCAGCTCGCGGTGCAGGACGCCGAGAAGCCCAAGACCGACACCGCCGTCGCCGGCAAGACCGTGGTCTTCACCGGCGCGCTGGAGCGGATGACTCGCGACGAGGCCAAGGCCCAGGCCGAGCGGCTTGGGGCCAAGGGCTCGGGCTCGGTGTCGAAGAAGACCGACCTGGTGGTGGCCGGTCCCGGCGCCGGCTCGAAGCTCAAGACCGCCACCGACCTGGGCATCCAGGTGATGACCGAGGACGAGTGGATCGCCATGGTGGCCGGATGAGCCTGCTCGCGTTCCTGCTGGCCTTCGCGCCCGGCCCAGTCACCGCCGATAGCGCCGACCCGCTGGCGCCGTCGCTGAAGGGCCAGGTGCAGTGCTACGGCCCGAACGTGGAGCGGAAGACCTGCGTCTCCATCGGCGCCTATGCGAAGGACGCCCAGGGCGTGATCCAGAACACCGCCACGGTGCTGATGGCCGCGAGCCCCCAGATCATCATGACGACGAAGGCGCCGGTGGAGGTGAAGGCCGGCGCGGTCTGCGGCGCCATCCGCATGCGCGACTTGGAGACGGCGAGCTTCGTGATCGACGGCACGCCCGCCGACGCCACCGACGCGGACGCCGTCCGCAAGGCGATTGCGCCGGCTTACGCGCCGTTCCTCGACAAGGAGTTCTGCACCGTCTACCGCGCCGACGGGCCCGGCCTGGTGGGCGAAGTGACGGTGGACGGCGTGCGTCGCCGCGAGCTGGACCAGCGCATGCGCTGGATCTCGCCTGCCGAGGGCTATGTGGTGAAGCCTTAGGGCGTCTTCCGCTTGGCCTTCAGCTCAGCGCAGGCGTCGGGCTCCTGGGTCCACATCAGGTGGGCGATCCGCCAGGTCCCCTCGACCTTGACCATGTCGAACACGTCGATCCCGCAGTGGGTCGTCTTGCCGTCGAGGCGGAACTCGTAGGGCGCCCAGACCATGGCGATGGGTCCGCGGCGCATGACCGTCGGGTCCCACATCCGCTCGTCGAGGCCCTTCTGGCCGCTCACGCGATCAGCGAAGTCCTTGCCGGGGATGCGGCTGAGCTTGAAGCCCTCCGGCCCTGAGCGCTGGGCGGAAAAGGTCGTGTCGTCGAGCAGCACCGTCTTGATGGTCGCCGCGTCCTGGGCGCGCATGGCCCCGAAGAACCGCTCGATCTGGCCGACGATCGCGGCCTCCTCCGGATCCGCCGCCGAGGCGGGAAGGGCGCAGCCAAGCGCCAGGGCCGCAGCCAGAAGGAATCGTCGCATCGGGGTCTCCTGATCGGCGCAGGAGACACGCGGTCTAGGCCGGGATCAACGCCGCCTTCGGGACCCGAGCGCTGCCCAGCGTCTGGCCGGCCTTGGCGATGAAGTCGACCGTCAGGGTGTCGCCCGTGATCTTGAAGGCGGTGAAGCCGGCGACGCCCCAGCCCGCCTTGAAGCCGGGATGCTTCCGAGCCTTCAGTGGGTCGCCCTGCGAGCCGCCGCCGGTGATGATATAGGTCATGCCCTCGTGCACGAGGTGCTCGAGGTGGTGGTCGTGGCCGCAGATGTAGGCCTGGACGCCATGCTGCTTCAGCAGCGGGACGAGCCAGCCGGAGAGGTCCGGATAGACCCGCCCGCTGCCGCCGCTGGAGACCACCGTGTGGTGGCCGAACACCAGCTTCCAGTCCGCGTCGGACGCCGCGAGCTCGGACTTCAGCCAGGCCTTCTGGATGGCGATGTCGGGGCTCTTCGGCCGGTAGCGCACGTCGGCGATCGGTGAGGTGTCGATCATGAAGAGGTCCACCTTGGCCCTCTTCGACGTCGTCACGCGGTGGCGATGGTAGCGGGCCGGCAGCCGCCAGCGGATGTCGACGCGGGTGAAGGCCACCTGGGCGTCGGGCGCGCCGTGGTAGTCGTGGTTGCCCAGCGTGGGATACCAGACTTCCAGATCCGACGGGTCGTAGACGTCGAGGAACGACTGTCGCCAGTGCGAGTCGGAGACCGACTGGACGCCGTCCTCATAGAAGTTGTCGCCGACCGTGGTCGTGAACTCGGACCCAAGGGCGCGGGCCGTCTTCGCCATCTGGGCGGCCACGGGGCGCTGGTCCTGGCTGCCGCGCCGGCCCCAGTCGCCGACCGCCAGGAAGGCGAGGTCGGGCTGGGCCTGGGCGAGCGTCGCCGACGGGAGTGTCGCCGCCGCAAGCCCGGTGAGCAGCACCTCGCGCCGCGCAAACCGCCGATCCGCCATTGGACGCCCCTTCGCCTGATACCGCGACCCTAGCCTGCCGCCGTTCGGGCCTCAATTTGATGACGGCTCAGGCGGGGGCGCGGGCCGTGACGATCCAGGAGGCGGAATCCAGGGTCACGCCGTCCGGGCCGTCGTGCGCGGCCAGCACCGCGCGCACGGCGCCGATCACGGTGTCGCGCCGGTCCGGGTTCTCGCGCAGCAGCGCGCCCAGCGGGCCGACCTTCAGGGCGAGCGCCAGGGCGGTGTCGAGGTCGTTGCGCCCGATCTTCTCGTCGTGTGGCGTGAGCGCGATGTCCGTGAAGCCGCCGGCGGCGAGGATGTCCCGCACGCGTTCGGGATCGGCGAAGGCGAACGGGCCGGGCGCCGTCGGGTCGGGCGGCGGGGGCGGTGCGGGGACGTGCTGCAGGGCCGCGATCATCGGCGCGGTCATGAAGGGGTTCTCGTCGGGCCGGCGCCAGCAGACGAAGGCCAGCCGGCCGCCCGGCTTCAGCGCGCGCCGCAGGTTGGCGAAGGCCGCCGTCGGATCGGCGAAGAACATCACTCCGAAGCGCGAGAAGACCGCGTCGAAGCTGGCTGGCGGGAAGGCGTGCGCCTGGGCGTCGGCCTCGAGGAAGGTCACGCCGGCGGCGCCCTGCGCGCGGCGGCGCGCCACGTCCAGCAGCGGCCGGGAGATGTCGACGCCCACGGCTTCGGCGCCCTGGGCGGCCAGCTCCAGCGTCGTCTCGCCGGCGCCGCAGCCGACGTCCAGGACGCGCTGGCCGGGCGACAGGTCGAGCTCGGCCATGGCGCGGTGGCCCAGCGGCGCGAGCTGGCGGTCCAGCGCGGCCTGCTCCGCCGCCCAGGTCGGCCCGGCCTGCTCGTTCCAGTAGGCGATCTGCTGAGCGTTGGGGTCTTCGCCCATCAGATCGGCGCCGTCACGTCGGTGAGCCAGCTGCGCACTTCGGGTTCGACCAGCGGCCCCACCACCTCGCGCACGCGGGCGTGGTAGGCGTCGAACTGGGCGCGCTCTTCAGCGGTCAGAAGGTCGCGGTCGACGAGGCGGCGGTCGATGGGCGCCAACGTCAGGGTCTCGAAGCCATGCATCGCCCGCTCGCCCCCCGGGACCTGGGCAGCCTCTGTCACCACCTGCAGGTTCTCGATGCGGATGCCGTAGCCGCCTTCCTTGTAGTAGCCTGGCTCGTTCGAAAGGATCATGCCGGGCTTCAGGGCGACGGTGTTGGGCGCCTTGGAGATCCGCTGCGGGCCCTCGTGGACGCCCAGGTAGCAGCCCACGCCGTGGCCCGTGCCGTGGTCGTAGTCGAGGCCGTGGGTCCACAGCGCAGCGCGCGCGAGAACGTCGATGGCCGAGCCGGTGGTGCCCGGCGGGAAGCGGATCGCCGCCAGCGCCAGATGGCCCTTCAGCACCAGGGTGAACCGCTGGCGCATCTCGGCCGTGGGCTCGCCGATGGCGACAGTGCGGGTGACGTCGGTGGTGCCGTCCAGGTACTGGGCGCCGCTATCGATCAGCAGCAGGGAACCCACTTCGGTTCGCTTGTTGAGCCGCTCGGTGGGCCGGTAGTGGACGATCGCGCCGTTCGAGGCGGCGCCGGCGATGGTGTCGAACGAGAGGTCCTTCAGCGCGCCGGTGGCTTCGCGAAAGCGTTCCAGCTTGGTCACCGCGGTGATCTCGTCCGGCGGGCTCGTCTGGCCCTCGGTGGCGACCCAATGGAGGAAGTTCGTCAGCGCCGCGCCGTCGCGGGCGTGGGCGTTGCGCGTGCCTTGGATCTCGACGGCATTCTTGCAGGCCCGGGGCAGGGCGCAGGGATCCTCGCTGCGGATCACAGCGGCGCCGGCCCGTTCCAGGGTGTCGAAGTACCAGGCCGAGGATTGGGCGGGATCGACGACGACCTTCTGGCCTCGGAGCTCTGCGAGCGCGCCGGGCAGGTCGTCGGGCGTCTCGAGCCGCACCTGGTTGCCCAGCCATGCGGGCAGCTCAGGGGTCACCTTGGCGGGGTCGAGGAAGAGGCGAGCCGTGCCGTCCTTGTTGAGGATCGCCTGGCCCAGCGGCAGGGGCGAGCGGATGACGTCGCCGCCGCGCACGTTGAACAGCCATGCGATCGACGAGGGCGCCGTCAGCACCGCGGCGTCGCCGCCCTTGGCCGCCACGGCGGCGCCGACGCGGGCGCGCTTGGCGTTGGAGTCCTCGCCGGAGTACTCGGCCGGGTGCGGCACGACCGGCGCGGTCGGCTGCGGCGGACGCGCCTGGCCCCAAGCGCGGTCCAGCGGGTTGTCGTTCACGGCGACCAGGTCGGCGCCGGCCTTGGCGGCGGCGGCCTTCAGGTGGCCGAGTGCATCGGGGCTGTGCAGGCGCGGGTCGTAGCCGATCTTCTGGCCGCGCGCCGTCGCCGTCTCCAGGTAGGCCGGCACGCCGCCCTCGACGAGGTCGCGGATCTCGAACAGCTGGCTGTCGACCTGGTCCCGGACCTGCAGGGTGTAGCGGCCGTCCACGAAGACGGCGGCCTTGTCCTTCAGGATAACAGCGGCGCCGGCCGAGCCGGTGAAGCCGGTGGCCCAGGCCAGGCGGTCGTTGGCGGCGGGCAGGTACTCGTTCTGATGCTCGTCCTCGTGCGGCACGAGGAAGCCGTCCAGGCCCTGCTGGGCCATGGCCTGGCGGATCAGCGGCACATGGCGCGGGCCGAAGGAACGGTCGGTGGTTTCATCGAAAGTCTGACGCATGGCCGGGGATGTAAGCCCTTCGGCGGGCGTCGGCAAAGGGGTGGCCGTCGTGCTTATTTAGTCCGGATAAAATTGACTTTGTCACGCGACAGGGCTATGGGGCCGCGCATGGACAAGAACGCCCGCAGAGAAGCGATCCGCGACTTCAAGGAGAAGAAGACCGTAGCCGGGGTCTATGCGGTCCGCTGCGCGCCGTCCGGCGACGTCTGGGTGGCGGGCGCGCCTAACGTGGAGCCGCAGCAGACGCGGCACTGGTTCGGCCTGCGCACGGGCGGGCATCTGAACAGGGCCATGCAGTCCGCGTGGAACGCGCACGGCGGCGAGGCGGCCTTCAGCTTCGAGGTGCTGGAGCGCCTCGACGACGAGGACCTGACGCCACTCGGACGCGCCGACCTGATCAAGGCCCGCGAGCGCCACTGGCTGGCGGCGCTCGGGGCGAGGAAAGCCGTCGGCTAGCGCTCTTGCGGCGACGGCGGCTCGACGCTGACGACGTCCTCGGCGTTGTCCGCGGCAGCGGCTGCAGCCTGCTCAGTGCGATCGGCGGCGGCCTTGGCGGCGGTCTCGGTGGCCGAGGCGGCGCCGCTCGCGGCATCCTGCGCGGCCTGAGCAGCGGTCGAAGCCGCCTGCTGGGCGCTGGCCGTGGCGTTGGCGAGGTTGGCTTCCGCGATGCCGCGGTCGCGGGCGGCCTGCAGCTCGTCAGACGTCGGGTTGTTGCTCGTGACGATGAAGAACACCGCCACGAGGGCGACGATGGCCACCAGGGCCGCGATCCACCAGCCGGCGCTGTTGCCGCTACGGCGGATGATCACCCGCTCGGGTTCGGTGGTGGTGGTCGTGATGCGTTCGACTTCCGGCATTCCTGAAGCGTCCTTCTTCTCAAGGCCCCGCTTGGACTTGGCCGGAAGAACGTGGGCGCGCCGGGCCGGGTTCCGGCGTCTACGGCCGCTTCAGCACCAGTGTGGCCCAGGCGTCGCGGTGCAGGCGGCGGACCAGCCGGAAGCCTTTCGAGGTGTAGGCCGCCGTCACGCGCCGCTCCTGGGTCCGCAGCAGGCCCGAGAGGATGGTCAGGCCGCCGGGCTGCAGCGCCCGCTTGATGTCCTGCGACAGCGCCACCAGCGGCGGGGCCAGGATGTTGGCGAAGACCAGGTCGTAGGGGCCGTCGTTCCGCACCAGCGGGTCGTCCAAGCCGAAGGCGTGGACGAAGCGGGCGCCCGCGTCGTTCAGCTTCGCGTTCTCGTTGGCGATGCGCACCGAGACGCGGTCGATGTCGGTGCCGACGGCGACGGGCGAGCCGGTGCGGGCGGCGGCGATCGCCAGCACGCCGGTGCCGCAACCCACGTCCAGCACGCGGCCGAACTTGCGGCGCTTGAGCAGCTCGTCGAAGGCCAGGAGGCAGCCTACGGTGGTTCCGTGGTGGCCGGTGCCGAACGCGGCGCCCGCCTCGATGCGGAGGTTCACGGTGCTGGCCGGCGCGAGGCCGCGGTCGTGGGCGCCGTAGACGAAGAAGCGGCCGGCACGCACCGGCGGCAAGCCCGAGAGCGCCATGGCCAGCCAGTCGGCGTCGGCCAGGACTTCTTCGCTGACACGCAGGTCGGCGTAGACCGCCAGGACGCGGCGGATCGCCATCTGCTCGTCGGCCTCGGTCGGGAAGGCGTCGATGCGCCAGACGTCGCGGTCCTCGTCCTCCTCCAGGATGGAGAAGGTCAGGGCCTCGGTGGCCGGCTCGGCCTCGAGCGCCGCCGCGGCGGCTTCGGCGACCGCGCGGGGACCGCGGGCGATGATCTGGATGGCCTCGTCACTCATGGGCGGGAGCCCATAGCGGCAGCGCTCCGGAAAGGCGAGGGGCGAAGCGTCTCAGGCGGCGGGCGAGGCGGTGTCGACCGGGGGCTCGGGCGCCTCGGGAAGGTCCGACGGGTTCCAGGCGTTGCCGCGCTCGGACGGGTAGAGCGGCGCCGGGTGCGGCTCCACGACCCAGCGGGCCGGGGCCGTCGCTTCGGCGGTCTGCGCATAGTCGGTCGCGTCGTGGGCGGTGGGCTCAGCGCCCTCTTCGTAGGCGCCCTCATACGCCGTCATCGGCGGCGGGCGGGTGTAGTTGGTGCCGATCACGTACTCGGGGACCTGGCCTGGGTAGAGGCCGATGCCGGCCTCGCTCGGCGTGGCGTAGTTGCGCGTTCCGCCGCCGGCCATCTGCTGCTGCGGCGCCAGGATGCGGTCCTGCAGCGGGGGCTGGATGGCGGCGCCGATCGCGAGGCCTGCGACGACGGCCAGGCTTGCGCCGGTGAAGAGGCGCCTGAGGTCGGCGTTCTGGATCAGGGTCCGCATGGCCCCAGATACGCGCGGCGCGGTCGTTGGTTTCAGCCTAGAGCCATTTCGCCCGCCGGAAGGCGAAATAGAGCCCGACGCAGATGGCCGTCACTACCGCCACCACGACCATGTAGCCGTATTGCCAGCGCAGCTCGGGCATAAACTCGAAGTTCATGCCGTAGAGGCCGAAGATCATGGTGGGCACGGCCAGGATCGCGGCGCCGGCGGTCAGGCGACGGCTGACGTCGTTCTGGCGCTGTTGTTCGAACAGATTGGCCACCTCGAAGACCGAGGACAGCACGTCGCGCAGGCCCTCGATGGCGCTGGAGACGCGCCGGACGTGATCGCCCACATCGCGGAAGTAGGGTCGCACGCCGGCGTCCAGGAACGGCAGGTGCAGGTGCTCCAGGCGGGCGCAAACTTCTTCCATGGGCCCCAGCATGCGGCGGAAGCGGGTCAGCTCCTGGCGCAGGTTGAAGAGGTGGGTGACGTCGGCGCGGCTGAGGAAGGCGTCGAGGCAGCGGCGCTCGATGGTCAGCACCTCCTCCTCGATCTCGTCGACGATGGGCTGGTAGTGGTCGACGATGAAGTCGAGCAGCGCATAGAGCACGTAGGCGACGCCGTGGCTGAGCAGCGCCGGCGCGTCTTCCAGGTGGCGGCGCACCTCGGTGTACGCCTGGGCCGAACCGCGGCGGATGGTGATGATGGTGTTCTTGCAGAGGAAGGCGCAGGTCTCGCCGTAGACGATCTCCTCGCCCTCCAGGCGGGCGGTGCGGGCGGCTACGAAAATCTGGTCGCCGTAGACGCTGACCTTGGGCATCGGGTGCTCGCAGAGCGCGTCCTCGACGGCCAGCGGGTGGAGGCCGAAGCGGGCCTGGAGCAAGGCGAGCTCGGCGGGCTCGGGGTCGACCAGCCCGATCCAGGCGAACTGGTGGGGCTGGACGGCGCGGTCGTCGAGCTCGTGCAGCCGCAGGTGCCGCAGCCGGTGCCCCTCGGAATAGACCCTGGCCGCCGCGATCGGCATGTGCGCCCTCTTCCCCCGCCTATTACCCCTGCTTCTCCACGAAGCTGTCGAGCACCTTTTTTTCGCCGGCCTTGTCGAAGCTGACCGTCAGCTTGTTGCCTTCGACGCCCTTCACCGAGCCGTAGCCGAACTTGATGTGGAAGACGCGGTCGCCGCGCTTGTAGTCCGAGGCGGCCGATGAGTCGGAGGTGGCGACCAGGCGACCGTCGCCTTCGATGACCTGTTGGCGGCCCGGATGGCTGCCGCGGTACTGGTTGGCCTGAGCCCTGCGCCAGCCCGGGCTCTCGTAGCCCGCGCCGAAGCTGGGGTCGGCGTCCCAGCGGCTGCCGTGCTGCTGCATGCCGGGGCCGCCGCCGTAGTAGCCGGTCTCGGAGCTGGCCTCGACATTGGCGACCGGCAGTTCGTCGACGAAGCGGCTGGGGAGCTGGCTGGTCCAGCGGCCGTAGACCTGGCGGTTGGCGGCGAAGCTGATGCGCGCCTCCTCGCGGGCGCGGGTGATGCCCACGTAGGCCAGCCGGCGCTCCTCCTCGAGGCCCTTCTCGCCCTTCTCGTCCATCGAGCGCTGGGACGGGAAGACGCCTTCCTCCCAGCCGGGCAGGAAGACCAGCGGCCATTCCAGCCCCTTGGCCTGGTGCAGCGTCATGATCTGCACGCTGTCGGCCTGCGGCCCGCGCTCCAGCTCCATCACCAGCGAGACGTGCTCGAGGTAGGCCTCCAGGGTCTCGTAGCCGCCCATCGACTGGACAAGCTCCTTGAGGTTCTCGAGGCGCCCTTGCGCCTGGGGCGACTTGTCGAGCTTGAGCGCGTCGGTGTAGCCGCTTTCCTCCAGCACGGTCTCCATGAGGCGGGCGTGGTCCACGCGGGCGGCCTCGGCGCGCCAGCGGTCCATGTCGCGCAGGAAGTTGGCGAGCGAGGTGCGGGTCTTGGCGGCCAGCTCGTCGGTCAGCACCAGCTGGCGCGCCGCGGCGCTGGCCGGGACACCGTTCACCCGGGCGATCTGCAGCAGCTTCTGGACGGTGGTGTCGCCGATGCCGCGCTTGGGGACGTTGACGATCCGCTCGAAGGCCAGGTCGTCGTCCTCAGACTGGATCAGCCGCAGGTAGGCAATGGCGTCGCGGATCTCGGCGCGCTCGAAGAAGCGCGGGCCGCCGATCACCACATAGGGGATCTGCAGCATCACGAAGCGCTCTTCGAACGCACGCATCTGGAACGAGGCGCGGACCAGGATCGCCATGTCGGCGTACCGGCGGCCCTTGCGCTTGGCGCGCTCGACCTCGTCGGCGATGAGCCGGCTTTCGCCTTCGCCGTCCCAGATGCCGCGGACCACGACCTTCTCGCCGTCGTTGGCCTCGGTCCAGAGGGTCTTGCCGAGCCGGCCCTTGTTGGCGGCGATGAGGCCCGAGGCGGCGGCCAGGATGTGGCTGGTCGAGCGGTAGTTCCGCTCGAGCCGCACGACCTTGGCGCCCGGGAAGTCGCGCTCGAAGCGCAGGATGTTGTCCACCTCGGCGCCGCGCCAGCCGTAGATCGACTGGTCGTCGTCGCCCACGCAGCAGAGGTTCTGGCTCTTCTGGGCCAGCAGGCGCAGCCACAGGTACTGGGCGACGTTGGTGTCCTGGTACTCGTCGACCAAGAGGTAGCGGAAGCGGTTGTGGTACTCGGCCAGCACGTCGGGCTGGCTGGTGAAGATGGTCAGGTTGTGCAGCAGGAGGTCGCCGAAGTCGCAGGCGTTCAGGATGCGCAGCCGCTCCTGGTAGAGCCGGTAGAGGGCCTGGCCGCGGTTGTTGGCGAAGTGCGCCGACTCCGCCGGCGGCAGCTGGTCGGGGCGCCAGCCGCGGTTCTTCCACTGGTCGATCAGCCCGGCCAGCATCTTCGGGGGCCAGCGCTTGGTGTCGATGTTCTCGGCCTCGAGCACCTGCTTGATCAGCCGCTCCTGATCGTCGGTGTCCAGGATGGTGTAGTTCGACTTCAGGCCCACCAGCTCGGCGTGGCGGCGCAGGATCTGGGCGGCGATCGAGTGGAAGGTGCCGAGCCAGCGCAGGCCCTCGGACGCGGGGCCGATGATGTGGCCGATCCGCTCGCGCATCTCGCGCGCGGCCTTGTTGGTGAAGGTGACGGCGAGCAGCTCCCACGGCCGCGCCCGGCCGGTGGCCAGGATGTGGGCCAGGCGGGTGGTCAGCACGCGAGTCTTGCCGGTGCCGGCGCCTGCGAGGACGAGCACCGGGCCTTCGACGGCCTCGACCGCCTCGCGCTGCTCGGGGTTCAGGCCTTCGAGGTAGTCGGCCGGCCGCGCGTCGACGCGCGCCAGGTCGGAGATGCGGGGCTCAGGAGACGAGTCGAACAGAGACATCGGAACATATGTAGCACAAAGGCTTGCCGGCTTAAGGGGCGGAACGGCGCAGGGCGGCTGGCCGTTTTGGCGGCGTGACCGGACATTCGACCAGCCCCTGGGCCGCTTTCGCCGCCGGCGCCGTGGCGATACTGGCGATCGCGCTGCTGATCTTCGCCTGGATGGGCCGCGACGAGGCGACCGAGGTGGCGAAGACCGCGGCCGCGGCGGCGCGCGTGATCCCCGACCTGGAACCGCCGAGGATCCCGGAGGCGCCGCGCATCCCGGACAACCCGATGCCGCGGCCGAAGTAACTCCGACCGCCCCGCGCGCCGCAGGCGCTGTCATGATTGCCCGCGGAAGCACGCGGAAGGACGCGGAAGGGCGCCGGGCCTGGCGAGGCGCCGGGCTCGTTCTGCTCTTTCCGCGTCCTTCCGCGTGTTTCCGCGGGCCATTGAAGGGGCGCTGCGCGCCGTCAGCCGGTGTCGGAGAGAGGGACCGGCGGG
>NZ_DASWTE010000425.1:0-8914 GCF_036402295.1 Phenylobacterium sp.
GGCTGGGCCGGGCCCTCGAAGCCGGGCGTCAGGCCGAACGGGCTCATCATGATCGCCAGGAGCGAGGGGTCCTTCTGGATCGCCGCCATGGTCGCAGCCCCACTGGCCGCGGTGCCGCCGGACAGGCCACCGCGCATGTTGCGGACCCGGCCCTTCACCCGCGGAACCGGACCGCCCAGCTTCGCCTTCGCCGTCTCCTGGCAGAACCAGACGCCCAGCTCGAACGGGATGGAGTCGAAGCCGCACGAGTGCAGGATCCGCGCACCCGACGCCTTGGCCTCGGCGTCGTGGGCGTCGATCATCCGCCGCATCCAGTTGGGCTCGCCCGACAGGTCCAGGCAGTCGGTCCCGGCCTTGGCGCATGCGGCGACCAGCTCGGAGCCGTAGAGCTGGTACGGCCCCACCGTGGTGATGATCGCCTTGGCCCGCTTCACCATCGCCTCGAGCTGCGCCGGATCGGCCGCGTCGGCCACGACCAGCGGCGTGTTCTTCGGCGCCCCGATCTCGTCGCGCACCTGCTCCAGCTTGGCCTGCGAGCGGCCCGCCATGGCCCACTTCACCTCGCCGCCCACGCCGTAGCGCTGCGCCAGGTGCTCGGCCACCAGGCGGCCGGTGTAGCCGGTGGCGCCATAGACGATCAGGTCGAACTCGGCGTTGGGGTTCATGTGGGCTCCTCCCGCTGTTGCGAACTTCCTGACAAATTTACATCGTTATCGCAACCGGCTCCGGTATGCAGGAGACCATGACACCCGAGCTCGGCATCATCGAGGGCTTCTTCGGCCGGCCCTACACCTGGGAGGAACGGGCCGACATGGTCCGGGCGCTGGCCCCGGCCGGCTACGGCTTCTATCTCTACGCGCCCAAGATCGACGGCCACCTGCGCCGCCGCTGGCGCGAGCCCTATCCCGACGCGACGCTCGAGGCGCTGGCCGGCTTCGCCCAGGCCTGCCGCGACGCCGGCGTCCGGTTCGGCGTGGGCCTCAGCCCCTACGAGCTCTTCCTGAACTTCGACGATGCCGCGAAGGCCGACCTCGCCGCCAAGCTTGCCCAGCTCGACAGCCTGGGCCTCGTCGACCTGGGCGTCTTCTTCGACGACATGAAGGGCGCCCTGCCCGAACTCGCCCCGCGCCAGGTCGAGATCGTCCACTGGATCGCCGAGCGGTCCGCCGCCGACCGGATCATCGCCTGCCCCAGCTACTACACCGACGACCCTGTTCTCGACCGCGTGTTCGGCCAGCGGCCGGCGAACTACCTCGAAGACCTGGGCGCCGGGCTCGATCCCGCGATCGAGCTCATGTGGACCGGCGAGGAGGTCTGCGCCCGCGAGTTCTCGCCCGGTCACCTCGCCCGCGTCGCCGAACAGATGCGCAGGAAGCCGTTCCTCTGGGACAACTATCCGGTGAACGACGGCCCACGCATGAGCCGCCACCTGCACCTGCGCGCCTTCACCGGCCGGCCCGCCGCCATGAGCGCCGAGATCTCGGCGCACGGCATCAACACCGCCTCGCAGGCCGTGCTCTCGCGCATCCCGGCCCTGACGCTCGCCGAGAGCTACCGCGACGGCGACCGCTACCAGTATGTCGCCGCCTTCCGCCGCGCCGCGCGCGAGGTGCTGGGCCCCGACCTCGCCGACGCCGTCGAGCGCACGCTGCTGCTGCTGGAGGACGCCGGCCTCGACGTCATCACCGCCGAGCAGTCCGAGCGCCTCAAGGCCCGCTTCGGCGCCTTCGACCATCCTGCGGCACGCGAAGTGCTGGCCTGGCTGGACGGCGCCTTCGCCATCGGCGCCGAGGAGCTGCAGACCCAGTGATCGGTCGCCGGTCGCTTCTGATCGGGCTGGCGGCCGCGGCCGGCGGGCTGTTCCTGGTCCGTGACCGGCTGCCCTGGCCACCGCTCGCCATCCGCTTCGCCAATGGGCGCGACACGCCCTGGCTGGCGATCCCGCCGGGCGGGCTGATGGAGATCGAGGCCGCGGTGAACGGCCACCTGATCCATGCCGTGGTCGACTCCGGCGCCCAGTTCTCGGCCATCGACCGGACGCTGGCCGAACGCCTCGACCTGCCGCGCACGGTGGCCGCGCCCCTGCTGGCCTATGGCGTTAGCGGCGCGCCGGCGCTGACCCATACGGTCCGCCTGGACCTTGCTGTCCCGGGCCTGGCCGTGCCTGGCCTGCGCGCCGCCGCCCTCGACCTCGCCCCGATCGCCCAGGCCACGGGCCGCGTGTTCCAGTTACTCATCGGCCGCGACGTCCTGAGCCGCCTGGTGGTGGAGGCCGACTTCCCGCGGCGCCGGACGCGCTTCCTCGCCGCCGACGCGTACAGCCCGCCACCGGATGCGCGGACCGTGGCGCTCGAGGTCTCGGGAGCCGGTCCCATGGCCACCGTCCAGGTTGAGAACGCCCCGCCGCTCAAGGTGCTGGTCGACACCGGCGCAGCGGGGGTGCTGGCGCTGTCCGAGAACGCCGCGCAGCAGGCGGGCCTGCTCGCGCCTGGCCGCAAGGTCAGCCGCGCCCACTCAGTCAGCCTCGGCGGCCTCAGCCTCGACCGCCGCGTAACCGCCCGCACCGTCGCGGTCGGCGACCTCGTGCTGCGCAACGTGGACGTCCAGGTCTACCGGCCCGCCGCCAACGCCCCCGCCCCGTCGGGCCTGCTGGGCGCCGGGTTGTTCTCGCGCTTCCGCATGGCGCTGGACCTCGGCGCCGAGCGCCTGCACCTCGTGCCGCCGTCGCCGATGATCATTCGCTAGCGCCGGGAACCTGACCCCAGCAGACCCGTTCGGCTCCCCACAATCCAGTCGGAGAGCAGATCATGAGACGCGCCTTCATCCTTGCCGCAGCCGCCGCAGCCGCTCTCAGCGTGGCCGCCTGCCAGAAGACCGACTCCCAGCCCAGTGCGGCCGATCCGGGCACGGGGAACGACGCCGTCAACGCCGCCCAGGACGCCGCCTCTGCGGCCGTCGGCGCCGCCTCCGCGACCCAGATCTCGACCGAAGACTTCGTCACCAGCGCCGCGATCAGCGACATGTATGAAATCCAGGCCGGCGAGATCGCCCAGAAGAAGGGCCAGTCGGCCGACGTGAAGGCGTTCGGCAAGACGATGGTCACCGACCACACCGCCCTGTCGAAGGAGCTGAAGCCGTTGATTGCGGCCGCGGGCAAGACACCGCCCACGGGCCTCGACGAACGCCGCAAGGGCCTGATCGACAACCTGAATGCGGCCAGCGCAGCCGAGTTCGATCAGGTCTACCTGAAGCAGCAGGAGGCCGCGCACGACGAGGCGCTGAGCCTGATGCGGAACTACGCCGAGAAGGGCGACGACGTGAACCTCAAGGCCGCGGCCTCCAAGGCTGTCCCCAAGGTCCAGGCGCACCTTGACCACGTGAAACAGCTGCAGGCCGCCCCGCCCGCGCCCGCCAAGAAATAGCCTCTTCCCCGCAGCCTTGGGCCGCCCCTGATCGGGCGGCCCGTTTCTTGTCCGGACCCTGGCGCAGGCGTAAGCCCCCTGGGTGACCACCGCACCGAATGAGTCCCCCGACCCGCGCGCAGCGCCGGGCGCCGTCCCGGTCTTGCTGTTGCTCGTCTTCCTGAGCCTGATCGGCTTCGGGGTGGTGATCCCGCTGCTGCCCTTCTTCGCCACCGCCTTCGACGCGCCGCCGTGGCAGGTGGCCTTGCTGTTCGCGACCTATTCGGCCGGCCAGTTCCTGGGCGAGCTGTTCTGGGGCCGCCTGTCGGACCGCATCGGCCGCCGGCCGGTGCTGCTCATCACCATCATCGGCTCGGCCGTGGGCTACGTGGCGCTGGCCTTCTCGCCAGGCATCTGGACCGCAGTCCTGGTCCGCGGCGCGGCCGGCTTTTTCTCCGGCAACATGTCGGCGATCCAGGGCTACATCGTCGACGTCTCGCCGCCGCACAAGCTCGCCGGCCGGCTGGGCCTGATCGGCTCGGCGTTCGGCGTGGGCTTCGTGGTCGGACCGGCCCTGGGCGGCCTCCTGGCGCAGCCGGAACTTGGTGCGGCGGGCTTCCGCCCACCGCTCCTCGTGGCCGCCGGCCTCTGCGTCCTGGCGACCGTCGGCATCCTGATCTTCGTGAAGGAGAGCCGCCGTCCCGGCGGGGCCGCGGCCAGGGCCCGCAACCCGCTGGCGGCCCTGGGCGAGGCGCTGCGCCATCCCATCCTCAGCCGCGCCTTCGGGGTGATCTTCTTCGGCTTCTTCGCCTCCTCGGCGCTGTGGTCGACGCTGGGGCTGTGGCTGGACGACCGCTTCGCCTGGGGTCCGCGCGAGGTGGGTCTACTGATGGCGCTGACCGGTGTCGCCTCTGCGCTCGCCCAGGGCGGCCTCGCCGGCCTCTCGGTCCGCCGACTGGGCGCCACGCCGACGATCATCACCGGCCTGCTCGTGGCCGCCATCTGCTACGCAAGCATGGCGATCGCCCCGGAGGCGTGGATCGGCGCAGCGTTCCTGCTGGCCGGCGTCGTCGGCCACGCCCTCTGGCAGCCGGCCGCCACGGCCATCGTCTCGCGCGCCACCGATCCCGACCGGCAGGGCGCGATCCTGGGCGCGGCCAGCGCCTCGGGCTCGCTCGCCCGGGTGATCGGCCCGACTCTCGCCGGCGCGCTGTTCTCGGGTATCGGCTCCTGGGCGCCGCTGGTTTTCGCGGGCGTCTTCATGCTGCCCGCCGCCTGGCTGGGCTGGCGCGCCGGGCACGCGCTGCGCACCGCGCGCGCCAGGACGTAGAGCCCCCTTCCCCTTTCGCGCAACCGGCCTATCCTGCCTCGCAACGGTCTCGAAGAACCGGTTTGTTGGGAGGCTTCATGATGCTGCGTCCAGGCCTGTTCGCCGTGGCGATTGCGGCGCTCGCCGCGCCCGCTTTCGCCCAGGGCTACAAGGTCCCGCGCACCGCGCTGGGCCAGCCCGACCTGCAGGGCGTGTGGTCGAACGCCACCATCACGCCGCTGACCCGTCCGGCGAAGTTCGGCGACCGGCTGGTGCTGACGCCGCAGGAGGCCGCCGCGATCGAACAGGCCAATCGCGACCAGGTGGCCCGCGCCGACGCGCCCACCCCGCCCGACCTCAAGGTCACCGACCTCAAGAACGCCGACTGCGGCCCCGACGGCATCTCGGGCTTCAACTGCGGCTACAACCAGGGCTGGAAGGACCCGGGCACCAGCGTCATCGACTTCAACGGCGAGAAACGCACGTCCATCCTCACCTCGCCGGCCAACGGCCAGTTCCCGGCGCGCTCCAAGGAGGCGATGGAACGTCGCCGAAGCCGCGGCGGCGGGACCGACGGCCCGGAAGCCCGCGCGCTCGGCGAGCGCTGCATCCTGTCGTTCGGCTCGTCGGCCGGACCGCCGATGCTGCCGCTCATGTACAACAACACCTACCAGATCGTTCAGACCAAGGATGAGGTGCTGATCGAGGTCGAGATGGTGCACGACACCCGCATCGTCCGCCTGAGCGCCAAGCATCATCCGTCCAACCTCAAGACCTGGATGGGCGACTCCATCGGCTGGTGGGAAGGCGACACCCTGGTCATCGAGACCATCAACATGCGGCCCGAGCAGGGCATCTACGGCGGCTCGTCCGAACGCCTGAAGGTCACCGAATGGCTGACGCGGATCGGCCCGAACAAGATCCGCTACAAGTTCACGGTCGACGACCCCGGCTCGTACGCCGCCCCGTTCTCGGGCGAGGTGGCTTTCAACGCTGCCAAGGGGCCGATCTACGAATACGCCTGCCACGAGGGCAACTACGCCATGGAGGGCATCCTGGCCGGCGCCCGCGCGGCGGAGAAGGCGGGCAAGACAACCGAAGCGCGCGGCCCGGCGTCCGACGAAGGGGGGAACTGACCATGCGCCGCTCGACCCTGCTCGCGCTGACTTCGGCGCTCGCCCTCGTCGCCACAGCCGCGGCGGCCCAGGCCTACAAGGCGCCCCGCAACAGTTACGGCCAGCCCGACCTCTCGGGCGTCTGGACCAACGCCACCATCACTCGCCTGGAGCGCGACGCGCGGATGGGCGAGCGGCTCATCCTGACCGACGAGGAAGTCGCGCGCGCCGAGGGCGCCACGGCCCAGCGCAACGAGCGGCTCGCGCAACCGACTGCGGCGGCCACCAAGGTCGACGACCTGCCTGAATGCGGCAGCGGGACCACTGGCCCGGCCTGCGGCTACAACGCCTTCTGGATCGATCCGGGCACCAAGGTGATGCGGCTGAACGGCCAGGGCCGCACCTCGATCATCGTCGACCCGAAGGACGGCCGCCTCCCCCTGACCGCGGCGGCCCAGGCCCGCGCCCAGGCCCGCCAGGGCAACGCCCGCGTCGGCAACTTCGACGGCCCCGAGCGCCGCCCGCTGGGCGAGCGTTGCCTGGTGGGCTTCGGCTCCACCTCGGGCCCGCCCATGCTGCCGGTGCTCTACAACAACCACTACCAGATCGCGCAGTCGAAGGACGAGGTCGCCATCGTCATCGAGATGGTCCACGACACCCGCATCATCCGTCTGAACGGACGGCGCCAGCCGGCCCACATCCGGCCCTGGATGGGCGATTCTGTCGGTCGCTGGGAAGGCGACACCCTGGTCGTCGAGACCGCCAACTTCCGCCCCGACCAGGCCTTTCGCGGCGCCACCGAGAACCTCAAGGTCACCGAGCGCTTCACCCGCGTCGGTCCGAACCAGATTCTCTATCAGTTCGAGCTAGATGATCCCGCCACCTTCACACAGAAGGTGAAGGGGGAGATCGCGCTGAACGCCGCCAAGGGCCCCGTCTACGAGTACGCCTGCCACGAAGGGAACTACGCCCTGCCCGGCATCCTGGCCGGCGCCCGCGAGGAAGAGAAACAGGGCCGCGAACAGGCCGGCAACCGCGGCGCCGTTCGCGAGGAAGGCGAGTAGAAGTTCCTCCCTCGCTTATCGCGGTGGAGGTACTTGCTACCCCACCCGTTTCAGCACCACGTCGCGCAGGCCCGCCCATCAGGCTCAGCAGAAGGCGGTCGGGCTTGCCCGTCTTGTCGCGCCGCCCTTCACGACCCTGCCGTAGAAGCGTCGGCGCATCGAACGCACCTTGGCCGTGGGCGGCTGCTGTATCGCGCGGACCGCGTCCAGCCAGCCGCGACTTCAGATCCGCACGCGCCGGAGCCGCAGGGCGTTGCCGATCACGCTCACGCTCGAGAGCGCCATGGCCGCGGCCGCGATGGCCGGCGAGAGCAGCCAGCCCGTGACGGGATAGAGCAGTCCCGCCGCCACGGGCACGCCGGCGGCGTTGTAGACGAAGGCGAAGAAGAGGTTCTGGCGGATGTTGCGCATCACCGCGCGTGACAGGCGCCGCGCCCGCACCAGCCCCTGCAGGTCACCCTTTAGCAGCGTGACTCCGGCGCTCTCGATGGCGACGTCCGCGCCCGCGCCCATGGCGACGCCTACGTCCGCGGCGGCGAGCGCGGGGGCGTCGTTGACCCCGTCTCCCGCCATCGCGACCCGGCGGCCCTCGCCCCGAAGCTTCTGAACCACCGCGGCCTTGTCCTGCGGCAGGACCTCGGCCTCGACGTCGTCGATGCCCAGGCGCCGGGCTACGGCAAGCGCCGTGGTGCGATTGTCGCCCGTCATCATCACCAACCGCACCCCCTCGGCCTTGAGCGCGCGCACGGCTTCGGGGGTCGTCGCCTTCACGGGGTCGGCGATGGCGAAGATCGCGGCGGCGCGACCCTCCACGCCCAAGAAGATCGCGGTGGCCCCTTCGGCGCGCAGCGCGTCGGCCTCGACGGCCAGCGCGGCGGTGTCGACACCCTTTTCGGCCAGGAACCTGCCCGAGCCCAGCACGACCGACCGCCCCTCGACGCGTCCTTCCACACCCTTGCCGACCGGCGAGTCGAAGGCCTCCGGCTCGGCCAGGGTCAGGCTGCGATCCCTCGCAGCGCGCAGGATGGCGTCGGCCAGCGGGTGCTCGCTGCCCCGCTCGAGGCTGGCGGCCAGGCGCAGCGCCTCGGCCTCGTCGAAGCCCTCCAACGCGCGGATCGCCGTCACGGCGGGACGGCCCTCGGTGAGGGTGCCAGTCTTGTCCACCACGAGCGTGTCGATGGTCTCGAAGCGCTCCAGCGCCTCGGCGTTCTTGATCAGCACGCCCGCGTGCGCGCCGCGGCCCACGCCCACCATGATGGAGATCGGCGTCGCCAGGCCCAGCGCGCACGGGCAGGCAATGATCAACACCGACACGGCCGCCACAAGGCCGAAGCTGAACCGCGGCTCTGGGCCGAAGATCGCCCAAGCTGCGAAGGCCAGCGCCGCCACGCCGATCACCGCCGGCACGAACCATCCCGACACCTGGTCCGCCAACCGTTGGATCGGCGCACGGCTACGCTGGGCCTGCGCCACCATCTGCACGATCTGCGACAGCAGGGTCTCGGCGCCCACCTTCTCGGCGCGCATGACGAACGAGCCGGTCTTGTTGATCGCCCCGCCCACCACCTTGTCGCCGGCCTGCTTGGTGACCGGCATGGACTCGCCGGTGACCATGGACTCGTCGATCGAGACCCGGCCCTCCAGGACTTCGCCGTCCACCGGGACCTTCTCGCCCGGCCGCACGCGCAGCCGGTCGCCTGCCAGGACCAGGTCCAGCGTGACCTCCTCGTCCGAGCCGTCGTCGCGCACGCGCCGCGCGGTCTTCGGCGCCAGGTCCATCAGGGCCCGGATGGCCTCGTTGGCGCCCCCGCGCGCCCGCATCTCGAACCAGTGCCCCAGCAGCACGAACGTGGTGAGCATGGCCGCGGCCTCGTAGAACACCTCACCGCCGCCGGTGACCGTGACGCCCACGCTGTAGACCCAGCCGGCGCCCACAGCCACGGCCACCAACACCATCATGTCGAGGGTGCGGTTCCGCAGCGCGCGGTAGGCGCCGTCGAAGAAGATCCATGCCGAGTAGAAGAC
>NZ_DASWTE010000426.1:0-8704 GCF_036402295.1 Phenylobacterium sp.
GTGTAGACGCGCTCGTCCGGGAACACCGCGCGGAGGGCGTCGGTCCACCCGCGATCCTGCAGCCGCGCAAACATCGCCTTCAGCGGCGGCTGGAACAGCGCGTCGTCGCGCCAGCGCTCCGGGGCGTACACGTCCGCATCCGTCGGGATGATGTTGTAGTCGCCCACCAGCGCCACTGGATGCTCCGTCGCCAGCAGGGCGTCGGCGTGGGCCAGGAAGCGCTCGAACCACGCCAGCTTGGCGGCGTACTTGGCGCTGCCCACCGGATTGCCGTTCGGGGCGTAGAGGCAGCCCACCAGCAGTCCCTTCACCGCCGCCTCGATGTAGCGGCTCTGAGAGGCGGGCGGGTCGTCGGGCAGGCCTCGGCGGGTCTCGATCGGCTGCACGCCGCGACCCAGGATCGCCACGCCGTTCCAGCTCTTCTGGCCGTGCCAGATGGCGCCGTAGCCGGCCTTCTCGAGCGTGGCGGCCGGGAATCCCTCCGACTTCAGCTCCTGCAGGCAGACGACGTCCGGCCCGGTCTCGCCCAGCCAATCGAGCAGGTTCGAGAGCCGCCCGTTCACGCCGTTGACGTTGTAGGTCGCGATCCGCACCGACTGCGCGGACGGCGAGGCTCGTTCCGCGTTAGCTCGCGCCGGTCGAGCCAAAGCCGCCGGCCCCGCGCGCGGTCTCGTCCAGGCTCGCCACCTCAGTCCACCGCGCCTGCACGACCGGGGCGATCACCAACTGGGCGATGCGGTCGCCGCGGCGGATGGTGAAGTCGTCGGGGCCGTGGTTGATCAGGATCACCTTCACCTCGCCGCGGTAGTCGGCGTCGATGGTGCCCGGCGTGTTCAGGCAGGTGATCCCCGACTTCAGCGCCAGGCCCGAGCGCGGCCGCACCTGGGCCTCGAAGCCGTCCGGGAGGGCGAAGGCCAGGCCCGTCGGCACCGCGTGCCGGTCGCCGGGGCGAAGCACGAACGGCGCGTCCTCGGGGACCGCTGCGCGCAGGTCCATGCCGGCGGCGTGGCTGGTCTCATAGGCCGGAAGCGGGATGCCTTCGCCGTGCGGCAGGCGCGTGATCGGGACGGTCGGGGCCACTCAGAATTCCTCGGCGATGCGGGCGGCGAGCCTTCGGGCGACTTCGCCCTTGGCCATGCGGTCCCATCGCTCGATTCCCCCCTTGGAGACTATGGCCACGGCGTTGTCGTCGCCGCCCATGGTCCCTTCGACGCTGACGTCGTTGGCGACGATCCAGTCGCAGCCCTTGCGCGCCAGCTTGGCGCTCGCATGCGCCTCGACGTCGTCGGTCTCGGCGGCGAAGCCCACGACCAGCTTCGGCCGCGCCTTGGCCTTCGACAGCGTGGCCAGAATGTCGGGGTTCTCGACCAGCGGGATAGCCGGCGGCGCCCCGCCGTTCTTCTTGATCTTGCCTGCGCCGACGGACTCGGGCCGCCAGTCGGCCACCGCGGCCACGCAGACGGCGATGTCGGCCGGCAGCGCCGCCTCGCAGGCCGCCAGCATCTCGCGCGCTGTCTCCACGTCCACGCGGGTGACGCCGGCCGGGGCGGGCAAAGCCGTGGGTCCACTCACCAGCGTGACGTCCGCGCCCAGGGCGGCCAGGGCGGACGCGATGGCATAGCCCTGCTTGCCCGACGAGCGGTTGGTGATCAGCCGCACCGGGTCGATCGGCTCTGCGGTGGGGCCCGCGGTGATCACCGCTCGCTTCCCCGCCAGCGGTCGCGCAGCCGCGCCCGACAGCGCCGTCATGATCGCCTCGAAGATCGCCGCCGGTTCGGCCATCCGGCCCGGCCCGTACTCGCCGCAGGCCATGGCGCCCTCGTCGGGGCCCACGAACAGCACGCCGTCGGCCTGGAGCTGTCTCAGATTCCGCTGGGTGGCGGCGTGCTCCCACATCCGCACGTTCATGGCCGGCGCCATCAGCACCGGCTTGTCGGTGGCGAGGATCGTCGTCGAGGCGAGGTCGTTGGCGTGGCCACTCGCGGCCTTGGCCATCAGGTCGGCCGTGGCCGGCGCCACCACCACCAGGTCGGCCGAGCGCGAGAGCTCGATGTGGCCCATCTCGGCCTCGTCGGTCAGGCTGAAGAGCTCTGAGTAGACCTTGTCCTCGGCCAGCGCCGACAGGCTGAGCGGGGTGACGAACTCGGCGCCCGCCTTGGTCAGGATCGGCCGCACGCCCACGCCGGCCTTGCGCAGCAGCCGGGTGAGCTCCAGCGCCTTGTAGGCCGCGATGCCGCCGCCGACGATCAGGAGAACGCGTTTCTCGCTCAAGGCGTCGAGCCCCCGTCAAACAGGGCTTCGATTTAGGTCATTGGCGGGGACTCGACAAACCCGGGAAGCTGTGTTCATTCTTTGTTCCAGCTCGACCATAAGACGGGAAGCGAGATGCTGAAATCCAAGATTGTGCTGCTGCTGGCCGGCGCGGCCCTGGCGTTGACCGCCTGCGACAACGGCCCGTCCGCGGTGGCTGAGAAGCAGGCGGCCGGAACGCAGATGGCCGCCAGTGCTGAAGGCGTGGCGTCTGACGCGGGCAGCGACCGGTCCTCAGGGACCCAGGTCGACCACCGCCGCGACCCGGTGCGCGAGGTCGACGGCAAGCCCATGTGGTCGGCCAGCCGCCGCTACTCGGCCGAGGAGAACGCCCGCCGCGCCTTCGCCCGCAACGGCGCGGCCTTCGGCGCCGACAACATCGACGCGTTCGTCGATAAGGCCCACGACTTCGTCCAGCGCCCGCCCAAGGGCACGCTCACCCTCACCCGCGCCAATGGCGACAAGCTGCTCTACGACCCCAAGGGCAACGTCTTCGCCGTGATGAGCAAGGCCGGCGCGCCCCGCACCATGTTCAAGCCCGACGAAGGCATGGCCTACTGGGAAGAACAGAAAGCCCGCGAAGCGAGGCGCCAAGCCAACCGCCGCACTCGCGACGACGACGAGGCGTAGTAGCGCAAGGCGCACTGCTCCACCCGATTGTCATCCCGGTTTTGGCCGCCAGGCCTCTGCGGCAAAACCGGGATGACAACCGGTGGGGCAGGCCGACGGCAACGGCGCTCGGCCCCTACCGCAACAACATTCCCGCCAGGAACGCCGCCCCGGACGCCAGGGCGCCCAGGGCGAACCACAGTAGCCGGCCCGGCCGTTCGGGCTCCACCGCGACCGCCGGCTGCGGCTGCGTCATCCGCGCCAAATTGCGCAGCGCCGTCTCGGCGTCGCCGGCCAGCTGCTTCACCCGGCTGATCGGCGACAGCTCGCGCGCGATCCAGCGGCGCACCACCGGCGCGGCGGCGGCCCAGATGTCGTGGGCGGGGTCGATGCGGCGGGCCACACCCTCGACCGTCACCATGGTCTTCTGCAGCAGCACCAGCTCGGGCCGTAGGTGCATGTCGTAGAGGGCTGTGATCTCGAATAGCTGGGTCAGCACCCGGCTCATGGCCACCGCATCGGCCTGCCGCCCGAACACCGGCTCGCCCACGGCCCGGAGCGCCTGGGCGAACGCCTCGACGCTATGGCGCGCCGGCACATAGCCCGCGTCGAAGTGCACCTGCGCCACGCGCTGATAGTCGCGATTCAGGAACCCCCACAAGATCTCCGCCAGGTAGCGCCGCTCAGCCGGGCCCAGCCGCCCGATGATCCCGAAGTCGACCGCGAACAGCTTCGCCGGCGCGGCGACGAACAGGTTTCCCTCGTGCAGGTCAGCGTGGAACACGCCGTGGTCCAGCGCCTGGGCCAGGAACGCGCGCGTCAGGTTGTCGGCCAGCGCCTTGCGGTCGAGCCCCGGTTGCTCCAGCGCCGCATCCTCGGACAGGGGCAGGCCCTGCGCCCATTCCATGGTCAGCACGCGCTTGCCGACGCCCGGCCACACCACCTTCGGCGTGGCCATGTAGCCGTCCTTGGCCATTACCTCGGCGAGCTCGTCGGCGCCCGCCGCCTCGAGCCGCAGGTCCAGCTCCAGCTCGGTGGCGCGGATCACCGTCGCGGCGAACCGCACGGGCTCCAGGCGCCGCAGCGGCGGCGCCCAGCGCTCCATCAGCCGAGCGGCCAGGGCCAGCACCGCGGAGTCGGCGGCGACCTGCCGCTCGATCCCCGGCCGCAGGACCTTCACCGCCACGCGGCGGCCGTCGAACAGGCTGGCCTCGTGCGCCTGAGCCAGCGAGGCGGCCGCCACCGCCTCCCCCAGCGTCGGGAACACGTCCTCCACCGGCCGCCCCAGCTCCTGGGCGATCGCGGCGCGCGCGTCCTTGAGCGGGAACGGCGGCAGGCGGTCCTTCAGGTGGCCCATGTCCTCGGCGAAGGTGCGCCCGAAGATGTCGGCCCGGGTGGACAGGAACTGACCCAGCTTGATCGCCACCGGCCCCAGCCCCTGCAGCGACCGCGCCAGCCGCTCGCCCGGCCGCCCATCCTTGCGCGACGCGAACAGCCGAAGGGTGTTGGCGAGGCCCCGCACCGCCGGCGAGTAGAAGCCGTCCATCTCGCGCGGCAGGAACGCGTCATTGCGGACCAGCGTCCATCCGGCCCCGATCAGCCGCGTGAGGGCGCCGAGAGAGGCCATGAGGGTCCTAGATCGCCCGCCCGGTGTGCAGCGCCGCGACGCCGCCGGAGAAGTTGGTCCAACCCACCTGGGAGAAGCCCGCCTCGCCGATCATCGCCGCGAACGCCCGCTGGTCAGGGAAGCGCCGGATGCTCTCCACCAGATACTGGTAGCTCTCGCGGTCGTTCGCCACTCGCGCCCCGATCTCGGGGATCACCTTGAAGGAATAGGCGTCGTAGGCGGCCCTCAACGCCTCGGTCGTGGGCCGCGAGAACTCCAGGCAGAGGAACCGCCCGCCCGGCTTCAGCACGCGGCGCGCCTCGCGCAGCGCCGCGGTCACGTCCGTCACGTTGCGGATCCCGAAGCTGATCGAATAGGCGTCGGCGCTGGCGTCCGGCAGCGGCAGCCGTTGTGCGTCGCCCACCGCCCAGCACAGCTCGGGCATCACGCCCCGCTCGATCCCCGCGGCGATCATCTCCGCGTTGTAGTCGACCACGAAGACCTTGAGGTCGGGCCCGCCGCGGCGCTCCTGCGCCCGGCGAGCCAGCTTCGCGAACCGGCGCGCCATGTCGCCGGTGCCGCCCGCGCAGTCGACGATCACCTCGCCCGGCTGCGGGTTCAATCGCGCCGCCACCGCATCCTTCCAGAGCCGGTGCACGCCGGCGCTCATCAGGTCGTTCATCAGGTCGTAGCGCTTCGCCACGCGGTCGAAGACGCCCCGGACCAGCCCCGGCTTCTCGGAAGCCTCGACGTCGCGGAAGCCGAAGGTGGCGGAAGGTCCCGTCATGGCCGCGTCTTTAGCCTCCAAGCCCTTGGCGCGCCAGCCAAGCCATGCCACCTGACAAGGCAATGCCTGAGTTGCCTGAAGTCGAGACCGTCAGGGGCGGCCTCGCCCCCGTCCTGGAAGGTCACCGCCTCGCCCGGGTGGAAGCACGCCGCCCAGACCTGCGCTTCCCGCTGCCGGAGAACTTCGTCCAGGTTCTCACCGGCGCGACCATCCAGCGCCTGGAACGCCGCGCCAAATACCTGCTGGCGCGCCTGGATCGGGAGGACACCCTGGTCATGCACCTCGGCATGAGCGGCCGTTTCGAGATCTCGCGCCCGGACGGTGAAACGCGCCCCGGCCAGTTCCACTACGCGCCTGACCCCGCGCCCAAGCACGCCCACATCGTCTTCGAGACCGAGGCCGGAACGCGGGTCACCTACTACGACCCCCGACGGTTCGGCTACATGGCCCTGGTCAACACCGCAGCCTTCGACCTGCACCCCTGGTTCACCGGCCTCGGCCCCGAGCCGCTCAGCGACGCCTTTGACGCCGACCACCTGAAAGCCGCCTTCGCCGGCCGCAAGCAGGGGCCCAAGACGCTGCTGCTGGACCAGCGGATCGTGGCGGGGCTAGGCAACATCTACGTCTGCGAGGCTCTGAACCGCGCCCGCATCTCGCCCTTCAAGCCGGCCGGCAAGATCTCGGGCCCGCGGCTTGCGAAGCTGGTCCCCGAGATCAAGGCCGTGCTGGCCGAGGCCATCGAGGCTGGCGGCTCCACCCTGCGCGACTTCGCCCAGGCCGACGGGGCGCTGGGCTATTTCCAGCACCGCTTCCGCACGTACGACCGCGAGGGCCAGTCCTGCCGCAACGACGGCTGCCGCGGGATCATCGGCCGCAAGGTCCAGGCCGGCCGTTCCACCTTCTATTGCCCTGTGTGCCAATCGTGAGGGACGCGTCCGTGAAACCTCTCCTCCTCGCCCTCGCGGCCGCCACCGCCGTCGCCACGCCCGCCAGCGCGGAACCGGCGGTCTGGGTGGTGAAGGACGCCGACTCCGAGATGGTGCTGTTCGGCTCGGTCCACGTGCTACCGCCGGGGCTGAGCTGGCGGCCCGCGGCCCTGGACGCGGCGCTCACCAAGGCCGACGACCTGTGGTTCGAGCTGCCGGTCGGTCCCGCGACCGACGTGGAGGTCGCCCGCCTGGCCGGCATGCTGGGCATCCTGCCGCCGGACAAGTCGCTCTTCACCCTGCTGCCGGCCGAGGACTCGAAGCGACTGATCCGCGTCGCCGACGCCTACGGGATCGACAAGGCCGGCCTCGCCCGCCTGGAGCCCTGGCTGGCCGAGGTGGCCCTGGCCGGCGCGGCCTTCGGCAAGGCCGGCGCCGACGCGACCCACGGCGTCGAGACGGTGCTGAACGCCACCGCGCCCGCCGCCGCCCGCCGCAAGGCGCTGGAGACGCCGGGCGAGCAGATCGGCCTGTTCGACCAGGCCCCCATGGCCGAGCAGCTGGCCTCGCTCAAGGTCTCGCTGGTCGAGCTGGAGAAGGATCCCGAGGGCTACACGAAGCTCGTCAGCGCCTGGCTGGCCGGCGACGCCGGCGTCCTCGACCGCGAGGCGCTGCAGCCGTTGCGCAAGGCCTCGCCGGCCCTGTTCCAGCGCCTGGTCACGGGGCGCAACGCCAAGTGGACCACCGAACTCGACACGCGGCTCAAGGGCCAGGGCCGCTCGGTCGTGGTGGTCGGCGTCGGCCACCTCATCGGCGACGAAGGCCTCCCGGCGCGCTTGCGGGCGCTTGGCTATTCCGTCACGGGGCCGTAAGTCGCTCGCCAACGGAGAGCGGAGCGGCCGAATGAGCTATCAGACCCTGATCGTCGAGACCCCCAGCGCGGGCGTCACCCTCGTGCGCCTGAACCGGCCCGAGGCGCTGAACGCGCTGAACACCGAGCTGCTGACCGAGCTCTCCGCCGCGCTCGACGCCGCCGAGGCCGACGACAGCGTCCGCTGCCTGGTGCTGACCGGCTCGGACCGCGCCTTCGCGGCCGGCGCCGACATCAAGGAGATGTCCGACAAGTCCTACGCCCAGATGTTCGCCCTGAACTTCTTCGGCCCGGCCGCGCGCCGCATCGAGCAGTGCCGCAAGCCGATCATCGCCGCTGTGGCCGGCTACGCCCTGGGCGGCGGCTGCGAGCTCGCCATGCTCTGCGACTTCATCATCGCCGCCGAGACCGCCAAGTTCGGCCAACCCGAGATCAACCTGGGCGTCATGCCCGGCATCGGCGGCACCCAGCGCCTGCCCCGCGCCGTAGGCAAGGCCAAGGCCATGGACATGGTGCTGACCGCCCGCATGATGGACGCCGCCGAGGCCGAACGCGCCGGCCTCGTCTCCCGCGTGGTCCCCGCCGACAAGCTGCTGGAGGAGGCCTTGGCGGCCGCCGCCAAGATCGCCGGCCAGTCGCCGCTGGCCGTGGCCATGAACAAGGAGCTGGTGAACGCGGCCTTCGAGACCACACTCGCCACCGGTGTGGCCATGGAGCGGCGCCTGTTCCACTCGCTCTTCGCCTTCGACGACCAGAAGGAAGGCATGGCCGCCTTCGTCGAGAAGCGGAAGCCGGCGTTCAGGGGGAGCTGACCTATGGCGACGCAGGACTGGTCCGCGTTCCGCGACGAGAGCGCCGCCCGGCTCCTGCGCCAGACCGGCCAGGACGTCGCCGCGTGGAACGCCAGGATCGCCGCGGCCGCTCCGGCGGACGAGGCCGCGCTGCGGGCCTGGCTGAAAGCCGAGGGCGTCACCGGCTACTCGGCCCAGCTCCTGCGCTGGGAGACCTTCGGGTACCCCGACTTCATGACCGCCAGCGCCGACGACCTGGTGGACGCCCAGTTCGCCGACCGGCCGGGCCTGCGCCCCGCCTACGACGCGGTGCTGGCCGCTGCGCTCGCCCTGGGCGACGTCACCATCCAGACGCGCAAGACCTACGTCTCGCTCGTCGGGCCCCGCCGCACCTTCGCCCGCGTCCAGCCCACCACCCGCACGCGCCTGGACGTGGGCCTTCGCCTGGACGGTGTCGCGCCGCAGGGCCGCCTCAAGCCCAACCGCATCCACGACAGCATGCCCGTGGGTCTTTCGCTGGAGCGTCCGGAGGAGCTCGACGAGGAAGCGATCGGGTGGCTGGAAAAAGCCTATGCGGCAAATGCCTAGCCGCCATTGACCGCCGGGGCCGGTTTCAGTATATCCGCGCCTCCTCATTTCGCCCGCCGGACCGCCGGCGGGTGCGACCTGTTTCGAGAAGAGTTTCGAATGGCCAACACGCCCGGCGCCAAGAAAGCGGTCCGCAAGATCGCCCGCCGCACCGAAGTGAACACCGCCCGCCGCTCGCGCGTGCGGACCTTCCTGCGCAAGTTCGAGGAGGCCGTG
>NZ_DASWTE010000427.1:0-19070 GCF_036402295.1 Phenylobacterium sp.
CTCGCGGCGTTCAGCATCTGACGATCCGCCCCAAGACGGCCTAGCCGCTCCTTCCCTTCGGACAGTCCTTTCGACCCGCTCGGCTCCGGCCGGGCGGGTTTCTCTTGCTTGGCCGGCGTGTGGAGACTCGGTGTAACGCCGTCGAGCGTCCGCAGCTCGGCGAGTTGATTTGGTTTGATAGACTTTGACCGTTGTTGGTGAGCGGTGGGAATTTGGGACGGAGGGCAAGATAAAAGAGGAGATTTCGCGCGCCATTTGTCTTACCGTTTCACAGGGTTGGCGCGACAGCGGCGCCGACCCGAGACTTGCGACGACGCACATCTTCATTGGCCGTTCCGAGCCGTCACGATGTTGGCAAAGCATGCGATCCAAACACGCCTAGGCGCCGCGTCCCAGGTTGATGACTGCGCCGGCGAAGCTCGGCTCCCGCGCACATTGAAACCTGATGGTTCGGGCGTCCGGTTGGGCATGTTTCGGCGGCTGTCGGCGTCGCGCATGTTTGCATTCGGCGACCGTGCTGGCGTATTGCGCGCCGCCCAGGCCAGATCCGGCCGCGCCTTTCGCTTGGACGTCCGGCAGCGGGTGATCGTAAAGGCCCTGGTGTCCCGGCACAGTGGCGCCGGCGCGCTCCGCGCGGCGGCATTGTTGGCCCATGTGAACTACCTCGCGCGCTCCGGCGCAGGCATCGATGGCGCCAGGCCAGCGTTCTTCGATGAGCGCTCGACGGATGTCGATGCTGCGGCGATCACCGCGGAGTGGGCGCCAGACCGACACCACTTCCGCTTTATCATCTCTCCCGAGCATGGAGATCGGATCTCCGACCTGGTGGGCTACACACGCGCGGTCATGAAACAGGTGGCGCAGGACCTGGGTGAGCCACACCTGTCTTGGGTTGGGACGTGTCACTTCGACACCGACCAGCCGCATGCCCATGTCCTGATACGAGGCCGCCGTGAGAGCGGCAGGGACCTGGTGATCCCACGCGACTACGTGGCCTATGGCTTCCGAGCCCGGGCCCAGGAGGCCGCACACGAGCGTCTGGGGGACATCTCACGCGCTGACGCCGAACGGCGCATCTGGCGCGAGACGCAGGCCGACCGGTTCACCGGGTTTGACCGAAGGCTTCTGCAGGCCGCGGACGACGACCTCGAGGTCAAGGATGGCGTGGGCGGCAGCGACGCATGGTCGGCCCTGACACGCGGACGACTTCGTCACCTCGAAGCACTCGGGCTCGCGACGCGTCACGGCAGTCGCTATCGGCTCCATCCCGACCTGGAGCAGCAACTCCGGACCCTGCAGCTCCGCCGCGATGTTATTCGCACCCTGCATCAGCGGCGCATGGAGTCCGGACGCGAAGTGCGGGAGCTGGGCGTGGAGCGGGTCCGGGGCCGGCTCATGCAGGTCGGCCGACATGATGAGCTGGGCGCATCCCGCTGGGTCATCGTCCGAGATGCCGGCGGTACCGAGCACTTCGCCCGACTCCGGTTTGGCCACTCGGCGCCACGGGTGGGACGCGATGTGGAATTGATGGTCAGCCCGGGCGGTGTCCGCATCCATGACCTCGGGCGCGGGCTGGGTCGCGACTTCTAGACCGCCGTCTGGTGATCGAGGCTACGCGCGAACGCTATCCTTTCGCGAGAACAATTCGACTTGGACCGGGGGTCGGGGCGACGGCCCATTTTCGTCGAGCGCCCGTTTCGCTGTCGAAGATGAGCTCGCCCTGCCAACGACGAGCTGCACGATCGGCGCAACGGTACGGGTGGGAACCAGAGCCTGGCGTTGCGTGAGCCAGGCGCCTGCGGCGCCAACGCCGAACATGCTCGTCGGCGCACTCCCTACCCCGCCTAGGTTGGCGAGAAGCCCCGCGAATTGCACTGTTGCGCTGGGCGCGGGCGTTTCGCCCACAATGTCGCGAAGCAGGGACTGCCATTTCTCAAGGGCATCGCGCTTGGCGCGCACATACTCGTTCACGTCGTAATGGCGCATGCTGACCTGGGCTCCGCCACCGGAATCGGAGTGTCCAAGCACCTTGCTGCGGATGAAGGGCGCGACCCCGACGCGTTCGCTCGTCATCAAGGTCGAGCCCGTTCGGCGCAGGTCGTGTGGTGTCGCGCCCTCGATACCCACGGCCTTGAGCACCGCTCCGAAGGCCCAGTTCAGAGCGTGCCCGCAGATCGGCTTGTTCGAGTCGCGCGGACCAGGGAAGATGAGGTCGCAACCGAGCTCGTCGGACAGGGCCAGCGCGGCCTCGATGTTCTCGATGACCCAAGGCGAGAGCGGAACGACATGATCGCGCTTCGACTTCATGCGGGTGGCGGGGATCGTCCAGAGTCCATGACGCAAGTCGAGCTCGCTACGCGCCATGCCGAGGATTTCGCAGCGGCGCTGCAGGAGCTGAACCGAGAGCAGAATGGCGAGCCGCATCGGCGCTCCAATCTTCACGCGTTCGCCATCACGCCGCTTCTCGGCCAGAGCCGGGGGCACCCGGAGCGACTCGGCCGTCTTCACGCCGTTCCAGATGAGTCTTAGTTCCTCATCGGAATAGACGCGTCGCCGTGGCACGAAAGTTACTACCGGCGGCAAGTCGCGAATGGGATTGAAAGCCAAGCGCTCCTCGAACACCCCGTAGTTCAGGATTTGGCGGATCACGGCCTGCGCCCTTACCGCCTGCGACGTGACGCCCGCGTCGAGCAGCCGTTTCAGCATCCCGCGGATGAGGCGGCGATCCATGCTCTCCAAGGGTATGCGCGCCAGCGAGGACTGGATGTGCTTTCGATAGACGATCGTTTCGTTGCGGATCGTACTTGCGCGCTTGCAGCGGTAGCGCCCCCCTTCGGTATCCGCAAAGTAGGCTGCCGCCAGATCGCCGAACGTCTTCAGGTGTTCGGTGGCCGCCTCGATCCTGCGCCGGCGTAGCGAAAGGCCCGGGTCACCGCCCCCGCTGACCTCGCCCAACAGCCGCCGAGCGGCTTCCCGCGCTTCGGACAGTCCGAATGCGCTGGTGTGCACGCCAAGCGTGATGCGGCACTGGCGTCCGAGCTTCGTCCTGTACCGGAAGCTCCAGGTCTTGCGGCCGTCGCCGGACACCCGAAGCTCCAGCCCGCCGACGACCGCATCCGGGTAGCTCAGCTGCCGCCGCCCGACTGCCTGTACAGCGTTGCAGAACGCGCTCGTCAGTCTTCTTGCCGCCATATCGTCACCCACGCGCCACAGGGAAAGATGATCCCAGCGACCTTCAACTAGGTCACGCATAGGTCACAGAATTCGGAAAATCAATGAACTGGCGCGCACCTTCATGAAAAGTTGAAGTTACGCGTTTTCAATGGCTTGGGTGCTGGTGAATTCGTCTGAAAACTTCTGAAATCACCTTCTAGGCCGTGTGCAGAATAGTTCTGCACATCCGTTATGGATCCCGACGCGTGAGGCCTGCCCCGCGGGCGGCTACAGCCCCTTCGCGATCAGTCCGCTCAGCAGCTTGTCCGGCGTGATGGGATAGTCGCGCACGCGCACGCCGCAGGCGTTGTAGATGGCGTTGGCCACCGCCGCGCCCGCGCCCGAATTGCCCAGCTCGCCCACGCCCTTGATGCCCATCGGGTTGGCCTTGTCGTCCACCTCGTCGAGCATGATGGCGTCCAGGTCGCCGATGTCGGCCTGCACCGGCACCAGGTAGCTGGCGAGGTCCTGGTTGATCAGCGAGCCGTAGCGCGGATCGACGGCGTTGCCCTCGCCGAGCGCCGAGCCGATTCCCCAGATCATTCCGCCGGTCAGCTGGCTTTTCGCCGTCTTGGCGTTGAGGATCCGGCCCGCGGCGAACACGCCCAGCATGCGACGCACCCGCACCTCGCCGGTGACCGGGTCGACGCCCACCTCGCAGAAGTGACTGCCGTAGGTCTGGGTGCTCCACTTCTGGGAGTCCTGGGCCGGGCGGATCTCGCCCTCGACGGTCAACCCCTCGGGCGCCGCGCGGCGGATCAGGTCGGCCAGCGTCTCGGAGCGGTTCTCGAGCGCGATCACGCCGTCCTGGAACGTGACCGCCGCCGGGTCGCCCGCGTGCAGCGGCGAGCCGGGATCGCCGGTCGCTAGCTCCGCGATCGCCTTGCGCAGGTTCATGCCGGCGGCCAGCGCCGCCGAGCCGGCCGTGGCCGCTCCGAACTGGCCGCCCGAGCCGGGCGCAGGGGGCAGCTCCGAATCCCCGATCTCGACAACCACCTTGCCGAGGGGCACGCCCAAGGTCTCCGCCGCGATCTGGGCGAGGACCGTGTAGGTGCCGGTCCCGATGTCGGTCATGCCCTGGCGGACGGTGATGGTCCCCTCGGCGTCCACCGAGAAGCTGCACTTGGCCGGCAGCAGGAAGTTGCCGCGGATGGCGGCGGCCATGCCCATACCCACCAGCCAGCGGCCGTCGCGCACCTGGCCCGGCCGCGGCAGGCGCCGGTCCCACCCGAAGAGCTGGGCGCCCTCCTTGAGGCAGCGGACCAGCTGGCGCTGCGAGAACGGCCGGCCGTTCTCGGGATCGACCGGTGGCTCGTTGCGGATCCGCAGCTCGACGGGATCGAGGCCGAGCTGCTCGGCCAGTTCGTCCATGGCGCACTCGAGGCTCATGGTGCCCGAGGCCTCGCCCGGCGCCCGCATGGGCCCGGCGTGCGGCAGGTCCAGCTTCACCAGGCGGTGGCCCGTCAGCCGGTTCGGCGCAGCGTAGAGGGCGCGCGCGAAGTTGGACGCGTGCTCGGTGAAGCTTCCGTCCTTCTGGCAGTGCGTCCAGGTCATGATCGAGAACGCGTTGAGCCGGCCATCCTTCTCGGCGCCCAGCCGCACCCGCTGCACCGTCGCGGGGCGATGGACCGTGCCATGCATCATCTGCTGGCGGGTGAACGCCACCTTCACTGGGCGGCCCAGCGCGCGGGCGGCCAGCGCCGACAAGGTGAGGTCGTCGTAGGTCTGGCCCTTCCCGCCGAAGCCGCCGCCGATGTAGCGGGTGAGCAGGTGGACGGCGTCGCGGTCGATGCCCAGGGTCTCGGCCAGGCCGTGCTGGGCGGGCTTCACCATCTGGATCGAGGTGTGGGCGATGCAGCGTTCGCCTTCCCACCAGGCCAGCGAGGCGCAAGGCTCCATCTGGCAGTGGTTCTGCAGCGGGGTAGACCAGGTCTCGTCGAGCTTCGCCGGCGAGGCGGCGAAGCCGTCGTCGAAGTTCCCGATCTCCACGTCCTGCTCGCCGGGTGGCTGGCCGGCGTCGGCGAGCCGCTTGGCGAAGTCGACGTCGGGCGTCTCGGCCGCGTAGCTCAGCTTCACCAGATGCGAGGCGGCGACGGCGTTTTCCAGCGTGTCGGCCACCACGAAGGCCACCGGCTGGCCCCAGTAGGTCACGCGGTCGCTTTCCAGGGCCGGCTTGGAGCCCTGGGTGCTGCGCGGGTGGGCCTTGGTGCCGCGCACCGGCTGGGCCGGGACGTTCAGGTGGCTCCAGACCAGCAGCACGCCGGGCGCAGCCTCAGCCTCCGCGACGTCGACGCCGGTGATGCGGCCGGTGGCGATGCTCGCGCCCACCATCACGCCATAGGCCGGCGGGGACGGCGGCTGGACCTCGTAGGCATAGGGCGCCGTGCCGGTCACCTTGAGCGGGCCTTCGTAGCGGTCGACGCCCTTGCCGATCAGGCCGGAGCGGTTGTCCTTGACGGGGTTAGGGACGTCCCAGTCGCTCACCGAGCTCATCAGCCCCTCCCCTTCGCTTCGGAAATGGCGGCGGCCGCGAGGCGGGCCACCAGCGGGATCTTGAAGTCGTTGCGGCCGAGCGGGCTCGCGCCCTCCAGCTCCTTGGCGATGGCTTCGGCGGGCGACGCGCCGGACGCGAGCGCGCCCTCCGCATCGGCCGCACGCCACGGCTTGTGCGCCACCATGCCCAGCGCCACCTGGCCGCCGGCCACCGCGACGCTGGCCAGACCGCCGGCGTACGAGGCCCGGTCGCGCACCTTGCGGTAGGTCTGGCCGCCCGCCGGCGGCGGCGGTAGCACGACGGCGGTGATCATCTCGCCAACGGCCAGGTGGGTCTCCAGGTGCGGCGTCTCGCCGGGCAGCCGGTGCAGCTCCATCACCGGGAAGCTGCGCGTGTCGCCGGATGCGCCCAGCACCTCGACGCGGGCGTCCAGCGCCGAGAGCGCGACCGCCATGTCGGACGGATGGGTGGCGATGCAGGCGTGGCTCGCGCCGAAGATCGCGGCGTTGCGGTTCAGCCCCTCCAGCGCCCCGCAGCCCGAGCCGGGCTGGCGTTTGTTGCAGGGTTTTGTCGTGTCGTAGAAGTAGGCGCAGCGGGTGCGCTGCAGGAGGTTGCCCGCCACGCTGGCTTTGTTGCGCAGCTGCGGCGAGCCGCCGGCCACGATCGCCTCCGACAGCACCGGATACTTCGCCCGCACCGCCGCGTGGGACGCGACCGCGGTGTTGGTTGCCGAAGCCCCGATGCGCAGGCCGCCGTCGGGCGTGGCGCCGATCCCGGCCATCGGCAGGCGGCTCACGTCGATCAGGTGCGTGGGAGCCTCGATCTCCAGCTTCATCAGGTCGAGCAGGTTGGTGCCGCCGGCGATGAACCGTGCGCCGGGCGCCTGCGCCGCCTGGACCGCGCCCTCGAGGCTGGTCGCGCGCTCGTAGGTGAAGGCCTTCACGCCATGGCCTCCGCAGCTTGCTTGATGGCCGCCACGATCTGCGGATAGGCCGAGCAGCGGCAGATGTTCCCGCTCATCCGCTCGCGGATCTCGGCGTCGGTGAGCGCGGGCTTCGCGCCGGCCGCCGTCTCCTGGCTGGGCGCCCCGGCCTCGATCTCGGCCAGCATGCCGAGCGTCGAGCAGATCTGACCCGGCGTGCAGTAGCCGCACTGGAAAGCGTCCTGCTCGAGGAACGCCTGCTGCACCGGATGCAGCTTCTCGACCGTGCCGACGCCCTCGATGCTCACGACCTCGTCGCCGTCGTGCATGGCGGCCAGCGACAGGCAGGAATTGATCCGCACGCCGTTCACCAGGACCGTGCAGGCGCCGCACTGGCCGTGGTCGCAGCCCTTCTTGGCGCCGGTCAGCTTCAGGTGTTCACGCAAGGCGTCGAGCAGCGTCGTGCGCGGGTCGAGGTCCAGCGACCGCGCCTGCCCATTGATGGTGATGGTTGTCTGCAACCCACCCCTCCCAGATTGTCCGGCCGCACTCTGGCGGCTCTTCAAACGTATGTTTTAGCGTAGCGCTCTATTCGCAAGGCTTCCAAGGGCGCCGCAGGCGCAATCGAAGAGAACCGCGGAAAACGCGGAATGACGCGGAAAGAGCTCCGAAAGCGCCGCCGCCTTCCGCGCCATTCCGCGTATTCCGCGGTTCAAGAATCTAAGGCGCTCGCCCGCCTCACTCCTCGCCGGGCGCCACCGCCTTCACCGACAGCGCGTGCACCGGACCGGCCAACTCGTCAGCGAGCGCGCGGTAGACCATCCGCTGGCGCGCCACCCGGGGCGTCCCCGCAAATGCCGGGGATTCGATCGTTACGTTGAAATGGCTTTCCCCGCCTTCGCGCGCGCCGGCGTGGCCCGCGTGTCGGTGGGAATCGTCGACGACCTCCAGTCGCGTGGGCTGGAAGGCCGCCGTAAGCTTGTCTTGGATCGCGTCAATTATGGCGCCCATCGGCTCGATCTTCAATTCTTGTACGGAAACTTCTGCCCCTCATACTTGGGCGATGCCCGGCGCGTTTCAATATAAGCCCAAGTTCGTGGATATCCGCGTCCGCCCGCCCTCCGAGGAGGAGGACACGACGGCGCAGGACGTGCATGCCCTGAAGCCGGGCGAGCGGGCCTGCGACCATCCGGGCTGCCGGCGGGCGGCCACGGCGCGGGCGCCGAAATCGCGCGACCTGCTGCACGAGCACTACTGGTTCTGCCAGCCGCACGCCGCGGAATACAATCGCAACTGGAACTTCTTCGCCGGCATGGCCGAAGGCGAGGTGCGCCGCCGGCAGCAGGAAGAGATGATGACCGGCGGGCGGCCGACCTGGGAGATGAAGGCCGGCCGCATGAGCCGCGAGGCCGCGGCGTTCTCCGCCAAGTTCGGGGCCGGCCCCGGCCACGGTCCGGCGTTTCGCGACCCCTTCAACATGTTCGGCGGCGGCGGCCAGCAGGCGCGCCGGCCCGAGCCCGAGAGCCGCAAGCTGGGCAAGATCGAGCGCAACGCACTGGCCGACCTGGACCTCGACGAGGACGCCGACGGCCCCAAGATCCGCGCCCGCTACACCGAGCTGGTGCGCCGCCTGCACCCCGACGCCAACAACGGCGACCGCTCGGGCGAGCACCGCCTGCAGCGCGTGATCAGGTCGTACCAGGCGCTCCGCAAGGCGGGGATGGTCTAGCTGCGGGCCGGCTGACCCAACGGCCGGCTTGCGGTTCCCGCGCGAAGGGGATGGGATGGGCGCCTTGTCCGACCGAGGCCTGCGCCATGCCCGACTCCGTCCAGCCCGCACCGACCGCCGCCTCGACCGATCCCGCGGCGTTGGCCGTGATGCAGGGCTTCCCGCCGCCGCCCGAGAAGACGGTGCGGGTCGCCGACACCACCAGCTGGCGCTTCCCCAACACCCGCTGGAGCTTCAGCCACCAGCGCGAGCTGGGGCCGTCGGCGGCGATCCGACGCGGGCCCGGGGCCGCCACGGCCCTGCCCTACGGCCTGCGCGACGACCTCGACGACGTGCCGTTCGTCACCCAGGACGGGCGGCCGATGACCTGGGGCGAGAGCATCGAAGAGAACTTCACCGACGGCCTCGTGGTCCTGCATCGTGGGACCGTGGTCTACGAGACCTACCGTGGCGCGCTACAGCCGCACACGCCGCACCTCGCCATGTCGGTGACCAAGTCGTTCGCGGGCCTGCTGGCGGCGGTCCTGGCCCATGAGGGCGCACTCGATCCGGCCGCGCCGGTGGCGGACTACGTCCCCGAACTCGCCGACACCGCCTTCGGCGACGCCACCGTACGCCACGTGATGGATATGACGACGGGCGTCCGGTACCGCGAGGACTACGTCGATCCCGACGCCGAGGTGCGCTTCTATGGGGTCGCCGCCGGCTGGTCGCGGCCGCCCGAGGGCTACGCTGGTCCCAACACCATCTTCGACTTCCTCCGCACGCTGAAGAAGCAGGGCGAGCACGGCGAGGCCTTCGCCTACAAGACCTGCAACACCGAAGTGCTGGGCTGGATCATCCAGCGCGTGGCGGGCAAGCCGTTCGCCGAGTTGGTCTCCGAGCGCATCTGGCAGAAGCTGGGCGTCGAGGAGGACGGCTACGTCATGGTCGACGGCACGGGCTTCGCGCTGTGCGGCGCGGGCCTCAACGTCACCACCCGCGACCTCGCCCGCTTCGGCGAGATGATGCGGCTGGGCGGCGTTGCGGGCGGCCAGCAGATCGTGCCGCGGGCGGTCGTGGACGACATCGCGGGCGGTGCGCGGACCGAGGATTTCGCCAGGGCCGGCTACGTCACCCTGCCCGGCTGGAGCTACCGGAACCAATGGTGGGTGAGCCACAACCGCTTCGGCGCGTACACGGCCCGGGGCATCCACGGCCAGGTCTGCTACGTGGCGCCGGGGGCCGAGATGGTGATCGCCCGCTTCGCCTCGCACCCGACCGCCGCCAACGGCAACGGCCCCCTCGATCGCGTCTCGCTGCCGGCCTACGAAGCGATCGCCGCGCACCTCAGCGGCGTGTAGTCAGGGGGCCCAGGGCCAGGTCTCCACCCGCTCGCGAGCACCGCCTGCGGCGGCGCGTCATCAGGTCATGCCAAGCGCTGCGAAAGGCGCGGATGGTCTGAGGCGCCTCAGACGGCGCAGGGCGCCGCCCGGTCCTCCTGAATTGGGCCCAGTCCCGGCGCATCGTATTTGAACCCGCGCGCCTTCCTCTCCGCTTCGCTGGTCTCGAGGACCTGCAGCACGCCGGTCTGCGGACCGAAGACCGTGTCGAGCGTGAGGTTCGTCGCGAACGTCGTACCGATGTCGAGCGCGGCGTCGAAGGGCGCGAACTCCTGGTGTCGGATCAGGCCCGGCATCGGCTCGCTCCTCGCTGGGAACGCCGCGCGCCTTCAGGCGCCGGGACGCCGTCATTGCCGACCCGACGCCTCAGGCCAGCGACCGCCAGGCCACGTAGGCAGCGGTCGCGATGACCATGACCGCGAACATCCTGCGGGCGACATCGGCCCGGCCTGACAGGCGCCGCGCGACGGGATCGCTGGCCAGGACGCCTAGCGCCCCGCCCACCACGAGGGCGACGAACAGGGGCCAGTCGACGAGGCCCGACGCGGCGTAGCTGGCGCTTGTGGCGGCGCCGAACAGGGACACTGACACCAGGGACGACGCCCCGGCATGGGCCAGGGTCATACCGGTGGCGGCCATCAGGCCGGGCACGATCAGGAAGCCGCCGCCGATCCCGAAGAAGCCCGCGGCCAACCCGGTGACGAGGCCGGCCGGCGCGAGCCGCGCGGTAAGCGCTGCAGTGAGGTGGACCGCCGGGTCGCCGGCGTTCTTCTTCGGCAGCAGCATGGAGCCGCCGATCAGGGCCATCGCGGCGGCGAACCAGAGGAGCAGGACCCCGCCATCGAGCTGCTTGGCGAGGTGGGCGCCCACGAGGGATCCCGCCAGGCCCGCTCCGCCGAAGACCAGGGCGCAGGGCCACTTCACCCGCCCGGCCCGGGCCTGGACGGCGAGGCCGGCGAGCGCGTTCACGGCGACGGCGGCCGCCGAAGTCCCGATGGCGACATGCGGATCGCGCACCCCCACGAGGTAGATCAGCAGCGGCGTCGCCAGCACCGAGCCGCCGCCGCCGAACACGCCGAGCAGCAGTCCGACGACGGCGCCGCTCAGCACGGCCAGGGCGTAGGTGACGACGGCGGGGTCCATCGCGGATCAGGCGCGCGCCCGGTTCCAGGGCATCGCGGCGAGCAGCGTGGCCATGCCGCAGAAGCCCGTGACGCCGGCGAAGACAAGCCCAGCGCCCACGAAGGCGGAGAGCCCGAAAAGAGCGGGATGGACCGCAAAGCCGAGCGCCGCGCCGACCAGCACCAGCAAGCCCGCGGCGATCTGGACCTGGCGCTTGATCTCCAGCGGCGCCTTGCGGTCGATCTCGATCGGCAGTCCCGTGGCGGCCCAGGCGTCGACGCCCCCCTCAAGGACATAGGCGGGCCCGTCGACGACGGCGGCCAGCCGCTCGCAATTCGCGCCGGTCCGCATGCCGGTCCGGCAGGTGAAGACCACATCCTGGCCGGGCTCAACCTTCAGATGCGCTTCCTCGAAGGTGGAGAGGGGACGGGGCAAGGCCCCACGTACGTGGCGGCGGACGAACTCGTCCGGCTCGCGGATGTCCACGAGGACGGCGTGGCGGCGTTTCAGGCGCTGGTCGACGTCCTCAGGTTTGAGGGAGATCAGGGCGGCGGGCATTCCGGGACCTCATGTTAGGGGCACAGAAGATTTCTGCGAGCGTCGCCACCACCTGCACGGCGGCCGGGTCGGCGATCCGGTAGCGCACGGTCTGGGCTTCGCGGCGGGTCGCCACGACGCCCTCCTCCCGGAGCACCGCGAGGTGCTGCGAGAGGGCGGACTGCGAGAGGCCAACGAGGGGCAGAAGCTCCCCGACCGACTTCTCGCCGTCCGCGAGCTGGCACAGGATCATCAGCCGGCGCTCGTTGCCGAGCGCACGCAGGAGCTTGGCGGCCTCTGCGGCGCTGGCCTCGAAGCGGACGATGTCGAAGTTTGCGAGATCGAACATGAGGCTCCATATATTAGATATTGCTAATTTAGCAAGTGCTAATATATATGCGTCGACGCCCAAGGAGGCTCAGACCATGCATCCGACCGTTCAAGCGTTTTTCGATCCCGCCACCTCCACCGCCAGCTACCTGGTGTCCGACCCGGCGACGAAGGCGGCCGCCATCGTCGACCCGGTGGCCGACTACGAACCCAAGGGCGCGAAGCTGTCGCACGGCTCGGCCGACGCCCTGCTCCAGGCTGTCCGCGACCAGGGCCTCGATCTACTCTACGTGCTCGAGACCCACGCCCACGCCGACCACCTCTCCGCGGCCGACTACATCCGGCGGAGGACAGCCGCCGAGGTCGTCATCGGCGCGCGTATCACCGAGGTGCAGAAGCAGTTCATCCCGCTATTCGAGGCCGACGACGTCGACGACGACGGCCGCGCGTTCGACCGCCTCGTCGACGAGGGAGACGAACTGCCTCTCGGTGAACTTGCGATCCGCGTCCTGCACACGCCGGGCCACACCCCGGCCTGCGTGACGTACCTGATCGGCGACGCCGCGTTCGTCGGCGACACGCTGTTCATGCCGGACTACGGGACGGCGCGCGCCGACTTCCCGGGCGGGGACGCAGCGTCACTGTATCGCTCGACCCGCAAGATCCTGGCGCTGCCGCCGCAGACGCGGATCTTCGTCGGCCACGACTACCTGCCCGCCGGGCGCAGCGACTACCGCTGGGAGACCACCGTGGCCGAGGAGCGGGCGCGGAACATCCACGTGCGCGACGGCGTGTCGGAAGCCGACTTCGTCGCCATGCGGAAAGCCCGCGACGCCACCCTGCCGCCGCCCACCCTCATCCTGCCGTCACTGCAGGTGAACATCCGCGCCGGCGCCCTGCCGCCCGCGGCGCCGGGCGGCCACGTGTTCCTGCGACTGCCCGTGAGCGAGGTGGGCGCCTCCTGACGGTGCGAGAGGCTTGGCCGGCTGATCCTGTTTCGGCCGGCGTCGCGTCGGCGGACCCGGCGCCGGACGCTCCGACCGAGTGGATCACGTCGAGGCTGGCTACGCGGCGACCGTGTCGCCCGCCGCGTCATCGTCGCCGGCTTCCAGCACCGCGCAGAGCTCGGCGTAAAGCGCGGAGACCTCGATCGGCTTGGAGACGTGGCCGTCCATTCCGACGTCGCGGTACTCCTGCACCTGGTGGGCCATGGCGTTTGCGGTCAGCGCGATGATCGGCGTGCGGGCGCGGCCGGTGTCACGCTCCCGCGCCCGGATGGCGGCCGTCGCGGCGATCCCGTCCATGACGGGCATCTGGACGTCCATCAGGATCAAGTCCCAGTCGGCGCTCTCCCAGGCGGCCAGGGCCGCGGCGCCGTCCTCGACGACGTGCGGGTCCAGGCCCATCTGGTGGAGCAGGGTCCGCAGGACGAGCTGGTTCACCGCATTGTCCTCGGCGGCCAGCACGCGCAGGGACATCGGCTCCACCTCTTCGCCTGGCGGGGGCGCCGGGAGGGGCGCGGTCTCGTCGCCCAGGCGGGTCAGGGGCACGGTCAGGGTGAAGGTGGAGCCCGCGCCCGGCATGCTCTCAACGGAGATCGTCCCTCCCATCAGCTGCGCCAGTTCGCGGCAGATCGCCAGCCCCAGGCCGGTGCCGCCGAACCGGCGGGTGGTCGAGGAGTCCAGCTGGTCGAACTTGCCGAACAGCTTCGACAAGTTCTCGGGCGCGATGCCGGGCCCGGTGTCCTGGACGTCGAGGACGAGGTGCCCCTCGTCATAGCGCGCCGTCACGCGGATCTTGCCCGCCTCGGTGAACTTCACGGCGTTTGACACGAGGTTGAAGAGGACCTGCCGGATGCGGCTGGGGTCGCCGCGATAGCGTCCCTCTGCCGGGCCCACCTCCAGCACGAAGGACAGCCCCTTCTTGGCCGCGATGGCCGTGAACGCCGAGTAGGCCCCGCGGGCCACCTCGCCCAGGTTGAAGTCGACGATCTCGAGCTCGAGCTTGCCTGCTTCGATCTTCGAGAGGTCGAGGACGTCGTTGAGGATCGTCAGCAGGGCCTCGCCCGACTGGCGGATGACGGCGAGGCGCTCGCGCTGGCGTGCGCTCAGCTGTTCGGCGCCCATGGCCTGGGCCATCCCGAGCACGCCGTTCAGCGGCGTGCGGATCTCGTGGCTCATGGTGGCGAGGAACGCGCTCTTGGCGGCGTTGGCGGCCTCCGCCTTCGCCTGCGCGGCCCGCAGCCGCGACGCGCCGCGGCGCTGGAGCACCACCAGCATCACGCAGCCCAGCACGAGGAAGACGCCCAGCACGATCACCGACTGCTGCGCCCGCAGCGCCTCGGCCTTCACGCGGGTGTCCTCGCGCGCGCTTTGCAGCTGGTTCTGCAGGGCGCCGGTCACCTGGCGCACGCCGTCGTAGACCTCCGCGGCGCGGCGGAAGCGCTGCTCCCGCTCGAACTGGCGGAAGATCTTGTAGGCCCCGGCGGCGTCCCCGCGCGCCAGCTTGATCTCGGCCTCCACCTCCAGCAGGCGCGCGACCAGCTTGGAGCCGGGCTCGACGGTCGCCACGTACTTCTGCAGACGGCGGAAATCGGCCTCGGCGCCGGCGATGTCCCCCAGCCTGGCCTTGGCGATGGCGCGCATGGGCAGCACCGACCGCTTCAGGAACGTGGCGCTGCTGAGCTCGGCGTCGAACTCCGCGAAACAGGCCAGCACCTGCCTCGGGGTTTCGTACATCTCGGCGTAGAGCCCGCAGATGTTGGCGTCCCAGCCGCGCAGGTGCGCCAGGTCGGAGCGGTTCGTCAGCTCATGGTGGGCCCGCACCAGCTTCTCGGCCGTCGACTGGTGGCCCAGGTCGATGGCCATTCGGCCCAGGTTGTAGAGCGCGTCGAAGTCCGGCCGCGGGTCGGCCGGATCGGCGAACTCGAACTGCGCCCGATCGAAGGCCGCCGCGCTGCCCTCCAGGTCGTTCAGGCTCATCAGCGCAAGCCCGATCATGTCCCAGATCAGCGACTCGGCCGACGCGCGGTCCGCGTCCTTCTCGGGGATGGCCTGCTCTGCCGTGGACAGCAGGCGCAACGCCGCGCCCGCGTCCCGCTCGTCCATCAGATGCCGCGCCCACAGCGTGTCGGCATAGACCTTGGCGTACCAGTCGGTCTGCCGCGCCCGGGCCTTGGCGAGTGCGGCGGCCGAACCCTCGGCCGCCTGGTCGTAGGCGATCGCGACCTTGTTGAGCTCCGCGACCGCCGCGTACCGCGCGCTGCCGAGCTCGGCCGCGCGCCGGGCCAGCAGCGCGTTGTAGTGGTCCGCCACGCCGAACTCGGCCTGGCTGCGGAAGATGGTCACCACCAGGTGCAGGCGGCGGAGCCCTTCCGGGCGGCTCGTCTGCGCGGCGGCGTCGCCATAGGCGCGAAGCTCATGGAAGGAGTGGCGGGCGGCGCGGGCGTGGATGCGCGCGGCGAGGTCGGCCGGCGACGTCCGCGGCCGTTCGACGGCGGCGGCCGTGCTCCACAGACTCAGCATCGCAAGCAGCGCGACGACCGCTCGAAGTATCGGCCGCATGGCCAAGGTTCCCCCCAAGTCCCCTAACGCTAAGGAGAATTGGTTTCGGAACCCTGACTTTCGCAGGCCGCCGCGCGGTCGCGCTGCTAAGCCATCGACGCCCGCGCGTCCGAGGTCAGCGCGAAGCCCGGGTAGCCCGCGGCGGCCACTTCGTTGCACTTGTCGCGATAGACCGGGAAGCCGCCGATGTAGGGCATGAACACCCGCGGTTTGCCCGGCACGTTCGCGCCCATGTACCAGGAGTTGGCGAGCGGGAAGATCGTCGGCGCGGCCACCTCGTTGACGTGCGCCACCCACTCGTCCTGCGCACCCTCCGTGGCCTCGATGGCCCCGACCTGCCGTGCGCCTGCCCAGGCGATGCAGTCGGCGATCCAGTCCACGTGCTGCTCGATGGCGACGGCCATGTTGCACAGCACCGACGGGCTGCCCGGGCCGGTGACGATGAAGAGGTTCGGGAAACCCGCCACCGCCAGGCCCAGGTAGGTGCGCGGGCCCGCCGCCCAGCTGTCCTTGAGCTTCGCGCCGCCACGGCCTGTGATGTCGATGTTGTTGAGCGCCCCGGTCATGGCGTCGAACCCGATCGCGTAGACGATGGCGTCAGCCTGGTAGATCGCGCCTGTGGTACGCACGCCGTTCGGCGTGATCTCGGCGATGGGCTCGTCGTTCAGGTCGACCAGCTCGACGTTGTCACGGTTGAAGGTGGCGTAGTAGCCGGTGTCGACGCAGAGCCGCTTGGAGCCGATGGGGAAGGTCTTCGGGACCAGCTTCTCGGCCGTCGCGGGGTCCTTGACGATGCCGCGGATCTTGTCGGCCACGAACTCGACCGCCGTGGCGTTGGCCGCCACATCCGTCGTGAGGTCACCGTAGGCGCCCAGGAGTGCAAAGCCGCCGATCCGCCACCGCTCCTCGTAGGCCGCCCGGCGCACCTCTGGGCTGGCGTCGACGGCGAGGGCCTCCTGCGGATTGACCATCCTGATGCCGAAGCCGGTCTCGCGCGCCTCCTTGCGGTACTGCTCCCGGTTGGCCGCCCAGTCGGAGACCACGGCCGGATCGGGCGGACCGTTGTGCGCCGGCACGCTGAAGTTGGGCGTGCGCTGGAAGACGGTGACGTGGTCGGCCTGCTCGGCGATCTGCGGGATCGACTGGATGGCCGACGAGCCGGTGCCGATCACCGCCACCCGCTGGCCGGTGAAGTCCACGCCTTCGTGCGGCCAGCGGCCGGTGTGCCAGCTCGGGCCCTGAAAGGTCTCCGCACCCGGGAAGTTCGGCTCGTTCGGCACCGACAGCACGCCGGTGGCCATGACGCACCAGCGGGCCGTGACCGTCTCGCCGCGATCGGTCGTGATCGTCCAGCGGTTGGCCGCCTCGTCGAAGCGCGCCGTGGTGACCCGCGTCTCGAGCTGGATGTCGGGGCGCAGGTCGAACCGATCGGCCACGTGGTTGAGGTAGGCGAGCAGCTCGGGCTGGCTCGCATACCGCTCGCTCCAGACCCACTCGGCGTCGAGCTCAGGCGAAAATGAGTACGAGTACTCCTGGCTCTCGATGTCGACGCGGGCGCCCGGATAGCGGTTCCAGTACCAGGTGCCGCCCACGCCGGACCCGGCCTCATAGACCCGCGCGCTCAGTCCCTGCTCGCGCAGACGGTGCAGCATGTAGAGCCCGGAAAACCCCGCGCCCACGATCACCGCGTCGTATTCCGCCTGGGCCATGACGCGTCCTCCCACTCTGTGCTTTTCGGCGACGATAGCGGGTTTGCGGGCTTGTGCAGCCCCCAGACGTGGCGTCAGGCTGAGGCAACAATGTCGTGATTGGGGAAACGCCGATGATCCGCCTGTTCGCCGCCGCTGCCGCCTGCGCCCTCGTGGGCGGGTCCGCCCTCGCCGCTCCGGCAGCGCCCAAGAGCGTCGAGCTCTACGCCATCGAGTGCGGCCGGCTGACGATGCCGAACGCCGACATGTTCTCGGACGACGGCGCCTACAAGGACAAGCCGGCGAAGATGGTGGTGCCCTGCTACCTGATCCGGCATCCCAAGGGCGACCTCATCTGGGACACCGGCCTGCCGCAGGCTGCGACGCCCGCGCCCGGCGCGACCGTGCCGCCGCTGCTGGACCAGCTGAAGTCGATCGGCCTGACGCCGGCCGACATCGAGTACGTCTCAGTCTCGCACAGCCACTTCGACCACATCGGCAACGCCGGGAAGTTCGCGTCGTCCACCTGGATCGTCGACCCGGAGGAGAAGGCCTACGCGTTCAGTGAGACCGCGCGGAAGAATGCGGCCCAGTTCGCGGCCTACTCCGCGCTGGAAACCTCCAAGACCAAGCTGATCGAGCAGCCCACCTTCGACGTGTTCGGCGACAAGTCGGTGGTGATCTACCAGGCGCCCGGCCACACGCCCGGCCACACGGTGCTGCTGGTGCGGCTGAAGCAGGCCGGGCCGGTGATCCTGACCGGCGACCTCTGGCACATCGCCGAGAGCCGGGCGACCAAGCGCGTGCCGCGCTTCAACACCAACAAGGCCGACACGCTGAAGTCCTACGAGATGGTCGAGAAGCTGGCGGCCGACACCAAGGCGAAGGTGGTGCTCGAGCACGTGCCCGAGGACTTCGACGCCCTGCCCAAGTTCCCCGCCGCGCTCAAGTAGGAGGCCGGCATGGGCGCGCTGATCAGCGGGAACCGTCGGCTGGAGCTCACCGCAATGGGCGAGCGCGCGGCGCGGGCGGCGACCGGGCTCCTCAGCCTCGGCATCGGCGAGGGCGACCTGATCGCCCTTTACCTGCGCAACGACTTCCCGTTCGTCGAGGCCAGCACCGCCGCGAGCCTGCTGGGCGTCTACGCCACCCCGGTGAACTGGCACTACACGCCGGACGAGGCGGCCTACCTGTTCGAGAATTCGGGCGCCAAGGCGATCGTCATCCACGCCGACCTGATCGAGCCGATCCGCTCGGCGCTGCCGCCCGGCGTTCCCGTGCTGGTGGTCCCGACGCCGCCGGAGATCGCCGAGGCCTACGGGATCACGCCGCAGCCGACCCCGCCCGGCATGCTGGATTGGGACACCTGGCTCGCGGGCTTCGAGCCGTATGCGGGCGAGCCGTCGACCGGCGGGGGCACGGTGATCTACACCTCCGGCACCACCGGCCGACCCAAGGGCGTGCGCCGCCATCCGCCGACCCCGGAGCAGGTGGAGGCCTATGTCCGGGTGCTGATGCGCGGCTTCGGCTTCGTGGGCTATGGCGATCCGCAGGACGTGGTCACGGTGGTGACCGGGCCGATGTACCACTCGGCGCCCAACGCCTACGGCCTGTTCGCGGCGCGAGCCGGGGGCACGGCGATTCTGCAGCCGCGGTTCGATCCCGAGGAGCTCCTGCAGCTCATCGAGACGCACAAGGTCACGCACCTGCACATGGTGCCGATCATGTTCCACCGGCTGCTCAAGCTGCCCGAGGACGTGAAGCGCAAGTACGATCTCAGCTCGCTGAAGTTCGTGGTGCACGCCGCCGCGCCCTGCCCGCCGCCGATCAAGCGCGAGATGATCGAGTGGTGGGGCCCGGTGATCGAGGAGTACTACGGCGCGACCGAGGTCGGCATCGTGGTGTCGTGCAACAGCGAGGAGTGGCTGGCGCATCCGGGCACAGTCGGAAAGCCGATCCCCGAGGCCGAGGTCCGGATCATCGACAAGGAAGGTAGGGACGTCCCGCAGGGCGAGGTCGGCGAGGTGGTCTCGCGCAACCGCTTCATCAACGACTTCACCTACCACGGCGACGACCAGAAGCGCCGCGAC
>NZ_DASWTE010000428.1:0-12621 GCF_036402295.1 Phenylobacterium sp.
GGAGATCCGGCATGACCGACCAGGAAGCCCACGCGTTCGTCGAACGCTTCGCCGCAGCATGGGCCGCCAAGGACGGCGCCGCGTTCCTGCGGCTCTGGCGCCCCGAGGGCCAGTTGCACTACCCGTTCGCCAGCCGCGTGATCCGCGGCAGCGAGATCGGCAAGCTGAACGACCTGACGAAACAGAACGCCCCGCATCTCACGTGGAAGCTCCTGGGGTGGACGCTGCGCGGCGACGTGATTGTCGTCGAATGGGAAAGCTCGAACCGTTATGGCGAGCACGTCGTCACTTGGCGGGGGGTCGACAAGCTGACCCTGCGCGATGGCCGGATCATCGAGGAGGTGGTCTACGCCGACACCGCGCCGCTCCAGGCGATGCGCATGGGCCGGAAATTCGACGCGCTGATCCAGTTCCCGGACTAAGCCGCCATCCGGGCCTTGAACACCCCGTCGGGCAGGCGGCCGGCGCGGCTGGGGTGGATGAAGAAGTAGTCCTTCCAGGGGAGGCCTTCGACGAGCGTCGTGCGTTCTTCCAGGCGGTCGCCGTTGAGGGCGAACATGCGGTAGCCGCGGTCGCGGAAGACGTCGAGCACCGCGTCGCCCGAGGCGCCGAAGCGGGCCTGCAGCATGGCCGGATGGATCTCGAGCAGCACGTGCGGGCGGTCGCGGTCGAGGATCTGGATCGCGCCCATCAGCGCCTTCAGCTCGGCGCCCTCGATGTCCATGCGGATGAAGTCGATCTTCTCGATCTCGTGGGCCTCGCAGAAGCCGTCAAGGGTGATGACCGGCGTGGGCTGGACCTCCATGCCTGTGTCCTCCAGGTCGGGGCGCGCCGGGCCGTTGGGCCGGGTCTCGGCGACGTAGGCGTAGGCGCGGCCCATGCGGCCGGAGGTCTTCTTCGGCGTGACCAGCAGCATCTCGCCCGGCTTGTCGGCGACGGCGGCGTGGACGGGCGTCACCTGCTTGCCGATGCGGTGCCAGGCGATGGCGGTCTTCAGCACCTCGAAGGCGAAGGCCGAGGGCTCGAAGGCGTAGATGCGCGCCTTGGGCGCCACTTGCGTCATGACGTAGGAGTGGCGGCCGTCGCTGGCGCCGACGTGCAGGCAGACGGGCGCGCCCGACAGCAGGTCGGCCAGGTAGGGCGTCTCGGGCTCGTGCTTGGCCCAGGTCCGGTTGCGGCGCCAGGCGCGGAAGGCGTGGCCCAGCACGCGTAACGAAGACATCCAAACTCCCCCGCGAGCGACCCTCAGGCGGCGTCGCGCACCACGGTCATCATGTAGTTCACGTCGGTGTCGACGGATTCCGTCCAACGGCCGGTGAGCGGGTTGAATACGACTCCATAGGGGCCGTCCACAACGACCGGCTGGCCGGACAGGAAGTCGCGGATTTCCTGGGGCTTCAGGAACTTGTTCCAGTCGTGCGCGCCGACCGGCAGCCAGCGCAGTATGTACTCGGCGCCGATCTTGGCCAGCACCAGCGCCTTCAGCGTGCGGTTCAGGGTGGCCACGATCATCAGGCCGCCAGGCTTCAGGAGGCGCGCGCAGTCCTGCAGGTAGGCGGCCGGATCGGCCACGTGCTCGATCACCTCCATGTTGAGGATCACGTCGAAGGGCCGCTCGCCGGCGGCCAGCAGGTCTTCCGCCGTGGAGGCGCGGTAGTCGATGGAAAGGCCCTGTTCGGCGGCGTGGGCCGCGGCGGTCTTGATGTTGCGCTCGGAAGCGTCGACGCCGGTGACCGCAAAGCCCAGCCGGGTCATGGGCTCGGAGAGCAGGCCGCCGCCGCAGCCGATGTCGAGCAGGCGCAGGCCTTCGAACGGGCGTCGCGCCTTCCCGTCGCGGCCGAAGCGGTAGAGGGCCTGGTCGCGGATGAAGGCGAGGCGGACGGGATTGAACTTGTGCAGCGGCGCGAACTTGCCCCGCGGGTCCCACCACTCGGCCGCGATCCGCGAGAAGGTCTCGACCTCGGCCGGATCGACGCTGGATCGGGGCTGCGCGCTCATGGGAGCGTGTCTTAAGTCGGATCGATCCTTGCCCCAAGCCCTGCGATGTTGCGGTTTCGCCGGCCGGCCCTAGCCTTGAGGCCAACACCTGACGGAGGACCCATGCAGGCGCTGATGATGGACCGGCCGCTGACGCTCCCGTCGATCCTGGAGCATGCGGCGCTCTACCATGGCGACCGCGAGGTGGTGACGCGGACGGTCGAGGGGCCGATCCACCGCTACGGCTACGCCGATGCGCTCAAGCGGTCGAAGCAGATGGCCAAGGCGCTGCTGGCCCTGGGCGTGAAGCCGGGCGACCGGGTGGCGACCCTGGCCTGGAGCACCCATCGACACTTCGAGCTCTACTTCGCCGTCACCGGCATCGGCGCGGTGCTGCACACGATCAATCCGCGACTGCATCCCGACCAGGTGGTGTGGGTGGCCGACCACGCGGAGGATTCGGTCCTCCTGTTCGACATCACATTCTCGGACCTGGTCGCCGAGATCGGACCGAGGATGGCCACGGTGAAGACCTTCGTGGCCATGACGGATGCGGCCCACGCGCCGCCGGGCGTGCTGGTCTACGAGGATCTGCTGGCGGCCCAGACACCGGACTTCGACTGGCCCGACATCGACGAGAAGAGCGCGTCGGGCCTCTGCTACACCTCCGGCACGACGGGGAACCCGAAAGGCGTGCTCTACGGCCACCGTTCGACAGTCCTGCATGCGCTGGCGCTGGCGTTGCCCGACGCCTTCGACTTGTCGGCCCGCGACGTGGTGATGCCCTGCGCCCAGATGTACCACGCCAACGCCTGGTGCACCCCGTATGCCGCGCCGCTGGTCGGCGCGACCCTGGTGCTGCCGGGCCGGCTGCTGGACGGTCCGTCCGTCTGCGAACTGATCGAAGGGGAGGGGGTGACCTTCCTCCTGGGCGTGCCGACCATCTGGGTGGGCGTGGCCGACCACCTGGACCAGACCGGCGGCCAGCTCACCTCGGTCAGGACCATCGCCATCGGCGGCTCGGCGCCCACCGCTTCGCTGATCGCCCGCATCGAGGCGCGGCTGGGCGGCAGGGTGCGCCAGATCTGGGGCATGACCGAGACCTCGCCGCTGGGCGTGATCAACACCGCTCTGCCGCAGCACGCGGGGGAGAGCGCCGAGGCGACGTTGCAGCGCAAGCTGAAGCAGGGCCGCGGCCTCTGGGGCGTCGAGCTCCGGATCGTCGGCGAGGACGGGAGCCTCTTGCCGCGCGACGGCAAGAGCCCCGGCCAACTGCAGGTGCGCGGGCCGTGGGTGAGCTCGGCCTACTTCAAGCAGGACGGCGCGGCCGCCTTCACCGCCGACGGCTGGTTCGACACCGGCGACATCGCCACCATCGACCCCGAGGGCTACCTGCGCCTGACCGACCGGGCCAAGGACGTCATCAAGTCAGGCGGCGAGTGGATCTCCACGCTCGACCTGGAGGAGGCGGCCTGCTCGCACCCGGCGGTCGCCATGGCCGCGGCGGTGGGTATGCCGCACCCGAAGTGGGACGAGCGGCCGCTGCTGCTGGTCACGCTCCGTCCGGGCCAGAGCGTCGACCCCGAGGAGGTGAAGGCGCACGTGGGCGCGCGGGTCGCCAAGTGGTGGACGCCGGACGAGGTTCGGGTGGTCGATGCGCTCCCGATCGGGCCCACCGGCAAGGTGCTGAAACGCGAATTGCGTGACCGGCTGGCCACAGCGCCGGCCGCATCGTCTCCATGAAAAAAGCCTAACAGAACCGCCCCTTGAACCGTGCGTTCACATCTCCAGGTGATGCTGAGGTACTGAGGAGGTCGGGCGTTGGCTCGCAAACGTCCAAAGGGTGTGCTGGCGATGGGGTGGGCGGCGATCGAGGCCGCCGCCAAGGGCCGCACCGAACACGCCCCCACGTCGGCGGATTTTCCGGATCATGTCGTCCGCCGCACCAGCTTTATGTCCGGCGGTGGCCATGGCTGGCGCATCTCGGCGCTCGAGACGCCGCGCGCCGTTCCTGCGCCCTGGAAGATCGTGGTGATCACCGGCGCGCCATCCTGGGCCGAGTACTGGGCCGAGACGATGTCCGAACTGCCGCCCGAGCGGGAGATGATCGTGGTCGACCGGCCGGGCTATGCCGGCTCCGAGCCGCTGCACCCCGTCACCGACATCCGCGTCCAGGCCGAGGCCTTGGCGCCCGTGCTGCGGGCCGCGCCCGGTCAGAAGGTGCTGCTGGTGGGCCAGAGCTACGGCGCCGCCATCGCCTCGATCATGGCTGACCAGAACCCCGGCAAGGTGGCGGGCCTGGTGCTGCTGTCCGGCTTCTTCGGCGAGGCGGGGCCGACCGCACGGTGGCTGCTGGACCTGGGCGGCAAGGCGCTGAAGATGATCCCGCGCGACCTGCGCCACGCCGTCATCGAGGTGACCGGCCAGAGGCCGCAGCTGCGCCACGCCAAGCGCGCGCTGGCCCGGGTGAACGTGCCGATCCACATGATCCACGGCGACCAGGACGACTTCGCCCCGCTCGAGGTAGCCGAGAAGCTGGCCGACGAGACGGTGACCCGCCGCCCGATCCGCGTGGTCCGCACCGAGGGCGCCAACCACTTCCTGAACGACGGCCCGGCCGAGATCCTGATTGCGGCGCTGGAGTCATGCATCCCGCAGAAGGGGCCGGCCTGGACCTTCCGTTGGCCGAAGCTCTCGGGCTTCTGGCCGGTGAAGCTGGGCGTGAAGAACGCGCAGACGGCCTAACGCAGGAACCAGCCGGTCGCGACGGCGAAGCCGATCACCACCAGCCAGGGCGGCAGCTTCGCGACCTGCAGGAACACGAAGGCGGCGGCCAGCAGCGCCCAGTCGGCGGGGCGCTTGATGGTGGTCATCAGCACCGGGTCCCATAGCGCGGCGGCCAGGACGCCCACCACCGTCGCGCCGACGCCGGCCAGGGCGCCGCGCGCCCAGCCCTCGCGCTTCAGCCGGTCCCAGAACGGCAACACGCCCACGACCAGCAACAGGCTCGGCAGGAAGATGGCGAAGAGCGCGATCAGACCGCCCACGATCCCGCGCGGCCCGTAGGTCTGGGCGGCGCCCACGTAGCCCGCGAAGCTGAACAGCGGGCCGGGCAGCGCCTGCACCGCGCCGTAGCCCATCAGGAAGGTCTCCTGGTCGAGCCAGCCGCGGTCGACCACCTCGCGCTCGAGCAGCGGCAGCACCACGTGGCCGCCGCCGAACACCAAGGAGCCGGTGCGGTAGAACACGCTGGCCAGCCCCAGCCCCGGGTTCTGCAGCAGCGCCGCCAGCACCGGCAGGCCCACCAGCAGCAGCGCGAACAGCGCCAGCGCGACGAGCGCGCTCTGCGGGTCCACGGTCTCGGCGGCGTCATCCGGCGGCGTCTCGCCGGCGTCGCCGCGCAGCATGGCCAGGCCGAAGAGGCCGCCGGCCACGATCGCCGCCACCTGCGCCACCGGGCTCTGCGCAATGACGAGGCCCAACGCGGCCCCGATCGCCATGCCGGCGCGGATCGGGCCCACGGCCAGGGTGCGCGCCATCTGGATGACCGCCTGCAGGACGACGGCGGCGGCGGCGATCATCAGGCCGTGGATCCAGCCGTCGCCGAACCGGAACATGAGTTCAGGCGAGAACGTGGCGAAGGCGATCATGGCCGTGGCGGCCGGCAGGGTGAAGCCGGCGAACGCCGCGAGCGCGCCGGCCAGGCCGGCTTGCCGCAGGCCGATGGCCATCCCCACCTGGCTCGAGGCCGGCCCGGGCAGGAAATGGCAGAGCGCCAGGAGGTCGGCGTAGGCGGCCTCGCTGATCCAGCCGCGCCGCTCGACGAACTCCCTGCGGAAGTAGCCCAGGTGCGCCACCGGGCCGCCGAAGGCCGTCAGCCCCTGTCGCAGGAACGCCAGGAAGACGTCGAAGGCGGTGACGGTGCGGACCGGCTGGGCGTCGTCCATGGCCGTCTAGATGAAATCCAATCGTGGCGTTGTCGAGCCGCGTTTAGGGCTTCCCAGCCCCATCTGAACGGCGATAAGGCTTTCCGCCAAACAACCGTTTCAGAGAAGGGGAAGACGCCGATGAAGGCCGCCGTGCTGCGCGAAGTGGGCAAGCCGCTTCAGATCGAGAACGTGAACATCTCCAAGCCGGGCCCGCGCGAGGTGCTGATCCGCACCGCCGCCGCCGGCGTCTGCCATTCGGACCTGCACTTCATCGAGGGCAAGTATCCGCACCCGATGCCGGCCGTCCTGGGCCACGAGAGCGCCGGCGTCGTCGAGGCGGTCGGTTCGGAAGTCCGCACCGTGAAGCCCGGCGACCACGTCATCACCTGCCTGTCGGCCTTCTGCGGCCACTGCGACCACTGCGTCACCGGCCACATGGCCCGCTGCGTGTCGCCCGAGACCAAGCGCCGCGAGGAAGAGGAGCCGCGCCTGTCGTCGGCGAACGGCCCGATGCTGCAGTACCTCAATCTGTCGTCCTTCGCCGAACAGATGCTGATCCACGAGAACGCGTGCGTCGCGATCCGCAAGGACATGCCGCTGGACCGCGCGGCCCTGATCGGCTGCGGCGTGATGACCGGCGTCGGCGCCGTGATCCACACCTCCAACGTCCGACCGGGCGACACCGTGGCCGTCATCGGCTGCGGCGGCGTGGGCCTGGCGGCGGTGAATGGCGCGGCCCTCGCCGGCGCCGGCCGGATCATCGCCATCGACATGGCGCCCGGTAAGGAGAACCTCGCCAAGTCCATGGGCGCCACCGACTTCGTGCTGGGCGGCCCCGACGCCGTGAAGACCGTGCTGGAGATGACCCGCGGCGGCGTGCAGCACAGCTTCGAGGCCATCGGCCTCGCCGCGACCGCCGAGCAGGCGTTCAACATGCTGTGCCGGGGCGGCACCGCCAACGTCATCGGCATGATCCCGGTCGGTCAGACCATCAGCCTGATGGGCGCGGCCTTCCTGGGCGAGAAGCGCATCCAGGGCTCGCTGATGGGCTCGAACCGGTTCCCGGTCGACATGCCCCGACTGGTCGACGCCTACATGGCCGGCAAGCTGCACCTGGACGACATGGTCAGCCGCCGCATCAAGCTCGAACAGGTCAACGAGGCCTTCGAGGAAATGAAGACCGGCGCGGTCGCCCGCTCGGTCATCGTCTTCGACGCCTGACGCAACGCACGGCCGGAGGCGTCAGCGCGCCTTCGGCCGCATCACCAGCCAGGGCGTGGGGCGGTGGCGCCACTCCCAGACGGCCAGCAGCTGGTCCAGGTGGTTGAAGTCCAACAGCCACGGCGGGCCGGTGAGGTGCTTCGTCCCCGTGTCCACCTGGACGATGTCGTGGGTGGCCTCGAAACGCCCGCGGATGGTGGCCAGCGCGTCGGCCCGATAGACGTCGTGGGTCTCCACGATGATGGTCATCTGGGCCAGCGCCGGACCCAGCTCGGGCTGCAGGATGTCGACCTCGGCGCCCTCGGCGTCGACCATCACCAGCACGCGGCGTCCGGCGAAGGCCTGGAAGTCCTGCGGCTTGAACTCACCGCCGACGATGACCCGATCGCTCACGCCGTTGCGGGCGGCCAGGTCGGCGCAGGCCACGCGCGCCTTTTCTTCGATGTCGTGGGCGTAGACTGTCACCTGCGGCATCGCCCGCGCCAGGCCCACGGCGTAGTAGCCCTCGGCGCAGCCCACATCGATCACGCAGTCCACGCCCTCGGCGGTGATGGCGGCGAGGTGCGGATGCAGCTCGCACTCGTAGGTGCCCAGAAGACGCGGCATCAGGGCGCCCTCGGCGGCGACGCTGACGTATTCCATCCCGGCGAACGGCCCGCCCCAGATCCGGGCGCCTTCCAGGGAGACGTAGGTGTTGGACAGCACGTATGAACGCCACTGCCCCAGCAGGCGAAGCAGGCTGTAGACGATGTCGATGGAGGGCTCGGGCGGCCACTCGGCGACCCAGCTGCGTACGGCTCGCGCCGTGTTCGACGTCACGCCCATCGAGACTTCCCCATACGCCGATACTCGCCGCCAACTAGGCGCGAAGCGGCGCAGGGCGCAAGCTTAGCGGGAAGAGATCGGCTCGCCGGCCGACGCCATGGCCCGCGTCGGCGGCGGGCCCTCGGCGAGCAGGCGTTCCAGCCGGCCCTTCTCGGCCTTGAAGCGGGCAAGCTCGGCGCCCGCCAGGACCGTCCCCTGCGGAACCTTGGCGCCGACCGGGTTCACCCGGCGGCCCTTCTGCCAGACCTCGTAGTGCAGGTGCGGTCCGGTCGACATGCCCGTCGAGCCGACGTAGGCCACGACCTGGCCCTGGCGCACCCGCGTGCCCGGCCGCATGCCCTTAGCGTAGCGTGACAGGTGCGCGTAACCGGTGTCCCAGCCGCCGGAGTGGCGGATCTGCAGCCAGTTGCCGTAGCCGCGCCAGCGCGAGGCCTTCACGACCACGCCGTCGCCGGCCGCCAGCACGGGCGTGCCGTGGCCCGCCCCGAAGTCCACGCCCTGGTGGGCGCGCGCATAGCCCAGGATGGGATGGCGGCGCATGCCGAAGCGCGACGTCAGCCGCGCGCCGTCGACCGGCGTGCGCAGCAGGAAGCCACGGATGTTCTTGCCGTGCTCGTCGAAGTACTCGGCCTCGCCCCCGTCGCGCTGGAAGCGGAAGAACTTCACGCCGTGCAGCTCGGCATACTCCAGCTCGCCGGTCTCGATGGTGCGGCCGCTCTCGGTGACCTTGCGGTCGAAGACCAGACGGAAGTCGTCGCCCGGCTGGATGTCGCGCTGGAAGTCCAGCTTGTGGGCGAATAGCTTGGCCACCTGGGCGGTGATGGCGGGCGTCGCGCCGAGGCGCTGGGCGCTCTCGTAGAGCGAGCCCTGGATCTCGCCGTCGGCGACGGTGGTCTCGTGCGCGACCTTCTCCTCCAGCGCCCGCAGGCGCAGCGCGCCGTCGAAGGTGCGAGACACGGTGACGGACGTCGCGGGGCCGGTTCGCATCGACAGTCCGATCAATCGCGCCTGGCCGCCGTCGGACAGAGGCTGCGCGACGGCCGCGTCGAAGGCCAGGCCCGCCTTGATCTTCACGGTGTCCATGGCGCGGCCCAGCGTGGCCACCACCTGGCGCGCCTCGTCGGGCGCCACGCCGGCGCGCTGCACGGCGCCTTCCAGCGTCTCGCCCGGGCGCACCTTGACCTCGATGTTCTCGGCGCGGCTGAAGCCGATCTGCGTCTCGGCGCGGGTGAAGGCGGCGTGCTGCAGGGCCGCGGCCTGCTCGGGGGCCATCACCGGCGCCTGTGGCCGGTCGAGGCGCAACGCGGCCTGCCATCCGGCCACCGCGGCGGTGAACGCAACGGCGCCTGCGATCAGGCGCGGCGCATAGCGCCTCGAAAATCCGCGCGGGTCGAATTCCTGCATGCCGCCCCCGGTTACTGACCGTTGCGTGGCCCCGGATGCCCGGAGCCTGGAAAAAGCACCCCCCGGCGCCCCTGCAGTAATTGAATGATCAGCGGAAACGCGAGGTTACCGCGACCGGTAAATTGTCTCAGCCTCTAGATCAGGCCCAGCACCAGCTCCGCCGGACGGCAGAGCGCCGCGCCCTTAGGGGTCACGACGATAGGGCGATTCACCAGGATCGGCTCGATGATCATCGCGGCGATGATCGCGTCGTCCGAAACGCCGGGATCGGTGAGGCCGAGTTCGTCGGCGTTGGTGCCGCGCACGCGCAGGATATCGTGCGCGCCCACCTCCATCCGCGTCAGCAGGTCCTGGAGCTGGTCCTTGGTCCAGCCCGCCTTCACGTATTCGACGACGGTGGGCTCGATCCCCTTGTCGCGGAGCAGGGCGAGCGTGTTCCGCGAGGTCCCGCAATTGGGGTTGTGATAGATCGTCACGTCACTCATGGCCCGCGGGATAACCCCTCGAAGGTCGATCACCAAGTGAACGCGCGCGTCCCGGTCACGAAGGTGGAGTCCGAGGTGTCCCAGGCCATCACGTCGGCCGGTCGCGGGGGCAGGGGCGCGACGCCCTGGGGCCAGCGTTCGAGGAGGGCGTTGTAGCGCACGTCAAGCCGACCCCGACCACTGGGCCGGATGACGAGGTCGGGCGCCTTCCCCGGCGCCTGCCACGCCACGGTGACCCATTTGCCCGCCGGCAGGGCAAGGTTGATCGGCACGCCGGCCAGCGTGACGGCCTCGGCCGCCGTTCTGGCGCGGAGCTGCAGCGTGAGCGTCCGGGCGCCGGGCGGCGGTACGACCGCCAGCCGCACCGTGCCGTCGGCCCGCTTGGTGAGGGAGACCTGCGGCGACGGCTCGGCGACCGGCGGCGCGGGCGCGGCCCGTTGGGCGCTGCGCCATGACCAGTGCTTGAGCAGCGGGGCCTCACCGTCCTCGGCGGCCAGCACCTGGCGGCTCCAGTCGGTCTCGTCGCTCCGCCGCGCGAACCGCCAGGCCCGGCCGGTGTCCTGGTCGACCAGGTAGCCCACGTAGCTCGCCTGCGGATATCGCGCCGACCACGGCTCCTCCGTCCGGACGACGACGGTGAGGGCGAGGCCGCCGGCCAGCAGCATCGTGCCTACGATCACGCCCCTTTCGGCGCCCTCGTCCGGCTGGGCCAACGGCCAGAGGACGAAGCCCGCGGTGATGATCTGGAGGCCGAACAGCGGCATCAGGTCCATGGCCTCGAACGTGAAGTGCGCGATACCGCCCACCCACCCCAGCGTCACAGCCGCCATGGCCGCCAGCAGGGCGGTCGCGACTGCGCCGCGCTGCGCGCCGAGCGACGTGGCGGCCGCACCGAGCGCGCCCACCAGCAGTGGCCAGACCAGGACGTAGGACGCCTCGGGGAACGCCGCCTGGACGACCACCGACAGCATCAGGCCCAACAGCAGGACGCCAGCCCAGGCGCCCGGCCGCGACGTGGGCCGGCTGTAGACGAAGACCCCGACCAACCCGGCCAGCACGCCGGTGACCGCGCCGATCATGTCGAACCCGCCGAAGGCCGAGCAGCCGAGGCCCAACGCCACCGGCAGGGCGGCGATCCAGCGCCGGCCACGCGCCAGTTCGCCGGCCGCCAGCATCAGGAAGGCGAGCGACAGCAGCATGATCGCCCACTCCCAGGGCGTGACCTGGGCCAGCAGGAACCTCTGCTCGACGAAGCCGAACTCGGCGCCGGTGAGCAGGCGGGCGAACTGCAGCAGCGCCACCGCGCCCAGCGCGCCGAACATGAGCGCGCCCATGCCCCGCAGGACGTCGGTCGCCGGGAACGCGCCGGCGTGCCGCGCCCAGCGCACCGCGAAGGTCAGCAGGGCCGCGATGACGACCAGCAGCACCCAGCCGACCCAGACCGGATAGGCGATCAGCACGTCGCCGAAGAGGTTCGAGTAGATCGGCGAGGCCGACTTGCCCGGCAGCTCCGCGGCGAACGCCGTCTCGGCGGCCGCGGCCAGCAGCTGGGTCCCCATGTCCTGCAGCGAACCGCGCTCGAGGTTGGCGGGCGTCGAGGTGGCGCTGTGGTAGTCGAACTGTCGGCCGATGATCGCATAGTTCATGCCCGGGACGCCGACCGCGAGGCTCTCGGTCATGTCCGTGTCGTTCGGCATCCGCTCATAGATCATCACCGAGAGCGAGGACGAGGCCGGGCGGATGGCCGTCCGCTGGAAGAGGTCGATCAGCTCGCCGTTCTGCTTGCTTGTCTGGAACATGTTGACCCGGCCGGCCGAGCCGCGGGCCTCCAGGTTCAGGACCAGGCCGACGCGCTTGGCCAGCGGGTCGCGCTGGAAGAAGTGGTTGGCCCCCAGGAGGCCGGCCTCCTCGCCGTCGGTGACGATCAGCATCACGTCGCGGGCGGGAACGCCGCGGGCCTTGATCGCCCGGACCGTCTCCAGCGAGGCGGCCACGCCCATGATGTCGTCCGCCGCGCCCGGCGAGCCCGGGACGCTGTCGTAGTGGGACATGATGGCGAGCGCGGGCTTGGTGCGGTCGCGGCCGGGCAGCACGCCCACCACGTTTTCGACGGGCCCGGCGACGATGAGGTCGGGATAGGCCGGGCGCTGCAGCACCCCCACGCCGGGCCGCACCTGTGGCGACAGCCCCAGTTCGGTCATCCGGCGGACGAGGGCGTCGCGGACCTGGGCGTTGGCCGCGGAGCCGATGGGGTGGGGCCGCGAGGCCATCAGTTTCACGTCGGCGAAGGCGCGTTCGGCCGAGAACTCGACCGAGCGTGCGCCCGCCGGCTGGGACTCGGGAACCATCGCGTCGATGAACGCGATCCAGGCGCCCACCGAGAGGGCCGCCAGCAGCGCAAGGTATCGAAGCACGCCCGACTCCCTCCCGATTTTGCGCGAGGCTAGACCGCGGCGGCGGAAAACGAAAACGCCCGCCGGTGAGGGCGGGCGTCTCGCAGGGTATAGGAGTGGATCGCTTAGGCGGCGACGGTGATCGCGCCTTCCTGCGGGTCGCGCAGCACATAGCCGCGGCCCCAGACGGTTTCGATGTGGTGCTTGCCGTCGGCGGCGGCCGCGAGCTTCTTCCGGAGCTTGCAAATGAAGACGTCGATGATCTTCAGCTCGGGCTCGTCCATGCCGCCGTAGAGGTGGTTCAGGAACATTTCCTTGGTGAGCGTCGTGCCCTTCCGGAGCGAGAGCAGCTCGAGCATCTGATATTCCTTGCCGGTCAGATGCACG
>NZ_DASWTE010000429.1:0-3272 GCF_036402295.1 Phenylobacterium sp.
CGACCCTTGGCGGACAAAGGCACTATCAGGCATCATTCGGGATCGCATCGCCGAGACGACGCTTCATGAGCACCGACTTACGCAACTCGATCTATCTTTGGGTCGGCGCCATCACGTTCTTCGGGCTGTTCTGGGCCGCGCTGCATTTTGACGTTTTAGCGGGCGTGCCAAGTACTTGGATTTGGTGGGGACTCGGCACGGTAAGCGTCGTCAACTTCGGCCAGTTCCTCTGGGGTCTTTGGCAGCGACGCGCGTCCGCCCGGAAAGACCCGAAGCGCACCTGAAGTCGGTCTACGTGATCTGGCCGGCGAATCTGTGGAAGCAAGTCCGTTCGCCACCCTCCACGGCCATTCTTAGCGTCCGCTGTTGCGCAAATCGCCGGATGCCCGGTTCACGGTACTGTGCCGATGACTTGGTGCGACCCTTAGCGGACTGTTCAGGCTAATCGGCGAACCTTGCGAACATGCTCCGTCCATCGTGCATTGCTCTTGTCGTAATGCTTTGCGGCTGCTCACAGCGCGACCGCGACGCCGGCAACGCCAACACCTTCACCTTGGCCACCGGCGTGAAGCTGATCGATGACCCTGCGCAATGCCCTGCGGGGGCACCTGGCGAGGCGCTGGCCATCCAGCGCACGACCAGAGGGTATCGTGTCAACGTGTCTTCCTATTTCGCCTGCCAGGACGAACTCGCCGAGCCTTACCTCACCGTTCCACATGCTGGGAAAATGACGCTGGTGCTGGGGCCGAAACCTTCGGAGTTTGGCTTCCACACGTCTTGCGAGTGCGCCCGATCCCTATCTGTTGAACTCGAGGGTCGGCTGGCCCCCGGTAAAACGCTCTACGTCGTCAATGACCAAGAGGTCGTCGGTCATCTAGTCGTCCCGTAGGGTCGCCTCTCCACCCCTTCCGGCCATTCGGCAAGTCCGCTCGTGGGCGTGGCGCATCGGCGCCGTGCCTACGCCGCCGCCGGCGAGGCCAGGCCCTCGAAGATCGGGCGGACGTAGTGCTGGACCACCGTTTCGGGCGCCATGCCCGGCGTCCAGTAGTGGAGCTCGGCCGCGGCGTTGATGGCCGACGAGATCATCTGCGAGGCCACGTTGACGTCCACCGGCGCGATCGAGCCGTCGGCGATCCCGTCGCAAAGGATCGAGGCGAAGCGGTACGAGATGCGGTTGAACCGCTGCAGCAGGCCCGACCGCAGCGCCTCGGGCACTGCGGTCAGCGCCGAGGTGCGCAGCAGCGGCGCCTCGCCGCTCATCTGGTGTTCGATCAGCGCCGCCACGGCCGACACCAGCACCTCCAGCCCCGTACCGCCCGCCGCCTCGGCCGCGTGGATCGCCCGCCACATCGTATCGAACGTCCGCTCGAAGCAGGCCACCACGAGCTCATCCTTGGTCTCGTTGTGGTGGTAGAAGGCGCCCTTGCTGACGTTCAGCCGCGCCGAGATCCGCTCGACCGAGGCGCCGTGATAGCCCTCATCGTTGATCAGGCTGGTGGCCGCGCGCAGGAACAGCTCCGACGAGGGGATCGCCGCGTCGCCGCGCCGGGCGAGGTCCAGCGGCCGGGGCGCTGGCCAGGCGGCGCCCTTGCGCGTCACGCCGTGGGTGAGGATCGCCGCCATGCGGTCGGCGGTGCGCGGATAGTCCGCAGGCTCGACCTGGTGCTGCCACGCCACGGTCCAGAACATCTGGCTGAGCAGGAGGTGCGCGCGGGCGTTGGCGTGCATCCGCGGGAGCGCGTCGGGCCCGGCCAGCAGCCCCCGGAAGCGCCGGAACATGCCGATGTAGGCGGTGTTCACCGGCTCGGAGTTGAGGGCGCGCACGTCGTTGAACACCGGCAGCGGATCGGCCTGGCCCTCGGCCACCTGGCGTGCGCGCGCGAAGTAAGCGTGGAGGAAGGCCGCGAGCCGGGCCTCGTCCGTCGCGCCGCCCGCGGCCGCGTCGATCAGCTCGTCGTAGGCCTCTAGCCCCTTCAGGAAGGCGGCGGCGGCCAACTCTTCCTTGTTCCTGAAGTAGTAGATGACGCCGGTGGGCACGAGATCGAGGCGCGCCGCCACGTCGCCCAGGGTCATGCCGCGCACGCCCTTGCGGTTCATCTCCTCGATCGCCGAGCGGACGATGGCGCTGCGCTTGGCCTGGTACCGGCGCGTCGGCGGGCGCCGCCCGGCTGCGTTGTCGTTGGCCTGACTTCCCGACGAAGCCCCATCGTCGACGGTCACTGTCATTTCATTGTCTTAGCGTGCTTTGCCGCCCGTCTCCATGGCCCCTTCCGTGGCGTCAGTTGTGGCAAGCCCAACCTGCGGCTAGGTGTCGAAGCCACAGTACGGGAGGTCGTCGATGCTGCTCCAGGGGCTCAAGGTGGTGGAGATGTCCACCTGGGTGGCAGGGCCAAGCTGCGCGGCCGTCATGGCCGACTGGGGCGCCGAGGTTATCAAGGTCGAGAGCCCGATGGGCGACGTGACCCGGGCCTTCTTCGCCAATCCGGTCAACGGCCAGAGCCCGATCTACGCCAACGAGAACCGCGGCAAGAAGGGCGTGGTGCTCGACACCACCAAACCGGAGGGCCGCGCCGCCCTGAAGGCGCTGCTGAAGGACGCCGACGTCTTCGTCACCAACACGCGGCCCGGGTCGCTGAAGAAGATCGCCCTCGACTACGACAGCCTGAAGCCGGAGTTCCCGAAGCTGATCTATGCCGCGGTCACAGGGTTTGGCCTCACCGGCCCGTACGCCAACGAGGGTGGCTTCGACATCACCGCCTTCTGGGCGCGCAGCGGCGTGGCCCGAGCCACCATCCCGACCGACCAGGAGCCGTTCCCGTCGCGCCCCGGCTTCGGCGACCACGTGACCGCGATCACCACGGTGGCCGGCATCCTCGCGGCCCTGCACGAACGGCATTCGACCGGCCAGGGCCGGCTGGTGGAGACGAGCCTGCTGCGCGCTGGCAGCTATGCCATCAGCTGGGACCTGTCGCTCCAGCTCTACTACGGCGACGTGCAGACGGCGGGCCCGCGCAACGACCGTCCCGTGGCGATCTCGGGCTTCTTCCGCACCAAGGACGACCGCCACCTGGTGATCGTGCCAAAGAACGTGAACTGCTTCACCAACGTGATGATCGCCATCGACCGGCCGGAGGTGGTGGCCGACCCCCGCTTCGACCCGCCGATGCTCGACATGGACGTGGTGCGCGAGGCCCGCGCCATCTGCGACGAGGGCTTCGCCCAGTTCACGCTCGATGAGATCGGCGAGCGGCTCAACAGCCTGGACGTCGCCT
>NZ_DASWTE010000430.1:0-6198 GCF_036402295.1 Phenylobacterium sp.
CGGCTCCTTCGAGAGCCGCGTGATCAGCAGCGCCGCGCGCTTGGCCTGGCGGTCGAGGCTCTTCAGGTCCGCCGTCTCGCCGGGCGCGTGGCTGCCCTCCCCGGCCATGCCCAGGCCCACGAGGCCGTCGATGAAGGCGACGAACGAGATGTCGCCCGCGCCGCGGTTGGCGGGATCGCCGGCCGGCATCTCCGGCAGGCCCAGGGACTTGTTGACCTCGTTCAGCTTCGCCAGCAGCGCCTTGTTGCCCTCGGTCGGGGCCATGGGCGGATAGCCGTCGTCCGAGAAGGCGAGCTCGGCCTCGGCCTTGTCGAGGTGGCGGCCGACGATCGCCTGCATCTTGCCGCGCACCCGCGCCTCCTGCTCGGGCGACAGCGTGCGGATGTCGCCGCGGGCGAAGGCCTCGGCGGCGATGACGTTGGGCTTCCCGGTCGCCTCGCCGCCGGTGTCGCCGGCGTTCAGGCCGGCCGACGTGCCGCCCACCACCAGGCCCACGTTGTAGGTCAGGTTCGGCTCAGGGAGCTCCTGACGGAACGCGTCGATGATGCGGGCGAGCTCGTAGATGGCGCCGCAGCCGGACGCCGGCTTGCAGACGCCTGACGAGTGGCCCGACTTCGCCTTGGCCCGGATCGTCCACGACGTCGACGAACGGCGCGCGATCGAGCCGATGTCCTCGCCGCCGCTCTGGGACAGGCCCTCGAAGTCGAGCGCCAGGTCGCTGGCCTTGCCTGCCGCGATCAGGTCGGCGCGGGCCTCGCCGAGTGGCGCGCCGGGCTTCTCCTCGTCGCCGGTGAGCACCACCGTGATGTCGGCGTTCTTGAGTGTTCCGGCCGCCTTCATGGCCCGGAGCGCCGCCAGCATGACGACGTCGCCGCCCTTCATGTCGCCGACGCCAGGCCCCTCGACGATGTCGCCCTCGCGCTTCCAGCCCTGGAACGGGCTGTCCGGCTCGAAGACAGTGTCCAGGTGGCCGATCAGCAGGATGCGCTTGCCTTTGCCGTTCCCTTTGTGGGTGGCGATCAGGTGGCCGGCGCGACCCACCTTGGCCATCGGGACCCAGCGGACGGTGAAGCCGAGTTGCTCGAACTCGGGCGTCAGCATGCGGCCGACCTGCTCGACGCCGGCCAGGTTCATGGTGCCGGAGTTCACCCGCACCAGCGCCTCGAGCAGTTTCACATTCCGGTCGTGGTCGGCCTCGACCGCGGCGACCATCTTCGCCTCGGCGGCGTCCTTGGGCGCCGCGGAGGCGGGAACGGAAAGCGCAAGCGCGGCCAGACAGGCCGCGCCGGTAACCCACATACGCATAGATCAGCCCGGTTGTCGGAGACTTCTCACGAACTCTACGAGAGCCGAACGGGAGACGCCACGGGGAAGGCCGGCGTAGGCCTTGAGGAGTTCCAGCGCGCCGGGTTCGGCCAGGAGCGCCGCCACCTCGTCGACGGCGCCGCTGGAGGCCGAGGCCTCCCCGAACATCTCGGCGACAGGAACGCCAAGGGTTTTCGCGATGCGGGTTAGCATGGATGCGGAGACGCGGTTGGCGCCTCGTTCGTACTTCTGGATCTGCTGGAAGGTGACGCCCGCGGCTTCCGCCAGGGCCTGTTGCGAGAGGCCCCGCACTTTCCGCAACAGCCGGATCCGCGCACCTACCGCAACGTCCACGGGATCGGCAGCGGCTTCAGGTTTGTTGGCCATGGGTGCTCTAGTTCTCTGGGGGGTAGGTTGTTGTTATGGGTAGCTCGGCAGTCTTGGGGGGAACGCGGTACTCGGGGGATTACGCTTACTCGGGGGATTACGCTTTACTGGGCCTGACTTGCAGGATCCGCTGGTGGAACCAGGTTGTCCTGTGGAGACGGAATGTCCGAGATGACATAGCAAGCCTCGGCGATCGCGATGCCCAGCGCCCGACGTAGTGAAGAAAAGACCGGGACATCGCGCTCGAGTTGGATCAACTCCTCCTCATAGGGCGCCAACAGTTCCAACAGGTTCTGGGCCAGCTTTTTGCCGTGCTCCGAGTCCTGAATCATCTGGCCCCCTTTTCTTGCAACCTCGACCATCGACCAGGCGATTGCAAGCAACCGGAGCGGGCGCTCAGGAGAACAGCGATCATCCGTCGCAGGTGCGGGAACCCCTTTTCGGACAACGGGGTTAGTCGCCTCAATGGGACGGACAAGCAAGAATGAGAAGCTGTCGCAGGCCTGCGAGATCGTCGACTTCGACGATGCGCTCCTGGACGCCTGCGCGCCGGCGCTGCGCGCCGACCTGTTGCGCGAGGCGCGCCTGCTCGCGGGCGTGTTCGCGCCCGGCGGCGTCGCCGGAGAACTGAGGGAGATGGCTGAGCAGCTGTCGTCCGGCGCGCGCGACGCCGAGATGGAACGGGCCCATGCGCGCCGCCTCGCCGCCGCCCTGAAGCGGCTCGCGGGCGAGACTGAGGACGCGCTGAGCCAGTAGCCCTAGTCGGCGGTGGCCGGGGTGCGCTTCCGCGTCTTCCGCTCGGGCCGATCCAGCAGCTTGCGCAGCGTCGACGCCAGCACGGCCGCCTCATAGGGCTTGTCGAGCAACGGGAACTCGCGGCCCTCGATCGCCCGGTCCTCGCCGACGAAACCCGAGGTGAGCAGCACGCGCAGCCCGGGCCGGATCTCCCGCGCCGACCGCGCCAGACTGAGCCCGCTCACGCCGCCGGGCATCACGACATCGGTGAACAGGAGGTCGATCTCCACGTCCGACCGGATCGCCTCCAAGGCCTCGGCGGCGTTGGTGGCCGTAGTCACCTGGTAGCCGAGACCGGTCAGCACATCGAGCGTCAGCGCCAGGACCGTGGCGTCGTCCTCGACCAGCAGGATCTTCTCGGAGCCTCCGACCAGGCTGGCCGTACGCGCGTCGCGGCGCGGGGCCTCGGCCCGCTCGTCGGTCGCGGGCAGCAGGAGGTGGAAGGCCGTGCCTTCGCCGGGTTTGGTGTCGAGGCGGACCTCGCCGTCGGACTGGCTCACGAAGCCATAGACCTGGGAGAGCCCCAGGCCAGAGCCCTTACCCACTTCCTTGGTCGTGAAGAACGGCTCGAAGACCCGCGCGCGGACGTCCTCGTCCATGCCAACGCCGGAGTCTCGCACCTCGATCGTCACATAGCCGAGCTCCGTGGGTCCTGCCTCGCGTCCGGTGGCGATCGTCAGGCGACCGCCCTCGGGCATGGCGTCTCGCGCGTTGACCGCCAGGTTCAGCAGCGCGGTCTCCAGCTGGGTGGGGTCGACGTGCGTCTTGAGCGGCGCATCGCCCAGCTCCAGCTCGATCGTCACCGCCTCGCCCACCGCCTGACGCATCAGCGGCGCGAACTCGCGGATCAGCTTGTTCACGTCGAGGGTGATCGGCGTCAGGTGCTGGCGGCGCGAGAAGGCCAGCAGCTGACCGGTCAGGTCGCGACCGCGCTCAGCGGCCTGCCGCACGGCCTCGATGCGGCGCATGCGCCGGTCATCCTCCTCCTTGCGGGTGGCCAGCATGTCGATGTTGCCGAGGACGACGGTCAGCAGGTTGTTGAAGTCGTGGGCCACGCCGCCGGTCAGCTGGCCCACGGCCTCCATCTTCCGCGCCTGGGCGAGCTGCTCCTCCAGGCTGCGCCGGTCTGTGGCGTCGAGGATGACGCCGTAGATCTCGCGGACCTCGCCGTCGACGCTGGGGGCCACGACGCCCTGATCCTGCAGCACCCGGTACTGGCCGTCCGCGCACAGCCAGCGGAACTCGGCCGCGTAGTGCCCGGTCTTCGCCGCGCCCGCCACCCGATCGATGTAGAGGGGCAGGTCGTCGGGATGGATCCGGCTGGAGCCGAAGTCGGCCTCGTCTGTGAACCGGTGCGGCGGGAAACCGGTGATCTGCTCGACCGAGTCCGACACGAACACGGGCGCGAAAGGCGGCTCGATGCTGCGCGAGTGGAAGACGATCGGAAGGGCCTTCAGGATCACGTCCTGCCGCGCCTCGGTGGCCCGGAGCGCCTTCTCGGTGCGCGCCTTCTCGGCCTTCACCCGCGCGTGCTCGTCCAGCAGCCATTGCTGGTAGGCCGACTGGCGCTCGACTTCCTTGGTCTTCAGGTAGAGGTCGGTGAAGACCTGGACCTTGGCCTTCAGGATGAACGGGTCGATCGGCTTGAAGACCACGTCCACGGCGCCGACCGTGTAGGCCTGGAAGATGTGGGCCTCGTCCCGGAAGATCGCGGTCAGGAACACGATCGGCGTGTGCGCGGTCCGCTTGCGCGACCGCACGAGCGCGGCCGTCTCGTAGCCGTCCATCCCCGGCATGTGCAGGTCGAGGAGGATCAGGGCGAACTCCTCGGCGAGGAGCCGCTTCAGCGCCTCCTCGCCCGAGCGGGCCACCACCAGCTCGTGGCCCAGTTCGCTCAGCGCCTGCACCGCGGCGAACGCGTTCCGCTCGTCGTCGTCCACGATCAGGATCCGCGCCTTGAGCGGGGCGTCCAGGTCGGGAGGCGCGGGCGGCCCCGCCCGCCAGGACGGGGCGGTCGCTCCGGCTCTGGCGTGATGGCTTGCGGTCACGTCAGCTCGCTTGCTGGGGCATCAGGGAAACCACGGTGTCACTGGCCAGCTTCATCGCGTCAGCGCGCTGGATCGAGACGCGCAGCACCGAGACGAGGTGGTCGATATCCACCGGCTTGGACACGTAGTCGGAAGCGCCGGCCTGAATGCACTTCTGGCGGTCTCCCTTCATGGCCTTCGCCGTCACGGCCACGATCGGCAGGTCGCCGGCGTGCGGCCGCGAGCGGATCTCGCGGATCGTCTCGTACCCGTCCATGTCGGGCATCATGATGTCCACGAGGACCACATCCATGTCGGAGCGGGCGTCGAGGATATCCAGGCCCGCCCGGCCGCTCTCCGCATAGGCCAGCTCGATGCCGTACTCCTCGAGCGCCGAGGCGAGCGAGAAGATGTTGCGGATGTCGTCGTCGATGACGAGCACCCTGCGGCCGGCCAGCACGGCGTCCTCGTGGCGGCTCTGGACGAGCTTGGCCTTGGCGGGCGCCGACATGGCTTCCAGCGGCGTGTGCAGCAAGAGCGCCGCCTGGTCGACCAGTTGGTCCGACGTGCGGGCCATGCGCACCAGGCCGCCGAAGACGGCGAGGCGCAGACGCTTGTCGTCATCGGGTTCGAGCTCGGGGGCGTAGACCACCACCGGCGTGCAGCGGCCCTCGGCCTGCTTGAGCTGGTCGATGAGCTGCGGGACCGGTACGGCCGAGCCCTCGATCACGACCGCGTCGGGCAGCTCGGCGGCCGGGCGGGCGATGACGCTGGCAAAGTCGCTCGCCACCTCCAGGTCGGTGAAGCACTGCCGCAATGTGTCGGCCGCCTCGCCATCCTGGCCGATCAGGACGATCCGGCGCTCGGCCTTGTCGGCGAAGCTCTTCACGCCCTGGAGCGTCGAGACGACGACCTCGCGCTCGACCGGCTTGTGGGTGAAGCCCACGGCGCCCATCGACAGGCCCAGGCCCTTCTGATCGTCGGCCGAGATCAGATGGACTGGGATGTGCCGCGTTTCCGGCGTGCGCTTCAGGAGGTCCAGCAACGCCAGGCCGTCCATGTCGGGCAACCCGATATCGAGCATGATGGCGTCGGGGCCGAAGCGGCGGGCCAGCGACGGGGCCGCCCCGCCCTCGCCCGTCACGACCCCCTTGAACCCGCTGTCGTGCACCAGGTTCAGGAGGATCGATGCGAACCGCGGGTCGTCTTCCACGATCAGCACCACCGAGTCCTCGGAGGTGATGGTGTCGCGGTCGTCGGCGACGGCTTCGACCGGCTCGTCCGAGAAGGACGACGGCATCAGCATCGGCCGCGGCAGCATCGGGGTCGACAGGCTGGAGCGCAGCGGCGCCTGCTGCTGCGGGCTGAAGTTCAGCGGCAGGTAGAGGGTGAAGGTCGAACCCTTGCCGGGCTTCGATTCCACCTTCAGCTCGCCGCCGAGCAGGCGGGTGATCTCGCGGCTGATCGAGAGGCCGAGGCCCGTGCCGCCGTACTTGCGGCTGATCGAGCCGTCGGCCTGCTGGAACGACTCGAAGATGAGCCGCTGCTTGTCTTCGGGGATGCCGATGCCCGAGTCCTCCACCGAGAACGCCAGCACCTGGCCGGCGGTGTTCAGGTGGTCGTTGGTCGCGTTCCAGCCGCCGTGCGCCCGGGCGACCTTCAGCTTCACATAGCCCGTCTCGGT
>NZ_DASWTE010000431.1:0-6123 GCF_036402295.1 Phenylobacterium sp.
GGCCACGAGGACCGGGGTGAGCTCTAACGCCCCTACTCCTTGAGCTTGCGGTCGAAGAACTCCAGCGTCGTCATGGCCCGGTGCATGCGGTTGGTGGGGGTCCAGCCGCCGCGGTGGCGCAGGCCCGGGTAGGCCATCATCTCGAACGGCGTGCCCTGGGCCTGCAGGGCGAACAGCACCCGGGTTGAGTGGTCGAAGGTGACGTTGTCGTCGGCCATGCCGTGCATCAGGAGCAGCGAGCCGGCCTTCAGCCGCGGCAGGCGGCTGACGACCTCGGTAGCGCTGTAGCCGGCGGCGTTATCGGCCGGCGTCCCCATGAAGCGCTCGGTGTAGTGCGTGTCGTAGAGCTTCCAGTCGGTGACCGGGGCGCCCGCGACGCCCGCCTTGAATGGGCTGTCCGGGGCGGTGAGCATCAGGAGCGTCATGAAGCCGCCGTACGACCAGCCGGTGACGCCGAGGCGGTTCGCGTCGACGTAGGGCAGGGTCCTGAGGTAGGCGGCGCCGGCGAGCTGGTCGTCGACCTCGAGCTGGCCGAGCTTGCGGTCGATGGCGGTCTTGAAGGCCACCGAGCGGAAGCCCACGCCGCGGTTGTCGAGCCGGAAGAGGATGTAGCCGGCGTCCAGCAGGATCTGGTCTTCCGGCGTATGCCAGTTCGCCGCGACGCGGGGTCCGGAGGGGCCGCCGTAGACCTGCACGATCACCGGATACTTCCTCGCGGCGCCGAAGCCCGGCGGCGTGCGCATCGACCACCAGAGGTCGCTGCCGTCGGCGGCCTTGATCGTGCCGAACGTGGGCGGGCGCAGGCGCTCGGCGTAAGGCCAGAACGGATGGCCGGCCTTCAGCGCGTTCTCCTCGATCCAGCGCACGCGGGTTCCGTCGGCGCGGTAGAGGGCGGTCTGCGGCGGGGTCCTGGGGTCTTCGTAGGTCCCGGCGAAGGCGCCGCCCTTGTCGGCCACGGTCACCGTCCACCAGCCGCCGGCGGAGGTCAGCGGCCGGGGCTCGGTGGGCTTGGCGTAGGAGACCGCGTAGATGCGCCGCTCGCCGGGGCTGTCCCTGTGGGCCGAGAAGACGACCGTCTGCTTCGCCTCGTCCAGGCCCTCGATCTCCTCGACCGGCCAGTCGCCCTCCGTCACCTGGCGGATCAGCTTGCCGTCGCGGGCGTAGCGGTAGAGGTGGCGGAAGCCCGACCGCTCGGACGACCACAGGAAGGTCCCGTCCTTCAGGGGCTTGAAGTCGTCGGTGAGGTCGACCCAGTGCGGGCTGGTCGCGGTGAGGATCACCTGGCCCTTGCCGGTCGCGGGATCGACGGCCAGCAGGTCGAGGCGGCGCTGGTCGCGGGTCTGGCGCTGGACGTAGAGGGTCTTGCCGTCCTTCGCCCAGGCCACGCGGGCCAGGTAGATGTCGGCGTTCTCGCCCAGGTCCACCTTCACTCGCTGCCCATCCAGCGGATGGACGTAGAGGTCGACCTTGGCGTTCGGCCGGCCGGGGCGGGGATAGCGCTGAGCCACGACCTTGGCGCCCGTGGCGCCCACCTCGGGCCGGTCGACGACGTCGACGCCGGTCTGGTCCACGAAGGCGATGGCGATGGCCTTGTCGTCGGGGCTCCACCAGTAGCCGGTGTCGCGGTCCATCTCCTCCTGAGCGATGAACTCGGCGGTCCCCCAGCTCTTGAGCTCGGTCCCGCCCTCGGTGATGGCGCGTTCGGCGCCGCCTGCGGTGGGTGTGACGTAGAGGTTGTCGTCGCGGACGTAGGAGACGAAGCCGCCCTTGGGCGAGACCTTGGCGTCGATCTCGTCGCCCGGCGTGCGGGTGACCCGGCGGGCCTGCTTCGCCGCCACGTCGTAGACGAAGATGTCGCCCTCGACGGGGGCGAGGATCACCTTGCCCTGGGTGTCCCAGGCATAGTCCACGACGCCGCGGGTGGCGACGCCGGCGCGCTCGCGGCGCGCCTTCTCGGCCTCGGAGAGCTCGCGCACCGCCGGGGCCAGATGCTTGCCGTCGAGCAGCAGGCGGGGCTCGCCGCCGCCCACGTCGGCGACCCACAGGTCGGCGATGGTCAGGTCGTCGGCGCGGGTCTTGATGTAGGTCACCGACTTGCCGTCGGGCGACAGCTTCACGCCGCGGGCGCGCGGGCCAGAGATGTCGGGGCTGTCGAAGATCCGTTTTGGGGGGAGCTGCTCGGCCATGGCGGGCTGGGCGACGAGAAGGGCCGCGAGCGCGGCGGACGCAAGTTTCATGGCGGCTGTTGAACAGGGTTGAAACGGGCTTGGCAATCCGGGCGCGCGTGGACGGGCGTATCGTCACGGTGGGAGGATCAGGTCATGCGAATGCTCGCCCTCATGCTGGCCGCCGCGCTGGCAGCCGGTCCCGCTGCAGGCCAGACGCCGCCGGCGAAACCCGCTGCGGCGAAGGCGCCGGCGCCCAAGCCGAAATACACGCTGGAGACGCCGATCCACGAGCTGATGGAAGACCCGAAGATGCTGGCTTGGCTCGACAAGCACTTCCCCGGGCTTTCCGAGCGGATGAGCGACCCGGAAGTGGGCACGCTGTTCGCCGGCGTCAGCATCCAGGGCCTCTCGATCGACCCCGACCACGGCCGCGCGCTGACGCCCGAAGTGATGGCCAAGTTGGCGGTTTCGCTGGAGAAGGCCCAGGCGGAGCCTGCGCCGGCGTCTTGAACCCGGCGGCCGGTCGTGCGACGTCCGCGCCATGAGCGAGAAGACTTCCGAGACGCTGCCCGACCGGCTCAGCGTGGACCCGAACAGCCCCTATTACGACGCCGAGATCCTGCAGCGGAACGTGGGCGTGCGCTTCAAGGGCCAGGACAAGACCAACGTCGAGGAATACTGCGTCAGCGAAGGCTGGGTGCGGCTCGCCGTGGGGAGCTCCAAGGACCGCCACGGCAACCAACTGACCATCAAGCTGCAGGGCCCGGTCGAGCCGTATTTCCGCGAGGGGTGAGGCCTACTCGCCGTCCTCGTACGGCAGGGGCTCGACCTTCAGCGAGGTGATGCGCGCGCCCTTGCGGGCCTCTACGCGGAAGCGGTGGTGGTGGAAGGTGTAGGTCTGGCCGACCTCGGGGATCTGCTGGGCCTCGTGGATCAGGAGGCCAGCGACCGTCACCGCCTCGTCGTCGGGCAGGTCCCAGTTCATGGCGCGGTTCAGGTCGCGGATCGTCACGCTGCCCTCGACCACCACCGATCCGTCGTCCCCCGGCTTGACGCCGGGGGCCACGATGTCGTGCTCGTCCTCGATCTCGCCCACGATCTCCTCGAGGATGTCCTCCAGGGTCACCAGCCCCTGCAGGCCGCCGTACTCGTCCACCACCAGGGCGAAGTGGTTCTGGCGCTTGAGGAAGGCGGCCAGCTGGTCCTTCAGGCTGGTGGTCTCGGGGATGAACCAGGGCTCGCGCAGGATGGCGCCGACGTCCAGGTCGTCGATGCGGCCGTCGACGTCGGTCAGCGCCCGCAGCAGGTCCTTCACGTGCAGCACGCCCACCACGTTCTCGGGTTCGCCGCGATAGATCGGCACGCGGCTGTGCTGGCTGGCCAGGGTCTCGGCCACGATCTCGCGCGGCGGCAGGGCGCCGTCGACCGTCTCGATGGAGCGGCGGTGGACCATCACCTCCGAGACATCCATGTCGGCCAGGTCCAGGACGCCGCCCAGCATGTAGCGGTCGCGGGTCTCCACGAGGCCTTCCGAGTGATGGTATTCGACCGCGCCACGGATCTCCTCGTGGGCGGCCAGGACGTCGGTCCCGGTGTCGAGCTTGATCCCGAACGGCCGCAGCGTTTGGCGCACGATCCACTGGGCCCCGTCGGCCAGCGGGCCGAAGATGCGCACCAGCCAGTAGGTCGGGATCGACAGCGCGCGGGCGGTGTCGTCGGCTCGCGCGATGGCGATGGTCTTGGGCAGGATCTCGCCGAAGATGACGACCAGCACGGTCATCAGGGCCGTCGCGATCAGCGGCCCCATGGCCGACCCGGGCGGGAACAGCGAGGTGAGGACCGCGGTCGTGAGCGCCGAGGCGCCGATGTTGAGGACGTTGTTCGACAGCAGGATCGCGCCGATCATCGTCTCCTGGTTGGCGATCAGGCGGTTGACCCGGCGGGCGGCGCCGTCGCCGTCGCGCTCCAGCTGATGCATGCGCCCGCGGCTGGCGGCCGTCATCGACGTCTCGGCCGCCGAGACGAGGGCGGCCAGGGTCAGCAGGAAGATCAGGGACGGGCCGAGCGCGGCGAGGATCGCCCAGATCACGGCTTAGCTCCTTCTGCGACGAGGAAGTCGCGCACTGCGGCGGCGTCCACGTCCTTGGCCACGAAGGCGTCTCCCAGCCCACGCGCCAGGATGAAAGTCAGCCGGCCGGCCTCGGCCTTCTTGTCCTGGCCCATGTGGGCCACCAGCCGGTCGGCGGCGAACGGATGGCCCGCCACCTCGGCCAGCGTGGTGGGCAGGCCCGAGGCGGCGATGGCGCGCGTGGCCCGCAGCGCATCCTGGCCGTTGGTCAGCCCCTGGCGCGCCGAGAAGCGGAAGGCCAGCGCCATGCCCACGCCGACGGCCTCGCCGTGCAGCAGGGCGTCGCCGTAGCCGGTCTCGGACTCAAGCGCGTGCCCGAAAGTGTGGCCGAGGTTCAGGAGCGCGCGGCGTCCCTGCTCGCGCTCGTCCTCGGCGACGATCTGGGCCTTCATCTCGATGGAGCGCGCGACCGCGTAGGACAGCTCTTCGGGATCGAGGCCGAACAGGCCCTGCCGGTTGGGCTCGTGCTCCAGCCACTCGAAGAAGTCTCGGTCGCCGAGCAGGCCGTACTTGATCACCTCGGCGTAGCCGGCGCGCATCTCGCGGGCGGGCAGGGTCTTCAGCACCGACAGGTCGGCCAGCACCAGGCGCGGCTGGTGGAAGGCGCCGATCAGGTTCTTGCCGCGCGGCGTGTCGATCGCGGTCTTGCCGCCCACCGAGGAGTCCACCTGGGCCAGGAGGGTCGTGGGGATCTGCACGAAGTCTACGCCGCGCTTGTAGATCGCCGCCGCAAAGCCCGTGAGGTCGCCCACCACGCCGCCGCCGAATGCGGTGACGATGTCGCCGCGGTCCAGCTCCAGCGCCAGCAGCCGGTCGGAGACGTCGGCCAGGCCCTCGAAGCTCTTGGTCTGCTCGCCCGGCGGCACGATCACCGGCAGCGCGTCGATCCCGGCGGCCGCGAGCGCGGCGGTCAGGCGCGCGCCATGCAGGCCCCAGACCGTCTCGTCGCTGACCACGGCGGTGCGCGTGCGCTTCATCAGCGGCGCCATGAGCCGCCCGGCCGCATCCAGCAGGCCATCGCCCACCAGGACGTCATAGGCTCTGTCGCCCAGACCCACAGGCACCGTGCGGCTCATTCGGCGGGCTCACCCAGGTAGCTGGTCAGCGCCTCGATCACCTGGCCGACGGTGACGTGATGCGCCGCGTCGCCGGTCTCCACGATGACGTCGGACTGGGAATACACGGGATAGCGCGCCTCGGCCTGGGCCTGCAGCACCTCCATCGGGTCCTTGCCGGCGATCAGCGGGCGGCTGTCCTTGCGGCCGATGCGACGCGCCAGGATGTCGAGGTCGGCCTTCAGCCACACCGAGACCGCGCGCTGCTTGATCAGCGCCCGGGTCTCCTCGTTCATGAAGGCGCCGCCGCCGGTCGCCAGCACGTGCGGCGGGCCCTCCAGCAGTCGCGTGATCACGCGCCGCTCGCCGTCGCGGAAGGCCGGCTCGCCCAGGGCGGCGAAGATGTCGGCGATCGAGCGGCCGGCCGCGGCCTCCACCTCGGCGTCCGCGTCGCGGAAGGGAAGGTTCAGCGCGCTGGCCAGCCTGCGGCCCACGCTGGACTTGCCGACGCCCATGAGGCCCACAAGCGCGATCGTCCGGCGGCGGAGTGGTGCGTAGCGATCCATCAACGGCGCAGGCTTTACACGACCCTGTGTGCTCGCGCCAACGGGAGCCCGTGGGTAAGCTGTCCCCATGTTGCGTCTCGCCCTCCTCGCCGCCGCCCTGACCCTCGCCGGCGCCCCCGCCATGGCCCAGGTCGAGGTGATCCAGCTCGCCGCCCCGGACGCCTTCTCGGTGCCGGGTCGTGACACCGGCCTGCCGCAGGACCTGT
>NZ_DASWTE010000432.1:0-7704 GCF_036402295.1 Phenylobacterium sp.
CGCCAGCCGGCTCCCGCGCCCGCGCCCGCGCCGACGGCCGAGCCCGCCGCTGCGACCTCAGACCCGGCCCCCGCCGCGACGGCCCCGGCGCCGATGCCCGCCCCCGCGCCAACGCCCGTTCCCGAGGCCAGGCTGGGCGACTTCATCCTCCCGCAGTCGAGCGCGCAGCCGCTCACGTCCGCCGACATCGCCGACCTCGACAAGGCGGAGCTCCGGCTCGCCCGCAACGAGATCTACGCGCGGCACGGCCGCATCTTCAGGAGCCCCGACCTGGCCGCCCATTTCAGCCGCTACGCCTGGTATCGCCCCGTCGCCGCCGAGGTGTCGCTGTCGCCGGTCGAGCAGCGGAACGTCGACCTCCTCCAGCAGGCCGAGGCCGGCCGGTAGGGCCTATTCGGCCACCACCGTCTCCAGGCTCGGCACCGTCTGCTTGAGCCGCCCGCCCACGCGGATGGGCTCGATCCGTCGCGCCAGCCCCGTCGTCGGGTCGGTCTCCACGAACACGCCGCACACCGTGGCCGGCCCCTCGGCGGGCTTGTAGCGGCCGCCGGAGATGCGGGTGGTGAACCGCCGCAGCGGCTCTTCCTTGTGGTTGCCGATGACGCTGTCGTAGTCGGCGCAGGCGCCCGCGTCGGTCTGGTAGGCGGTGCCGCCGGGCAGGATCTGGGCGTCGGCGGTCGGCACGTGGCTGTGGGTGCCCACCACCAGGCTCGCGCGTCCGTCGCAGAAATGGCCCATGGCCATCTTCTCGGACGTCGCCTCGGCGTGGATGTCCACAACGATGGCGTCGGCCACCGCGCCCAGCGGGCAGGCCTCCAGTTCCTTGTCGACGGCGGCGAACGGGTCGTCGAGCGCGTCCATGAACACCCGGCCGAGCAGGTTGATCACCAGGATCCGCTTGCCGCTCTCCGTGTCGAACAGCTGCGCCCCGCGCCCCGGGGCGGCGGAGAAGGCGGAATAGTTCAGGGGTCGGATCAGCCGCGGCTCGCGGACGATGTAAGTCAGCGCCTCTTTCTGGTCCCACGAGTGGTTGCCCAGGGTCAGGCAGTCGGCGCCCGCGTCGAACAGCTCGTTGGCCGTGCTCTCGGTCACGCCGAAGCCGGCCGCCGCGTTCTCGGCGTTGACGATCACGAACTCCAGCTGGAGCTGGCGGCGCAAGCTTGGCAGGTGCTCGGCCAGGCCCTCGCGGCCCGACCGCCCCACGATGTCTCCGAAAAACGCAAACCTCATGCGCGGTCCTTAGCCGAATTCGACGTATTCCGTCTCGGTCAGGATCGCGTCCAGGCGTTGATCGTGCGGCTCCATGGGGATTTCCGGCAATTCCTGGCCCGCATAGGCAAGGCCCACGACGAAGACCGTCTTCATGCGGCGCAGGTTCGCGATGGTGCGGTCATAGTGCCCGCCGCCTTGCCCCAGCCGCCCGCCGCGTCGGTCGAACGCCAGCAGCGGCGTCACCACCACATCAGGCAGCGCCGGCTCGGCGGAGAGGTCGGGCGCGGGGATGCCCAGGGCGTCGGGAACCAGCGTCTCGCCGGTCTTGTGCAGGCGGAACACCAGCGCCCCCTGCCGCGAGGTCGCCACCGGCAGCGCCACGTGCCCGGCCGGCAGCCGCGCGCGCAGCGGCGTCGGATCCAGCTCCGAGCCGGCGGGATGGTAGAGCCCGAACACCTTGGCGTGGTCGAAGCGCCCCTGCGGCCAGCGGTTGGCGGCCTCGCGGTCCGCCTCCGGATTCTCGGCCGCCAGCCGTCGCCTCAGGCTGCGGAGCTGGGCGCGGAGGGCCGTCTTGTCGGACAAGGGGGAAGCTCCGGCGGGCGGAGGAAGGGTGGCGGCGCCGCGGACACCGTGAAGGACTGTTTCATTCCCTCGACCTGGATAGACCAGGTGGGCGCCGTGTGCCCAAGACCACGGTCCGAGGCAGGGACAGCTCCCTATGAGTGAATTAAGGTCGCTGGAATATGTCGCCTTCGACGAGAGCCGCAGCAGGACCCGCCGGGGTCTAAGGTAGGCGCTCGGGGCGGTAGTCTCAAGCACGGCGGGGGAAGCATGGCGTCGCGGTACATTCAGGCCATCCTGGACGAGGCGATCGAGAAGGGCGTCGCGCCCGGGCTCACCGCGGCGGTCGCGCACGCCGACGGCTCCGACAGCCGCTACGCCGCCGGCGTCCGCGGCGTGGCCGACCCGACCCCGATGGCGGCCGACGACGTCTTCTGGATCGCCTCCTGCACCAAGGCGATCACCTCGGCGGCGGCGCTGCAGCTGGTCGAGCGCGGCGTGCTCGACCTCGACGCGCCGGTGGGCGAGCGCCTCCCGATGCTGGCCTCGCTCAAGGTGCTGGAGGGCTTCGACGCCTCGGGCGCGCCCAGGACACGGGCCGCGCGCCGGCCGATCACGCTCCGATCCCTGCTCACCCACACCTCGGGGCTGGCCTACGACTTCTTCAGCGCCGACCTCGCCCGCTACTACGCCGCCGTCGGGGGCAGCCTGTTCGAGAGCCTGGCGGCCGGCGGCCCGGTGCTGACCTTCGAGCCGGACGAGGGCTGGCAGTACGGTATCGGCATCGACGCCGCCGGCTGGCTGGTCGAGGCCGCTTCGGGCCAAACCCTGCCGGACTACGTCGACGCCCATATCCTGCGCCCGCTCGGCATGACCGACACCGCCTTCGACCCCGACGCCCGCGCCGGTCGCCTCGCCGGCATGCACCGCCGCGACGAGACCGGCGGCTTCGCCGTCGCCGACCGCTTCCCCTCCAACCCCATCCTGCACGGCGGCGGCGGGCTCTATTCTACCGCCCCCGACTACCTGAAGTTCCTGCGCGCCGTGCTGGCGGACGACGGCGGCGGCGTCCTGGGCCCGCAGGCGCTCGCCCACCTGCGCGCGGCCCAGCCGGTCGCAGGCGCGCCCGGCGAGCTCGTCACCGCCGTCCCGCCGCTCAGCCGCGACTTCCGGCCGATGCCCGGCGTGGCCAAGACCCACACGCTGGGGTTCGTGCGCAACGAGGCCGACGTCCCGGGCCTGCGCCGCGCCGGCAGCCTCGCCTGGGGCGGCCTCGCCAACTGCTACTATTGGGCGGATCCCGCCAGCGGCGTGGCCGGCATGCTCTGCGCCCAGTTCCTCCCCTTCGCCGACCCCGCCATGCTCGCCACCTTCGAGACCTTCGAGCGGGCGGTGTACGCGTAGTAGCGCTGCATCTCGCGCATTCGGGCTTGGGCGAAGACCTTGCGCGGCTTACATCGGGCCCCTTGAACGCACATACGGACATACGCGGCCGGGACATCGCCGGACAAAGCCTCGCCCGCCAGGCCAACGACATCGCCCGCGACCTGACGCAGGCCGATGCGAAGACCTACTGGCTGGACCTCACTGTCACCGCGGCGGTCACCTGGCTCAGCTTCTGGATCGCCGCCACGGCCGCCTCGCCGGCCTGGGCGCTCGTGGCCGGCGCCGTCTGCGTGCTGGCCCTCTACCGCGGCATCAGCTTCATCCACGAGCTGACCCACCTGCGCCGTGACGACGTGCCCGGCTTCCACTTCGCGTGGAACGTACTCATCGGCGTTCCCTGGCTCACGCCGTCTCTGCTGTACGAGGGCGTGCACATCCTGCACCACGCCAAGGACCGCTACGGCACCGTCCGCGACCCCGAGTACCACCCGCTGGCGCGCCGGCCGCTGCACGAGCTCGGCGTCTTCCTCGGGATCGCCTTCCTCGCGCCGGTCGGGACGCTGCTTCGCTTCGGCGTCCTGGCCCCGCTGGGCTTCCTCGTCCCCGCCGCGCGCCGGTTCGCCATCGCCAAGGCCTCGGGCATGGTGATCAACACCCACTTCTCCCGCGAGGACTTCGACCGCGCCAACAGCGCCCCCTGGCTCGCCCAGGAGATCGGCGCCTGGCTGTGGTGCTGGACCGTCGTGGGCCTCACGGTCGCGGGCGTCCTGCCGCTGCGCGTGCTCGTGACCGCCGCGGCGGTCTTCAGCCTGATGACCTTCCTCAACCAGCTCCGCACCGCCGTCGCCCACCGCTGGGACAACGACGGCGAGGTGATGGCCCCGCTCGACCAGTTCCTGGACTCGGTGAACGTGCCGCCCCCGGCGCTCCTGCCGTTCCTCTGGGCGCCCGTGGGCCTGCGCTACCACGCCCTGCACCACCTGATGCCGCGCCTGCCCTACCACAACCTCGGGATCGCCCACCGGAGGCTCGTGGAAGCGTTGCCCGCCGACCACGACTACCGCCGCGCCGAGGAACGCGAGCTGGTCCCGGCGATGGGGAAGCTGGTGGGGAGAATGCGGCGGCAGCGCGCCTGAGCGCCAACCGCAGCGTTGTCATCCCGGTTTCGCCGCAGGCGAAGACCGGGACCCATGGACTCTGAGGTCGTGGAAAGGCGTGGCGTCGACGCTGCCGTCAGTACCACTGGCGCCGAGCTCAATGGGTCCCGGTCGGTCTTTGGCCTTCGGCCGGGATGACAACGCTGGGGTTGGCGAGAGCTACGCCCCCGCGGCCGCCAGCTTCTCGATCTTGCTGGCCGCGGTCTCCAGGGCGCTGACCGCCTTGGTCTCCAGCCGCGCGCGGTCCGATTGCAGCCGGGCCATCTCCACCTGCATCGACGCCAGCCGGTTCTTCGCGTCGGTCAGTTCGTCGGCCAGCAAGAGCGCACCCATCAGGAACAGCCGCGTGTCGCCGAGCTGCCCCATGTCCTGGCTCACCTGCCGCACCTGGTGGTCGAACACCTTGGCCAGCTCCTGCAGGTGCTGCTCCTGCCCGTCCTCGCAGCCGACCGCGTAGGGGCGGCCGTTCACCTCGACATTGATCTGCGCCATCGTCCTTACGCCTCCTGCGCCTGGCCGTTCAGGGCCGCGCGGATCTCCTGGATCGCTCGTCCCAGCGCCGCCGACGCCTGCGCCCCCGCCTCTTCCAGCTCACGTTCCCGCGCCCGCGCCGCGTCCAGCTCGGCCGCCAGCATCGATCGGTCGTGGTCGAAAAGGCCGCCGGCGTCGTCGGTCGCCGCCTTCAGCCGCTGGGCCAGCCGCTGCTCCAGCACGTGAAGCGCGTTCTCCAGCCGCTTGGCCGCCAGGTCCAGGGCGCTTTCGCCAGGGTTCATGCGATCACTCCGAAGCCGCCCGCCTAAAAAAGGGATCTGGGCAGGTATACCTGCGCCAGTGAGTCTCACGAAATGCTGGGGCCATTTCTTGACCCCCGCGCCATCGCGTGCGAGGCGGCCCGCAATTCCTCGCCGCGAGAGACTTAGAAGCCGCCCATGCCCGCGCCCACCCAGCTCATGGCCAACGCCATCCGCATTCTCTCGCTGGACGCCGTCGAGCAGGCCGCCTGCGGGCACCCCGGCATGCCGATGGGCATGGCCGACGTCGCGACGGTGCTCTGGACGAAGTTCCTGAAGTACGAGGCCGCCCGTCCCGACTGGGCCGACCGCGACCGCTTCGTGCTCTCGGCCGGCCACGGCTCGATGCTGCTCTACAGCCTGCTGCATCTCACCGGCGTGAAGGGCGTGCCGATGCAGAGCCTGCGAGACTTCCGCAAACTCGGCTCCAACACGCCGGGCCACCCGGAGTACGGCCACACCCCCGGCGTCGAGACCACCACCGGGCCGCTGGGCCAGGGCCTGGCTACCGCCGTCGGCATGGCCATGGCCGAGCGCAAGCTCGCCGCTCGCTTCGGCGACGACCTGGTCGACCACCGCACCTGGGTGGTGGCCGGCGACGGCTGCCTGATGGAGGGCGTGAGCCACGAGGCGATCAGCCTCGCCGGCCGCCTCAAGCTCGCCAAGCTCACCGTCCTCTGGGACGACAACGACATCACCATCGACGGCCGCGTCGGCCTCTCCGACGCGACCGACCAGCTCGCCCGCTTCAAGGCGGCCGGCTGGGCCACCAAGCGCATCGACGGCCACGACGAAGGCCAGATCCGCCGCGCGCTGGCCTGGGCGACCAAGCAGGATCGTCCGTCCCTGATCGCCTGCAAGACCGTCATCGGCAGGGGCGCACCCAACATGGGCGGCACCCACAAGGTCCACGGCGCCGCGCTCGGCAAGGACGAGGTCGCCGCCACCCGCGTGGCGCTCGACTGGCCCTACGAGCCCTTCGTGGTGCCGGACGCGGCCCTGAAGCCCTGGCGCGCCGCCGGCCGCAAGGGCGCCAAGGCCCGCAAGGCCTGGGAAGCCCGCCTCGCCGTCTCGCCGCACAAGGACGAGTTCGAGCGCGCCATCGCCGGCGACCTGCCCCGCCACGCCTTCGAGGCCCTGGACGCCTTCATCGCCAAGGCCGCCGCCGAGAAGCCCGCCGCCGCCACCCGCGTCCACTCGGGCGCCGTGCTGGAGCAGATCTTCGGTGCGATCCCGGACATGGTGGGCGGCTCGGCCGACCTCACCGGCTCGAACAACACCTTCGTCAAGAACACCGCCATCTTCGATGCGCCCCACTACGACGGCCGCTACGTGAACTACGGCGTGCGCGAGTTCGGCATGGCCGCGGCCATGAACGGCCTGGCCCTGCACGGCGGCGTCATCCCGTACGGCGGCACCTTCCTGGTGTTCAGCGACTACGCCCGACCCGCGATCCGCCTCTCGGCGCTGATGGGCGTGCGCACCATCTTCGTCGGCACCCACGACTCCATCGGCCTCGGCGAAGACGGCCCGACCCACCAGCCGGTCGAGCACCTCGCCTCCCTGCGCGCCATGCCCAACCTCAACGTCTTCCGCCCCGCCGACGCGGTGGAGACCGCCGAGTGCTGGAAGCTGGCTCTGGAGTCGAAGAAGACCCCGTCGGTCCTGGCGCTCAGCCGCCAGAAGACCGCCGGCGTGCGCGACACGGCCGGCGAGAACCTCTGCGCCCGCGGCGCCTACCAGCTGATCGGCGCGAGCAGGCCCGCCCAGGTCACCATCTTCGCCTCGGGCACGGAAGTCCCGGTGGCGCTCGCCGCCCGCGACCTGCTGGAGGCCGACAACATCGGCGCCCGAGTCGTCTCGGTGCCCAGCTTCGAGCTCTTCGAGGCCCAGCCCACCGACTACCAGGAGACCCTGATCGGTGAGACCGAGGTCCGCGTGGCCGTCGAGGCCGGCGTCCGCCAGGGCTGGGACCGCTTCATCGGAACCGACGGCGCCTTCGTCGGCATGACCGGCTTCGGCGGCAGCGGCACCGACAAGGCCCTCTACGCCCACTTCGGCATCACGCCGGAAGCCGTGGCCGCCGCCGCGAAGGCCAAGCTCTAGGACCCACCGACATGCGCCTCGGCACGCCCCTTTCGCCCACCGCCGTCAAGGTCATGCTCCTGGGCTCGGGCGAGCTCGGCAAGGAGGTGGTGATCGAGCTGCAGCGCCTCGGCTGCGAGGTGATCGCCGTCGACCGCTACGCCGACGCGCCCGCCCAGCAGGTGGCGCACCGCGGCCACGTGATCGCCATGACCGACGCCAAGGCCCTCCGCGCCCTCGTCGAGCAGGAGCGGCCGCATCTCATCGTCCCCGAGATCGAGGCCATCGCCACCGACGAGCTGGCCCGCATCGAGGCCGACGGCCTGGCCACCGTGATCCCGACGGCCCGCGCCGCGCAGCTCACCATGAACCGCGAGGGCATCCGCCGGCTGGCCGCCGAGGAGCTGGGGCTGCCCACCAGCGCCTACGCCTTCGCCTCCACCGAGGCCGAGCTCGCCAAGGCCGCCGGCGAGACCACCGGCTACCCCTGCTTCGTGAAGCCGGTGATGAGC
>NZ_DASWTE010000433.1:0-2436 GCF_036402295.1 Phenylobacterium sp.
CAGGGCCAGCAGCGCCAGGCCGGCGAAGGCCAGCAGCCCGGCCTGGTACGAACCGGTGACCTGCTTGGCCCAGCCCATGCTGGACGCCAGGTAGAAGCCCCCGATCCCGCCGGTCATGCCCACCAGGCCGGTGACGACGCCGATCTCCTTGCCGAAGCGCTGCGGCGCGAGCTGGAACACCGCCCCGTTGCCGGCGCCCAGCGCCATCATCGTGAACATCATCAGGCCCAGCGCCACCCAGGCGTTGGCGTAGTGGAAGCTGGCCAGCGCGATGCCGAGGCCGGCCAGGACGTAGACCACCGACAGCGTGCGCACGCCGCCGACCCGGTCGGCGACGGCGCCGCCCACCGGCCGGATGAACGAGCCCGCGAAGACGCAGGCCGCGGTGAAGAAGCCCGCCGTCACGGCCGGCATGCCGTACTCGGCGTTGAAGTAGATCGTGAGCGACGACGACAGGCCCACGAAGCCGCCGAAGGTCACCGCATAGAGCCCCATCAGCCACCAGGCGTCGCGGGTCGCCAGCACGCTGGCGTATTCCGACAGCTTCTTCGGCGGCGGCTGGTTCGGGGCGTCCTTGGCGAAGACCAGATAGACCACGAAGGCGACGGCCAGCGGCAGGGCGGCCAGGCCGATGACGTTCTGCCAGCCGAAGATCTGCGCGAGGCCCGGCGCGAACAGCGCCGCCAGCGCCGTGCCCGAATTGCCGGCGCCGGCGATGCCGAGCGCCAGGCCCTGGTGCTCCGGCGGATACCAGCGCGAGGCCAGCGGCAGCGCCACGGCGAACGAGGCGCCCGCGACGCCCAGCACCACGCCCAGCGCCAGCACCTGGTCGTAGCTGTTCACGCCCAGCATCCAGGCGGCCGCCAGGCCGGCGAGCACGATCAGTTGTCCGATCAGCCCGGTCTTCTTCGGCCCGATGTGGTCGACCATCAGGCCCGCGCCCAGCCGCAGGATCGCGCCCGACAGCACCGGCACGGCGACCATGAAGCCCTTCTGCGCGGGCGTCAGGCCAAAGTCCTTGGCGATGGCGACGCCCAGCGGCCCGAGGATCACCCAGGTCATGAAGCTGAGGTCGAAGTAGAGGAACGAGGACAGAAGCGTGGGCGTGTGCCCGGACTTCAGGAACGAACGGCTGACCATTGGGAGAAGGCCCGACATGCTGGAGTGACGGCGGCGTCGCCAAGGGGTGGAGGGCTCGTCCTCGAGCCGGTCCGGAAGCCGCGAACGCCGTTGTCCTGGGCCGTGAGTCGAACATGGCCGGGACCGCGACGCCTGTCATGGGCGGAAAGGCCGGCAGCTGCCCCTGCTTATGCTGCAGTGCAAAAAACAGGCGCCGCTGTGCAGGGCGATGCCTGCTATTTCGGCGCCTCGAACCCATTCAGCACCTCCAACGCGGGCGTGGGCGTGCGCCCCAGCGCAGCGAGCGCCTCGCTATAGAGATCGCTGCGGTAGACGCGCCTGGCCACGCCCGCCACGTCCAGCTCGCGGCCCACATGACCCCAGCGCTGCATCTGGCGTAGCAGCCACTCGGCGTGCAGCGGCTGCGGGGCGTTGGCCCCGTCGGCGTGGAAGACCATGTCCACCAGCGAGGCGTCGATCACCGGCGCCGGCGCGCCCACGTGCTGCGGCTGGCTGAGCAGGGCGACGAGCTCGGCGCGGTTGGCCGGATCGTCCACCCAGGCCGCCGCCCTGATCATCGCCCGCACCAGGGCCTGCAGCGCCTGCGGGTGCTCGGCCGCCCAGGCCTCGCGGAAGCCCACCACCTTGTCCGGCGTCCGCGGCCAGATCTCGGACCCGCGCACCGCGATCCGCCCGGCGCCCGCGGCCACCGCGGCGCTGTCCCACGGCTCGGTGACGCAGAAGCCCTCGACCACGCCCTCGACCAGGAGCTCGGTCATCCGCGCGGGCGGCGCGATGGTCAGGCGGATGTCGCGCTCGGGATCGACCCCCGAGCGGGCCAGCCAGTCGCGCAGCAGGTAGGCGTGCGTCGAGAACGGGAACACGACCGCCAGCGTGATGGGCGAAGCCCCCTCGTCCTGCCGCCGGGCGACCAGGCGCGCCAGGGCGGCGGCGTCCTTGCCCGGTCCCAGCGCCAGCCGCGACGACAGCGTGATCGCCGGCCCGTTCAGCGCCAGGGCGAACGGCGCGACCAGCGGCGCGGGCTGCGCCCCGGCCGCCCCCACGCTTGTGGCCAGCGCCAGCGGCGCCAGCATGTGCGCCCCGTCCAGCGCGCCCACGTTGACCTTGTCGCGGATGGTCGCCCACGACACCTCGCGCACCAGCTCCACCTCCAGACCCTCGGCGGCGAACAGGCCGCGGGCGTGGGCGGCGATCAGCACCGCGGCGTCGTTCAGGGCGATGAAGCCGATCTTCAGCGGCGCGCTCATGAGCCGTTCCCCTTCAGCACGCCTGCGAAGGCCAGCAGGTCGGCGGCCA
>NZ_DASWTE010000434.1:0-10931 GCF_036402295.1 Phenylobacterium sp.
TGGCGCCAGGCGGTCGGCTGAACCGTTGGCTCAGCCCGCGAAGGCTGGCCGCGCCGTCCCAACGGACGAGTTTGTCGCCCGGGCGCAACCCGGCTCGCCAGGCGGGCGCTCCAGAGGTGACCCTTGCAACGAGGATGTCGCGGCCGACCTTTGTCAGACTCATTCCCGAGCGGTTGTAGTCAAACGGGTCATTCAGCGCGGCGTTCGGCTTGAGCATGACCTCCTCGCGTCCGAGATCAAGAAGGAGCTGCGTCCGCCGCAGGACCTCCATGCCGACGATACCATCGATCGTCTTGGCCGAATGGTGCGGCTGGACGCCGTCCTGGACGTACTCGACCACGGGATCTTTGAGGCGGATACCGCCGAGTTCAAGTTGGGATGCTCTTTCGATCCTTGTCGCCGGTCCCTCTCCGAACAGCCAAGCCTGCCCGTCGGGCGCCGCCTTCTGGCGCCCCTCTCCGTAGAGCAGCACCGCACCACCAAACCCCGTATCGAGCAGAAGTCGAAGCTCCCGGCCGTCAAGCACGGCCTTCACGATTGGGCGGCGATCGAAAAGGGCATTCCATTCAAACGCCACATGGGTCACAGGCCCCCAGCGGCTAAATGTACTTGTCTCCGAAACTCGGGCCGGCGGCCCGCCGAGCGAGCGGAGCGGTCGGAAGCCCTCTGTGGTGAACTGGCTTCTTCGTCCGATCATCAGGGTGCGCGCGTCAAAGTCGAACATCGCGGCGCGGCGGCCGAATAGGCCGCCCACCACGCCTTGAAAGTCTGGGTCCGCGGTCCCTGGCGGAAGGCTCGCCACGTAGTAGTCGTTCAGCGTCAGGCGCCCGTCCAGTACGATGCGGTCGGTTCCGTAGAAGCTGGCCTGTCGCCGTCCCAGCGCCGTGTCGGCCCAACTTGCGCCCGCTTCAACCGCTCCGGCGTTCTGCAGGATCTGGCGCTCGAACGTCACCCAGGCGTGACCGGTGCTGATCAGGAGCGGGCCAGCCGCCCGCCCGTTCACGGTTCCCGCCGTCGAAGGGACATTGTGGGTGAGCGCGAAGGGGATCTTTACTTGGCCACCTCGGGCGAAAGCCGGCGGGCCAATTAGTGAGACGATGCTCGCCGTGAGCGTCCGGCGCGTCAATCCCGCCATTTCAGGCCCCCAGGCGCTGTAGCTGCCTCATCGATCTCGATCCTTCAGGATGCGGGCAAGGGTCGCCTTTCGCGTCGCTGCATCCTGATCACGCAAGACATCCATGGACGCCAATAGAACAACCTCAACTTGTCACATGTTGTTCATGCATTCTGGGTCTGTGTCAAAGCTGCGCTTTGGGAAAGGGTCGCGCCGTCCCTGCATCGCGGCGGACAGCGGCGGTCTGCCGGTTGTCCCCAGCCTTCGCGGTGGAAGACTCCGGCGCGCCTTGGCGGGGTCGGGCCGCGAGATTAGCGTTCGGACGTCCGGGGTCGCCGGGCTCGTATCAACGGGACCGACGACTGGGCGTTTTCTGAAGATGGCCGCTATGAGCGAAGACGGCGACCTGGAGCGCGAAAGACGGGCCGCCGCCACCGAGTGGGTGGCCAAGCTCAGCCGCACGAGCATCGACACCGACCAGCTGCAGGCGTTCTTCGCCTGGCGCCGGGATCCTGCGAACCGTCGTGTCTGGGACGCGATGGAGGCCGGCCGCAAGCGCGTCGACCGGTTCGTCGTTCGGCCCGAGACGGAACGCTTCAAGGTGATCGACATCTGGACCGGGGAGACGGCGATCATCGCCTCGACCCCGCAGCAGCACATGTCTGAAGAGGACGCACTGCATATGGCCAGGCTGCTCAATCGCAGTGTAAAAGACGGCGATCGCTCAGTGCGTCGGTAGGGATCGGCGGGTTGTTGATAGTCCCCGATTGCTGATGTGGGTCACATCATCAATCCGCCAGCGAAAGATTCTGACGGTATGCCTGGCGGTAACTCAAATCTCTGTGAATTCAGATCTATCGCGGTTTCAAGTCCTTAGTGTTTCTATTGATAATCGAGTGGGAGTAGGGCCCATGACGGCTAGCAACCGCGTCGTTCTCTCCAGCGACCACACCGCGATTCCGCTCCGCCAGGCCATCGCGGCGCACATCGCGGCGCAGGGCTGGGTGGTGGTCGACATCGGACCGACGACGCCGGAGAGTACGCCCTATCCGAAGCACGGCGAAGCGGCGGCGCGGCTCGTCGCCTCCGGCGACTGCCGGCTCGGCGTCATCCTCTGCGGAACCGGCCAGGGCATCATGATGGCGGCCAACAAGGTCAAGGGCATCCGTTGCGGCGTCTGCTCCGACACGTTCTCCGCCCGCATGATCCGCCAGCACAACGACGCCAACATGCTGTCGATCGGCGCGCGCGTGGTGGGCGAAGGCCTCGCGCTCGACATCGTGGACGCCTTCCTGGCCGCCCCGTTCGACGGCGGCCGGCATGCGCCGCGGGTGGATATGATCCGGGCGCTGGAGGGTTAGCTAGGGCTCGGAGCGTCCGGTGGCCTCGCGATCGCGGTCGTAGCGGCGGGCGACCGGAAACGGCGGCAGCCACGCCTCGCGGCGGACCGTCCAGAGCTCGTAGGTCGGCGTCAGCTGGTCGGGGGCGTCCAGGGATCCCAGGTTCACTTCGATTTCGTCCGCGGTGCGCCCAAAGACGGACGAGCCGCAGCGGGGACAGAAGCGCCGCCCGCCGTAGTCGCGGGTCTCGCCCTCGATCGTCACCGCTTCCTGCGGGAACACCGCGGACGCATGGAACAGCGCCCCATGATGCTTGCGGCAGTCGAGGCAGTGACAAACGCCGACCCGGTACGGCCGTCCCGTCGCCACGAGCCGGACCTCGCCGCACAGGCAGCCGCCGGTGAACCGATCCATGCCGCGTCTCCTCCACTCTAGCTTCGGGCGTCCGCCCCGCCATCCGTCGCCGCGCTGCGCCTCGCGAACGACCACGCAGTGGTGACCAACAGCAGCATCAGCGCGAGGACGCTGACCAGCGCGCCCACCTGCTCCTGCCACAACATGACGCGCTCGACCCGGTAGACGCCTGGTGATGCATCGAACGTGATGAGGGGACCGCGGTTCGCCACGGCTTGTCCGTCGCGCGTCACGCGCCAGATCGGGAACGCGGTCTGACGCAGCACGACACGGGCCGGCTGCTCCACCGTGATCGCGGGCCCTGCGGGCAGGTCACGATAGGCGCTGAGGTCCAGCTTCCGGGCGGTTCGGTCGAGCCCTTGCGGCCGGAAGTCTCGCGGCAGGTACTCGGGAGCGTCGAAACGAGATGCATGGAGCGCCGGCGTGTCGGGCGGGACCAGGAACCGCGGCGCGAAGTTCAGCACGGCGAGGAGCGCGGTGAAGAGCGCCAGCGCGACGGCGCCCGCCCGGCGTCGGCGTGAGGAGGCCTCGGCAAGCGCGGTGATGGCCGCGAACTCCGCGACGCCCAACAGGCGCCACGGAAACTGCGCCTTCGCCAGCAGAGGGATATCCCAGATCGAGGGGATCACGCCGACGGCCGCGGCCGCCGAACCCGCTGCGATGAGGCCCCAGAAGGCGGTCCGTCGCACGGCGCAGATCGCAAGCACGACAGCCAGCACCGGCAGGAAAGCCAGCTCCGCCGGGAACGGCTTCCAGAAGAACCAGACCTGTGGCCGGAAGTGAGGCTCCCACAGCAGATGTTCTGAGATGTGCCCCTGGAGCGTCAGCGCCGGCAGGAGGTAGAAGGCCGCGGCCCCGACCCCCAGCGCCCCCGCGAAGAGGCCGGGTAGCAGGGCGCCGCGGTTGCGCCACACGGCCGCGACGCTGGCGGGGGCGATGAGGAAGACGCCCGCAAGCAGCGCCATCGGAAGGTGGGTGAGCAGAAGCCCAGCGGTCGCGGTCGCCAGCAGGGGGACCGCCCAACGTCGCGGCAGGGCCTCGATGCCCAGCGCGATGAGCGGCAGCCAGGCCAACGCGGCGAACTCGGCCAGCGCGCCGCGCTGATAGAGATCGAACAGGTGGTAGGGCGCGGCCATGTAGAGGCCGGCGCCCAGCAGCGGATGCGGCGCCCGGCGGAACCGCAGCCAGGTGAACATGCCCGCGCCGGACGCGGCAAGGAACACTAGCGCCGTGACCCCGATCGCGGCGTTGGTGCTTAACCCCACGAAGTCGAGGCCTCCGCTGACCAGGAACGCCAGCGGCGGATAGAAATAGAAGGTCGGACTGCCCAGGCCCTCGAAGCTGCCGGACAGCCAGCGCGGATAGGGATCGCCGCGAGCGAGTTCCTCGGCGATCTCGAGCGTCCAGAGGTGGTTGTACCAGGCCGAGTCCGTCTGGGGCGGCCCGAACGCCAGAATCGGCGCGACCAGGCTCACGGCGACGCCGAGCAGGACCAGCCATGGCCGCACGCCCGCGCCGTTCCCGCCCGTTGTGGAAGCCACCCCCATAGCGCGCATGCTACGCACGCGCCCGACGATGCGTCACGCGTGATCGCGGACCGCCGCACCAACCGCCGCGGCAGCTACGTCCGCGCCTCGGCCGGCGCCGCGCTCACCGCGCCAGCTTGGCCGGCTTCTCCAGCGACCAGATGCTCTCGCCGAACTCGTCCAGCTTCTTGCTGAGCAGCGCCTGGGCGTCGGCGAGGCCCTGGTTGTAGACGTGGGGGCCCATCGTCTCGATGATGAAGTCGAGGAGGAACTGGGCGTCGAATCCCGTCACCTCCACGTCGAGCTCGTCCTTGAGATAGCGCGACAGGGCCCTGGTCAGGGCGTCGCGGGTGTCCTTGGGGAGCTCGATCTTCGACATGCGGAGGCCACGATGGCGGCTGTGCTCTACGGCATCAAGAACTGCGACACGATGAAGAAGGCCTGGACCTGGCTCGATCAGCACGGCGTCGCCTACGATTTCCACGACTACAAGAAGGCCGGCCTCGACCGCGCCACCCTGGAGGGCTGGGTGCGCCAGCTGGGCTGGGAGGTGCTGCTGAACCGCGCCGGGACCACCTTCAAGAAGCTGCCCGACGCCGACAAGCAGGGGATCGATGAGGGCAAGGCCATCGCGCTGATGCTGGCCAACCCGTCGATGATCAAGCGACCGGTGCTGGCCAAGGACGGCAAGCTCACCGTCGGCTTCAGGCCCGAGACCTACGCGCAACTTTCCGACTAGGTCTGCATCCGACGCCCCGGTCCGCGGCGACTCGTGGGTGAAGGGCGGCCGGAGCTCTGGGCGCTGTGGCCCGCGCTCTCGCCGCTGCTCACCACGCTCTCCCAGGGCCTGGTCCCGGTGGTAGGCTGCCTGACGCTGGCCGCGACCGCCGTGGCCGTGCTCGACGGCCGGCTCGTCCCCGGCGGCGTCCGGAATCATGACTAAGGTTTCATCCGGTCGTCTGCATCCGGTGAGGGGCGCCCAGGTCTCTTACCATCAGAACAGGGGCTGAAAACCGCCCCCTCTGGACCTGGAGAGGAGAATACAAGTGGAGATCCTGATCCCGCTCTCGTTGTTCGCGATGATCGCCGCGATCGCGATTGCACCGCGCTACTTCAAGAGCATGGAGCGCCAGAAGATGGCCGAGACGCTGCGCGTCGCCATCGAGAAGGGCCAGCCCCTGCCCACCGAGGTCATCGAGGCGATGTCGAGCAACGTCCGCCACCCGGGCCTGCCGCCGTCGCCGCAGCGTGACCTGCGCACCGGCATCGTCTGGCTGGGCGTCGGCGTCGGATTCGCGGCCTTCGGCCTGGCCTTCAGCTTCGAGTGGCCGGACGCGCTCTACCCCATGCTGGGGCTGGCGGCGTTCCCCACCTTCATCGGCCTGGCGTTCATCGCGCTCGGCCTGCTCAACAAGGCCAAGCCTTAATTCGACGATCGGGGGAAGATGCCCATGTCGGGCGCAACGATCTCGAGTTTCGCCAGCCTGCATGACGTGGAGCTCTGCTCCTATGCTGCGGCCGGCGAGCGGCGCGCCTTCGGGGAGCTGGTGCGTCGTCATGGCTCCGCCGTTCGTGGCCTCCTGCGCCGGATGGGCGCCCAGGCGGCCGAAGCGGACGATGTCGCCCAGGACGCGCTCCTGGCGGCGTTCGAGCGGATCACGGAATTCCGGGGGGAAGGGACCTTCGCGGGATGGGTGAAGCGTATCGCGGCCAGGCAGTACCTGCGCCGCCTGCAGCGCGAAAAGCGGCTCACCGCCCTCGCGGCGGAAGGGACGAACGACGAGGAGGCCGACACCGCCGTCGGCGACGCCGACCACCGCATCGACCTGGACGAGGCGCTCAAGCTCCTTTCCGCGGCCGAGCGGCTCTGCGTTTCCATGTGCTACGGCGCGGGTCTCTCCCACGGGGAAGCGGCGGAGGCCTTGAACCTGCCGCTTGGAACGGTCAAATCCCATGTCAAACGTGGTCTGGAGAAACTCCGAGCGCGACTGGCGCCGGCGGACAGTGCGGTTCTTGAAGGGAGGCGTGGCAATGGCTGAAGTCGATTTCGAACGCCGCCTGGAGCGCCTTTTCGGGGAAGCGCCCGACCTGCCCGACGCCAAGGCCTTCGCCGAGCGCATCGAGCGCAGGCTGGACCGGGGTTGGAACCTCCGCCGTTGGCTGATCGGGGCGGCTGGCCTCGCCGGCGGCATCATCGGCGCCAGCCAGCTCTTCATGTCCAACCTCTTCGAGCGCGTCGAGACGGCCGAGCACTCGGCCCGGCTCGTCGGCCAGGGGATCGCGCGCGTGACCCCCACGACGGACATGGTTTCGGCGCTTTCCGGAGGCTATGGCCTGTGGGTGGCGGTTGGCATGGCGGTGCTCGCCATGGGGTTCGTCGTGTCGCGGATGATCGAGGAGATCTGATGTCCAGCCATCGGCAGGAGGCCGTCCGGCGCGTCACCGCGCCGGATATCGCGGCGCGCAAGGGCAAGACGCCCATCGTCTGCCTCACCGCCTACACAGCCCCGATGGCCGAGCTGTTGGACGAACATTGCGACCTGCTGCTGGTGGGCGACAGCGTGGGCATGGTCGTCCACGGCCTTCCGAACACGGTGGGCGTCACCCTCGACATGATGATCCTGCACGGCCAGGCGGTGATGCGCGGGTCGCGCCGCGCGATGGTCGTCGTCGACCTGCCGTTCGGTTCGTACGAGGGCTCGGCCGAGGTGGCCTACGCCAATGCCGCCCGGGTCATGAAGGAGACGGGCTGCAACGCGGTGAAGGTCGAGGCCGGCCCCACCGTCGCCGAGAACATCGAGTACATGGTCCGCCGCGGCATCCCGGTGATGGGCCACGTGGGCCTCCGTCCCCAGGCCGTGATGGTCGAGGGGGGCTTCAAGGCCAAGGGCAAGGCCGACCACGAGCGGCGCCGCATCCTGGACGAGGCCCGCGCCGCCACCGAGGCGGGCGCTTTCGCCGTGGTCGTCGAGGGCGTGGCCGAGGGCCTGGCCCGCGAGATCACCGAGGCCATCGAGGTGCCCACCATCGGCATCGGCGCCTCGGCCGGCTGCGACGGCCAGATCCTCGTCACCGACGACATGCTGGGCCTGTTCGACTGGACGCCGAAGTTCGTCCGCCGCTACGGCGACATCCGCGGCGAGATCGTCAAGGCCGTCGCCGCCTACGCCGACGACGTCAGGAACCGCACCTTCCCGGGGCCCGCCGAGATCTACTTCGCCAAGGCCGGATAGCCTCGGCGTGGCTCAGATGAAGTAGCCGGGCAGGAATGTCGCGCCTGCGCTGGTGAGGTCGTCCGGAACATCGATCAGGACGTCTTCAACGACGACACCGCCGTCGATGAATTCGATCCGGAGGAAGATGTCGCCACCGAAGTCGTCGATCTCGAAGTCGGCGTCATCGTAGCCACCGAGATAGATCAACAGCTGATCTTCGGCGTCATCATAGTCGGTGCTGACGAACCCAGGTCCTCCGGGTTGGAAGACGAAGGCGTCTTCCCCGTCGCCACTGAACAGTTCGGGGCTGCCGAGCGGGCCGTTCGTCGCGACCAGGTAGTCGTCGCCCGCTCCGCTGTTGACCGTGTCGCTGCCCCCGCCGGTCACGATCGTGTCCGCGCCGTTGCCGCCGGTCAGCTCGTTGTCGGCGATGTCGCCTACGATGAAGTTCGGCGTATTCAGGCCGCCGATCGCGTTCTCCACCCCGGTGATCGAGTCGCTGAAGGTCTGTCCCGATCCGGGAGGTGGCGCATTGCCGTTCAGCCCGACCTGGTCGACCGCGTAGCCGGCCGCGAGGTTGATGTAGATCGGCTGGGCCGTGCCGTACCAGCTGTAGTCGACGGTGTCTTCGCCGTTGCCGCCCTGCAGCACGTTGCTGCCGGCGTCGCCCTGGAGCGTGTCGTCGCCGGCCTCGCCCAGGACCCTGTCGTTGCCGCCGCCGCCTTTCAGAAGGTCGTTGCCTTCGCCGCCCTGGATCGTATCAGCGCCGAGTGCGCCGGTGACGGTGTCGTCGCCCGCCAAGGCGTTGGCGAGCTCACCCTTCTTCGCGGTGAGCGTGACGTTGTCGTTGCCGTTCGTGAACTTCGACCTGGCCATGGCTGCCTCCCATTGGTTGGCGCCCGCCTCTCCTCGAAACAAAGATCGTTATGTACTGAGCTGTCGCGCGGCAATTCGCGGTCATTAAGAAGTATCGGGTCAAAGCTAGACTGTAGGGCGACCAATCTCGTGCGGTTTACGATTGCATTGCGCGGAGGTGACAACCTTACGTCGGCGGAAATTTACTTTGCCCAGCGGGGCAGGGCGCCTCCAAAGAGCTGGGGGCGGTCGTAGCTCTCAGGCGCACAACGCAGAGGTGCGCAGGCGCCGTCCGCTCACATCTCTGCGATCTGTCGTCGAGTCCACCTGCCGGAGCCTGCCCTCGAGCCTATCGAGGCCATTGCGCTGGCGTCCGCCTGAGTTCAGGCCACCGCCTGGGCGATCTCCGGCGCATCCCGGAGCCGCGCAGCGTCGCGCCCGGGCGGCGCGCCGAACAGGCGGGCGTACTCGCGGCTGAACTGGCTGGGGCTGTCGTAGCCGACGCTGAACCCCACGCCCGCCACGTCGCCCGGCTGAGCCAGCAGCCGCGTGCGCGCCTGCTGCAGGCGAATCTGCTTCTGGTACTGCAGCGGGCTCATCGCCGTCGCCGCCTTGAAGTGGCGGTGGAAAGACGCCGGGCTCATCCCTGCCAGGTCCGCCAGTCGCTCGACCCGCACCGGTTCCGCGTAGTTGGCCCGAAGCCAGGTGATCGCCCGGCTCACTTGCGACAGCCGGCTGTCGGCCAGCGCGATCTGCCGGACCATCGGCCCGCTGGGGCCCTGCAGCAGCCGCCAGAACACCTCGCGCTGGATCATTGGCGCCAGCACCGGCGCGTCCTGCGGGCGGTCGAGCAGCCTCGCCAGCCGCAACCACGGATCCAGCAGGTCGGGCCCGGCCCTGTGCACCTCCAGCGCCGGCGCGCCGCGCGACGGCGCCGCGGCGGGCGCGGCCATCATCAGGCCGGCGATCACGCTGAGGTCCAGCGCCAGGCTGACGGCGGTGTAGGGCGCCTCGATCACCTGTCCGCTCACCGGCAGGTCCATCGAGACGGTCAGGTAGTCGCCGCCGGCCACCCGGAACACGCGGTCGCCCAGCACCGTTCGCTTGGCCCCGCCCAGGATCAGGCAGGCGAGCGGCTCGTAGACGATCGGCACGGGCTCGGTCGGGCTGGAGGCGCGGTAGATGGTGAGGCCGGACAGCGGCGTCTCCACCGTGCCCTCCTGCCCGTGCCGTTCGACGAGCGTGCGAAGTTCGTGCAGCTGGTCCATGCGCAATCCCAAGCCTGTACAGGATGCCGGCACAAGCGACAGCGCCTCGATTGATAGGATCGTACAAGAGGCTGCCAGCATCGCGCTACCACCGGAGCGGCCGTGCGCTGTTTAAGGAGGCTCCCCAATCGGAGACCTCCCCATGAGCAAGATCTGGTTCATCACTGGCGCAACCCGCGGCATCGGCGCGGCGATCGCCAAGGCCGCCCTGGCCGCGGGCGACTGCGTCGTCGCCACCGGCCGCCGCCACGAAGCGCTGGAGCGGGCGTTCGGCCCCGACAGCGAGCGGGTCCTCACCCTGGCGCTCGACGTCACGCACGACGCCCAGGTCGGGGCGGCCGTGAACGCCGCCGTCGCCATGTTCGGCCGCATCGACGTGCTGGTGAACAACGCCGGCTACGGCAACCTCGGCTTCTTCGAGGAGACCACCGACGCCGAGGCGCGCGCCCAGTACGACACCAACCTGTTCGGCCTGATGAACGTCACCCGCGCGGTGCTGCCGTTCATGCGCCAGCGTCGCTCCGGCCGCATCTTCAACATCTCGTCGGTCGGCGGGTTGGTCGGCGGGCCGGCCGGGACGCTCTACTGCGCGACTAAGTTCGCCGTGGAGGGCTTCTCGGAGTCGCTGGCGGCTGAGGTGGCGCCGTTCGGCATCCACGTCACCGTCGTGGAGCCCGGCTTCTTCCGCACCGACTTCCTGGACGAGACCTCGGTCCAGTACGGCTCGCGCCGCGTCGACGACTACGCGGAAGCCTCCGCCCAGCTCCGGGCCTTCTGGGACAGCCGCAACCACAGCCAGGCCGGCGATCCCGCGAAACTCGGGCTGGCGCTGGTCGAGCTCGCAGACCACGACCGGCCGCCGCTCCGCTTCGCCGCGGGGTCCGACGCCGTCGCCATGATCGACGACAAGATCGACCGTCTGCGCGCCGAGCTGCACGCCTGGCGGAAACTGTCCGAAACCACCGACGCCGACGACGCCCCACAGCTGGCGTCTGCCTCGGGCGCAGTCTGGCGCTGAGCCACATCCATGGGTGTCATCCCGGTTTTGGCCTCACGGCGAAAACCGGGATGACAAAGAAAGTTGAGATGGAAATGGCGCCTTACGTCCGTTTCTGACGTAGGGCCGTGTTCCACTGCCCGCATGTCCGGCCCCCCGCCCGAGATCGACGAAGCCGACGTCTTCCTGGCGAAGCTCGCCA
>NZ_DASWTE010000435.1:0-3605 GCF_036402295.1 Phenylobacterium sp.
GCCTCCCAGGCCACCGCCTTCGCCCCGTTCTCGCAGAACTCGAACGACGAGGTGTGCTTCGGGTCGGGCCAGGCGCAGCCCGGGCAGTCGAAGCCGTCGGGCTGGTTGGCGTGCAGCAGCGTGCGGCCGCCCTCGACGACGACGTGCTGGTCGACCAGCACCTCGCCAACGGCCTTCAGCGAACCCCAGCCGCCGGCGGCCGGCGCGTAGGGCGGGGCAGGGGACTTGCGGGCGGCCACGGTCAGGCCGCCTGGCCGGTGAGCCGCTCGCCGCCGGCGAACACCAGCTGGGCGTCGGCGCGCGCCAGGGCCACCAGCGTCAGCCCCGCCGTCTCGGCCCGGCGCACCGCCAGGTCGGTCGGCGCCGAAACCGCGACGATCATCGGCGCGCCCATCCGGACGGCCTTCTCAACCATCTCGAACGAGCAACGGCTGGTCACCACGACGAAGCCTTGGTCGACCGGCTGGCCGGTGGCGAACAGGGCGCCCGCCAGCTTGTCCAGGGCGTTGTGCCGCCCGACGTCCTCGCGCACGAGGCGGATCTCGCCCGCCGCGTCGGCGAAGGCGGCGGCGTGGGTTGCGCGGGTGAGGCGGCCCAGGTCCTGGCGCGCCTCCAGCGATTCCAGGGCGCTGCGCACAGCGCTCAGCGAGAACGTCGCCGCGCTCTCGACCGGGGGCAGCGGCCGCACGACGTCCTTCAGGCGCTGCACGCCGCAGAGGCCACAGCTGGAGCGGCCCTCCAGGGTCCGGGGACGGGCACGGGCGCGCACGTCGCCGCGCAAGGTGACGTCCGCCAGCCAGCCTTCCTCCCGTTCCTCGATCCGGATATCCGCGATCTCCTCGGGCGCCGCCACACCCTCGGTCACCGTAAAGCCGCGCGCGAGGTCCGCCAGGTCGTCGGGCGTCGCCATCAGCACCGTATGCGGCCGGCCGCCGTAGCTGAGGCCGACCGGGGCCTCGACCGGGGTGTTCCGCTGGATCGGCTCGGCCGCACCGTCGCTGCGGCAACAGAGGGCCGGGCGGACCGCCACCGCAGACGCGTCGTACATGCGAAACTCCTCAGTCGGGGCCGAGGCGCCAGCTTACGCCGATGCGCGGGCTCCGATGCGTCAAATTCGGCGGCGCGCCGCCGGGCGGAAGTCCTGACGCCGCTTAACCATGCGCGCCCCAGAACGGGTAATAGGGGTCTGCAAGGGTTGTGTTTGTCGCACGGCCAGGTGGTGTTTCGGCCCCTATATCGCCCCGCACCCAACGGCGAGCGCACGGCTTCGTAACGAAGTTCAACGATCCTCCCCGTTCGAAAAACCGGAGGCGAAGCCTTGTCGAAATCCGTGGCCGTGTCGGCCAAGACCGTGGCCGCAGGGCCGTCCCTGATGGCGCTGGCCCTGGCGTTGACCGTGTCGGCCGTGGTCCTCGCGCCGACGCCCGCGCTGGCGAAGAAGGACGACAAGCCGGCCGGCGGCGCCTCCACGCCCACCCCCGCCGCGACCCTGCCGCTCTGCACGCTGGCCGACCTGTCGGTCGGGGCGTCGGCCTGCAGCGGCTTCTTCGAGGGCAACTTGCTCAGCGACAACAGCTCCGACCTCTCGGCCCAGGCCAGCGGTCTGGCCGCGATCGGCCTCGCCAACTGGAACGGCCAGCTCGTCGAACCGCAGTTCAACCTGTCGAGTTCGACCGTCGATTTCCAGACGGCGCTGAACGGCGCGACCTGGATCGGCCTGCACTTCGGCAACGGCGCGGACAGCCCAAGCCCCGGCACTCCGGGCGGCGTCACCGCCTTCTACCGCTTCGACGCGGGCGTGAACCTGGACACCTTCACCGTGCAATACGGCTCGTTCTCGGGCGTCCGCCTGTACTCAACCGGGCCGGCCCCGCTGCCGCCCGTGATCGATCCCCCCGGGACCTCGGTCGCCGTGCCGGAACCGGCCGCGTGGGCGCTGATGATCATGGGCTTCGGGGCCGCGGGGGCCATGCTGCGTCGCCGCCGCGCCGCGGCGCTCGCCTGAAACCCGGTAGGCGCCGTGAACGACCCCAGGCTAAGGTGGCGGCCGTGAACGTCCGCCTGGCCATCCTCGGGACTTCCGCAGCCGCAGCGCTGGCGCTCGCCGGCGCGGCCGAGGCACGCAGCTTCTATGTCGTCCAGTCCGGCCCCGACGCCTGGACCGTGATGGATCCCGAGGGTATCGAGAGGATCGGCGAGGGCGGTGCGGTGCGCCGGGCCTGGGCCGTGCGCGTCCAGCGCAACATCCTCACCGGCAACCCGCCGACGCCGGGCTATGTGCGCACGCTCTCGGAGTACGACTGCGGCCTGAACCGCACCCGCTGGCGGGAGTTCTCGGCCTTCTCGCGCTCGGGCGCGCAGCTGGTCAGCAAGGTCAATCCGAATCCAGAGTGGGGGCCGGCCGAGGAGGCGTCCGACACCTACGCCGCGCATCGCGTCGTCTGCGAGGGCGGTGGCGGCGGCGCGATCGTCTCGGCGGAGTCGGTCGCCAAGGTGGTGATCAGCCTCATGGGCTCGTGGGACCCGCCGGCGACGCCGCCTACAGCGTTCGTCCCGCCGGTGAAGACTGCCAAAGCGCCCGCCGGCAAGGCCCCCGCGGCCAAGACGGCCCCGAAGCCGACGCCGCCCGCGAAGGCGGCGCCGAAGACCTAGGAAGCGTCCGCTACTTCGACAGCTGGCCGCGCACCGCGCCCGCCGGGAACTCGGCGTTGTGGACGTTGATGTAGTAGGCGTCGGGGTTCTGCAGGATGTCCTTCACCACGGCCTGGTCGGCGGTCGCGCAGTCCTTGACCTTGCCGTCGGCGCCCGGCGCCTTCAGCATGACGACGGGCGGCCCGGCCTCAGTCGTCGGCGCCTTGTGGATGTGGGCCGCCGTCGCCGCCCCGATCTTCTCCACCGACAGCTCGTAGCAGACCTGGTTCTGGCCGACGTTCACACGGAACGTGGCGTGGCCCGCGCCGTCGGGATCGCCGGCGCTGGGCTTCTCGGCCGGGCCGGTCATGTGCGCCGAGAGCGGCCGGCCGCCCTCCTGCGCGAGCGCAGACCCCGCAAAGGCCCCGGCCGCTAGGGTCGCCACCAATAGAGTAAGCTTGGTCATCGAGATCTCTCCTGCCGCCCCGCCGAACTCGAGAACGGGCAGGGAAGCCCCATGGCTCCATCCCGTCAACGGTCGTCCGGCGCGCGCGTGGCGTGTGCGCGGTCCAGCGCCGGGGCGCGGGCCCCGTAGACCGCCCGCAGCAGGGCGTCCTCGCGGCACTCGCGGAATACCCTGACCGTGTGGCGCGGCGCCTCCTCGTAGGTGCGATGGCGCTTCGCGTCGCCGCCGCACGCGAGGTAGGCCGCGTCCCGGATCCGGCCCAGCGCCTGCGCCGCGTCGGGCTCGGCAGAGACGCCGAGGTCCGCGAGCGGGACCCTGACCGACGCGATGAGATGGCGCTCAGTGGCGGCCTGGGCGTGGCTGGTCACGGCGGCGGCGAGCAGGATGAGCAGGGGTTTGGTCGGCATGGGGAGGCTCCGTTGCGAGAGGAACGCCGCGTTGTGGCCCGCCGCCCCACGCGCCGTCGTGGCCGCGCGCCTGATCTTTTCCTGATCCTTTTGCGACGCCG
>NZ_DASWTE010000436.1:0-1589 GCF_036402295.1 Phenylobacterium sp.
ATCAGCGTGATCGGCCGCTCGTGACCGTACTGCCGAAGCAGCGCCGCCGCCGTTCCCCCGGCATGTCCCGCGCCGACGATCACGACGCGCTGCCAGGTCATCGTGCGCGCCCCGATCCCGCGGCCGCCCATGCGGTCCCGGTGGCCGCGACCGCGAGACGGGCGCTCATCGGGCTGGCCGGTCGGCGGCCGGGTCGGCCAGCGCGAAGCTGCGTCCGCGCGCCTGCACGGCGGCGCGTCGCGCCGCGACCATCTCCGGGGTGACCCGGGCGTTGTGAGCGGTGGAGCGCCGGTGCTCCAGGCCGAGACCTTCGCCGAACGCCAGCGCGTAGCCGTCGTCGATCAGGGCCTTGTAGACGACGAGCAGGTCGAGCTCGACGTCCGCCATCTGCTGCGCCAGAGCCAGAGCGACGGGCATGAGCTCGTCCGGCGGGACCACGCGGTTGACCAGGCCCCATTCGTAGGCCTGCTGGGCCGAGAGGAAGTTGCCGGTCAGCGACAGCTCCTTGGCGCGGTAGGGCCCGATGCAGCGCGAGAGCTTCTGCGACAGGCCCCAGCCGGGCGTGATGCCGACCCGGGCGTGGGTGTCGGCGAAGCGCGCGCTGGTGGAGCAGACGAGCACGTCGCAGGCGAGCGCGAGCTCGAAGCCACCCGTGATCGCGACGCCGTTGATCGCGCCCACCACGGGTTTGGAGCAGGCCAGCACGGCGCGGACCGGGTTCTCGGCCGGATCGACGGCGTTGGCGGCGCCCATGCCGAGCGGATCGGAGGACAGTTCCTTCAGGTCCAGACCGGCCGTGAAGGCGCGCTCGCCCGCGCCGGTCAGGACGATCGCCTTGACCTCGGGATCGGCGTCCAGGCTCGCCAGCGCCGCGTGCAACGCCTGGCGCAGCGCCCTCGAGAGCGCGTTCATGGCGTCCGGCCGGTTCAGGGTCACCACGGCGACGCCGGCCAGCGGCCGCTCGACCCGCAGCAGGTCGGGCTCCGCCGCGGTCATGCGGCTTCCAGGATCGTGGCGACGCCCTGGCCGCCGCCGATGCACTGGGTGGACAGGGCGAAGCGCTTGCCCTCGCGCTTGAGGAGCTGGGCCGCCTTGCCGGTGATCCGGGCGCCGGTGGCGCCCAGCGGGTGGCCGATGGCGATGCCGCCGCCGTCGAGGTTGACCTTCTCCAGCGGGATGTTCAGCTCGCGGAGGCAGGCCACCGCCTGGCTGCCGAACGCCTCGTTGATCTCGACGATGTCGATGTCGTTGATGGTGAGGCCGGCCCGGGCCAGCGCCTTGCGCGTGGCCGGGACGGGGCCCATCCCCATGATCTCGGGCGGGCAGCCCGCCGTGGCCACGGCCCGGATCCGGGCCAACGGCTCGAGCCCGTGCGCCGCGGCGTAGGCCGCCGAGGTGATCAGCGTCGCCGACGCCCCGTCGGTGAGGGGCGAGGACGTGCCCGCCGTCACCGTGCCGTCGGGCCGGAACGCCGGCTTCAGCCCCGCCAGCCCCTCCGGGGTGGTCTCGGCGCGAATGCAGCCGTCGGCGTCCACAAGGCCATTCTCGGTCATGACGCCGGCGATTTCGCCACGCAGCCGGCCGGCGGC
>NZ_DASWTE010000437.1:0-10956 GCF_036402295.1 Phenylobacterium sp.
TGGGCGGCGCTGGAGCCCTCGAACACGTCCGGCGCGACGATCGCCCCGACTTCGTAGGGCGCCAGGAACGGCCCGAAGATGGCGGCCGCGACCCAGAAGACAACGAGCGCCAGTCCGACGCGGCCTGAAATCGGCAGCGAGGTCCAGAACCGCGCGGCGCGGACGGCCGCCGAGGGCCGGACCGTTGGGGCGACAGGGGCGACGGCGTCGGTCATCAGCGCCGGAGCCTCGGATTGGCCAGGATGGCGCAGACGTCGGCGATCAGCACCAGCATCAAGTAGGCGCTGCAGAAGATCATCGCGCACGCCTGCAAGAGCGGCATGTCGCGGCTGGTGACCGCGTCCACCATCAGGCTGGCGACGCCTGGGTAGTTGAAGATGGTCTCCACGATGATCGCCCCGCCCAGCAGGTAGGACAGGCTGAGCGCCACCGCATTGACAATCGGGCCGATGGCGTTGGGCAGCGCGTGCGTCAGGGCCACGCGGATCGGGCCCACGCCCTTCAGCACGGCCATCTCCACGTAGGGCTGGCTCAGTTGGTCGATCACCGCCGCCCGCGTCATCCGCGCCATCTGGGCGACGATCACGAAGCAGAGCGTCATCACCGGCAGGGCGTAGGCGCGGAGCATCTCGCCCAGCGTCGCCTCCTCCGGGACCAGAGTGAGCGAGGGGAGCCAGCGCAACTTCACCGCAAAGATCAGCACGGCGATGGTGGCCACCAGGAACTCGGGCACCGCCACCATCGACAGCGTCGCCACGTTCAGCGCGCGGTCCAGCAGTGAGCCGCGGAACATGGCCGACAGGATGCCGATGGCCAGCGCCAACGGCACCGACACCGCCGCCGTCAGGCCGGCCAGCAGCAGCGACTTGGGCAGGCGCGCCCCGATCAGCTCGCGCACCGGCAGGTCGTTGGCCATGGAGCGGCCGGGATCGCCGGTGACCAGCCCGCCCAGCCAGCGGACATAGCGCTCGGGCGCCGGCTGGTTCAGGCCCAGCTGCTCGCGCAGCGCCGCGACGGCCTCGGGCGTGGCGCTCTGGCCCAGCGTCTCCTGCGCCGCGTCGCCCGGCAGCAGGGACGAGATGGTGAAGACCACCAGCGACACCAGCAGCAGCGTCAGGACCGCGGCGCCGAGCCGGCGAAGGATCAGGGCGAGGGTCAGGGCCATCCGCTCAGCCCTCCAGCCAGACGTGTTCGGCGAAGGCGTAGCCCATTAGGCCGCCGACCGGGATCGAACCGAAGCCCTTCACGCGCCGGTCGTAGGCGTCGAGGTTGCTGATGAACACGGGGATCGCAACGCCGCCCTTCTCGTGCACCAGCATCTGCATGTCGCCGTACATCTGCTTGCGCTTCGCCTCGTCCGCCTCGGCGCGCGCGGCCAGCAGCAGCTGGTCGAACCGGCTGTTCTTCCAGCCGGACTCGTTCCAGTCGGCGTCCGACTTGTAGAACAGGCTGAACATCAGGTCGGCCGTCGGGCGCGGGTTGGTGTTCCCAAAGGTCAATGGGTGCTTCATCCAGTGGGTCGACCAGTAGCCGTCGGCCGGCACGCGGTTCACGGCCAGCCGCAGGCCGATCTTCGAGGCCGCTTCCTGCAGGATGGACGCCATGTCCACTGAGCCCTCGGCGGCCGGCGAGGCGTAGACCGGTAGGCGGACGCCCAGCAGGCCCGACCGCTTGAGAAGGAAGCGCGCCCGGTCCGGGTCGTAGCCGCGCTGCGGCAGGCCCGGCAGATAGTATGGGTGGCTGGGCGCGATCGGCTGGTCATTGGCGATGGTGGCGTAGCCGCGGAACAGGGCGCGTCGGATCAGCTCCCGGTCCATCAGCAGCTTCATGGCCATGGTGAAGTCGGCGTTGCCGGTGGGCGGGCGATCCTGGCGCACCACGAGGTCGGTGAAGAGGCCGGCCTTGGTCTCCAGGATGGCATGGCGGGCCGACGCGCGGATGCGCTTGGTGGACCGCGGATTGACCGCGTTGATCAGCTGCACGTCGCCCGAGAGCAGTGCGTTCACCCGGCTGACCTCGTCCGGGATGCCGATCAGTTCGATCTCGTCCAGGTAGGGTCGGCCCGGCTTCCAGTAGTTGGGATTACGCGTGACGATCGTGCGCACGCCCGGCCTGAAGACCTTCAGCCGGTACGGCCCGGTTCCGACCGCGGTCCGGAAGTCGGTGGTCCCGTCCCGGACGATCAGGAAATGCGAGGTCGCCAGGATCGTCGGCAGGTCGGCGTTGGGGCTCACGAGCCGCACCTCGAGCTCGTCGGTCCCGATCGCCCGCGCCTCGGCGATCTGGGCCGCGACGGTCTTCACCTTGGACCCGACCCGCGGGTCCTTGTGGCGCATCAGGGAGTAGACGACGTCGGCGGCGGTCAGGGTGCGCCCGTCGTGGAACTGCACGCCCTTCTTCAACCGGATGCGCCAGCAGATCCGGTCGCGCGTCTCGAACGACTCGGCCAGGGCAAGCCGGGGCGTCAGCCGCGCGTCGAGCTGGGTGAGCCCGCTGTAGAGCATGTAGTGGCGCGCGTAGTCGGTGGAGAGCGCGCCCTTGGCCGGGTCAAGGGTGTCGGCGGTGGAGCTCGACATGGTGGCCACCCGGATGCGCCCGCCCCGCCGCGGCTGGGCGAACGCCGGCTCGGGCAGGATCAGCGCCCCGCCCGCGGCGCCGATCAGGCCGCGGCGCGTCAGCGCGTCGAGGGCGGTCGCGTCGCGCATCAGTGCAACCTGTCCTGCAGGCGATAGTAGGCCCCGACGAACGGCAGGAACCACGGCTTGCCGAAATGGCCTGGGATCGCCGGCCAGCTGAGCTCGCGCCAGGGATTGGCCTCGGCGCAGCCTTCCATGGCCCGGGCCATCCGCTGTCCCGTGCCCACCGACATCTGCACGCCATGGCCGCTGTAGCCCATGGCGTAGAACAGGCCGTCGCGCTCGCCCGCACGCGGCAGCCGGTCGGCGGTCATGTCGACGAGGCCGCCCCAGCAGTAGTCGATCCGCACGCCGGACAGCTCGGGGAAAATGTCGGCCAGGGCCGCCTGCAGCACCCGGCCGCTCTTGGCGTCCTCACGCGGGTTGGACACGGCGAACCGGGCGCGGCCGCCGAACAGCAGCCGGCCGTCGGGCGTCGGGCGGAAGTAGTTCCCGATGTTCTTGCTGGTGACGTAGTTGCGGCGGTTGGGGATCAGCCGGTCCAGCATGTCGCCGCCCAAGGGTTCGGTGACCACGATGAAGCTGCCCACTGGCACGATCCGCCGCCGGATCCAGCCGAAGGGCCCCTGCGCCGTCGCCCCCGTGGCGACGAACACCTGATCCGCCTCGACGACGCCTTTCGCAGAGGTCACGCGCCAACGGCCGCCCACAGGGCGCTGGAGTCCGGTCACCGCCGCCTGCTCGTGGACGCGCGCACCCGCCCGAGCCGCCGCCTCCGCCAGTCCGACCCCAAACCGGCCCACGTGGAATTGCGCGCTGCGGGTCTGGATCATCCCGCCATGGAAGGCGTCGGACCCGACCTCCTGGCGGATGCGCTCGGGTGGCACGAGCGACACGTCCTGATCGACGCCCTCGGCGCGCAGCGTTTCGTACGCCCGGGCGATCTTCTCGAAATGGTCCGGCTTGGCGGCCAGCTTCATGCGGCCGGGCCGGTGGAAGCCGCAGTCGATGGACTCGTCCCGGACCAGCCGCTCGACCGCGTCCACGGCGTCCGTATGGGCGCGGTAGTACGTGCGCGCCCTTTCGGCCCCGATGTTCTGGGCGAGGGTCGCGTAGTCGTGGGCAAGGCCATTGTTGCAATGACCGCCGTTGCGCCCCGAAGCCGCACCGCAGACCCGTTCCGCTTCCAGCACTGTCACAGCCGCGCCGCGTCTGGCCAACGCCTGCGCCGCGGACAACCCGGTGAAGCCGCCGCCGACCACGACCACGTCCGCCCGGCCTTCGACCGGGCCCTGAGCGGCTCCGGTGAAGGTCGGCGCGGTGTCGAGCCAGTACGGGGTCAGCTTCATCGCGGCATAACCCTCAGAGACCGACGAGCGCCGGCAGCCCGCCGATGTCCTTGATCTGGTGGGTCGCGTAGTGCGGCAGGGCGGGTTCGTGTCCACGCGCCACGAACACGCGGGCGCCTATGCCGAGGTCGTAGGCCGACATCTGGTCGTAGCGGAAGCTGGATGAGACGTGCATGCAGTCTTCCGGGCCGACGCCCAGCTGGTCCAGCATGTATTCGAAGGCCCGCAGGCGGGGCTTGTAGGCGTTGGCGTCCTCAGCGGTGAAGACGTGGGCGAACGGCGCGCCCAACAGCTCGACGTTCTGGTGGATCTGGGCGTTGTCTGCATTGGACAGGATCACCAGCGGGATTTCCTTGCCCACGCGGCTCAACGGCTCGGTCACGTCAGGGTGCGGCCCCCAGGTCGGCACCGCCGCATAGATCTCTTCGGCGTCCGACTCCCGGAACTCCACGCCCCAGCGCTTGCACGTGCGCGCCACCGAATTGCGCACCACGTCGCGGTACGGCTTCCAGTCGCCCAGCACCTCGTCCAGGCGATAGCCGCGGAAGTCGTCGCAGAACTCGTCCATCTGCTCGGGCGTCACCCGGTCAGGGAACAGCTTCCGCGCCATCGGCGACATCTGGAAGTTGGTCAGGGTGCCGTAGCAGTCGAAGGTGATGTACTTCGGTCGGAACCCGCTCATTGGCGCCTCTTGCATCTTCGTGTCCGGCCCCACGTCGCACGGCGTTCTGGGGCGCTCCATCGCAATCAGTAGCGCATGGCGGCGCCGACACATGGCTCCGATTGCGCCGCGCAGGGGCGCACAAACGCGCATTCTGCCGCGGCGGCTCGGCATAGGGCGCCGCCCTGCCGCGAGCGCTCCGGGCCGAGGTCTCCCCTCGTGAGGAGAGCTCGCCAGAGAGGCCGCCGCCGCACGAAGGCCGCGGCCCGACGGCCTCTGACCGTAGAATCTGCTTCTCGCGTCCGCTCTACGGCGCCGCCGCTGCAGACGGACGTCCGACAATAGGCTGAGCAGGAGGCGGACCCAGATGACGAGCGTCCTCTACCGGTCGGATGCGGCGCGCGGACGCGCCTGGGCGAGCCACTTCGCCCGCCACGCGCCGGACGTGGACTTCCGCGTCTGGCCCGACCACGGCGACCTGGCCGACGTGGAGTACCTCGTCGCCTGGCAGGCGCCGCCCGAGCTGCTGGCCGCGCTGCCCAACCTGAAGGTCCTGTTCTCGTCCGGAGCCGGCGTCGACCACGTCGACTTTGCGGCCATCCCGCCGCATATCCCCGTCGTGCGGATGGTCGAGCCCGGGATCATCAACGGCATGGTCGAGTACGTGACCATGGCGGTGCTGGCCCTGCACCGCGACCTCTTCGACTATCAGGAGCGGCAGGCCCGCGGCGCCTGGGCGCCGATCGAGGTCCGGGCGGCCTCGGCCCGATGTGTCGGCGTCATGGGCCTCGGTGTCCTGGGCCAGGCCGTGCTCGCCCGCCTCGCCACGTTCGGGTTCCGCCTGCGGGGCTGGAACCGCTCGGAACGGGCGATCGCGGGGGTGGAGGGCTTCGCGGGCGCCGAGGGTCTGGCGCCGTTCCTCGCGGGCGCCGACATGCTGGTCTGTCTCCTGCCGCTCACCGACGCCACGCGCGGGATCCTCGGCGCGGAGGTCTTCGCCGCCCTGCCCCCGGGCGCGGCGGTCATCAACGCCGGTCGCGGCGGTCACCTGGACCAGGCAGCTCTGCTCGCGGCGCTGGAGTCCGGCCAGCTTTCCCGCGCGATCCTCGACGTGACCGATCCTGAGCCGCTGCCGGCCGAGCATCCCTTCTGGCGCCATCCGCGGATCGTGCTCACGCCCCATGTGGCCAGCATGACCCAGCCGGATACCGCCGCGCCCGTAATGCTCGAGAACCTGCGCCGCCACCAGCGCGGCGAGCCGCTGGTGGGCCTGATCGACCGTGACCGCGGCTACTGACGCCGCCGGGAGAGCAGCCAGACGATGGGTCCGGTCGCCGCCAGGGTTACGAGCCCCAGCGCCCCCAGCAGGATCACGAGCGATCCGGCTCGTCCGAAGATGTCGCCGGAGTGGATCGGCAGGATCGTCATCCAGAGCGCCCCGGCGCGTGCGGCGGGCGTCACGTCGCGGACGCGCTCCGCCGCCAGGTCCACGCGCACGCGATGCACGGCATGCGGGCTCGCCTCCGGCGCCCAGAAGAAGACGTCGAGCGCGCCGGCCTGCCGCAGGCGCACGTCGCGGATCGCACGCCCCGGATAGACGGTCCGCGCCTGCGCGAGCGCCCCATCCACGTCTCCGCGCACAGGTTCGGCGGACGCGGCGAGCGGGACCAGCGGTCCAGGCGTGAGCATGAACTCGCCCGCCACGACCAGCCCTGTGGTCGCGGAGAACACCGCGCTGGCGGCGCAGGCGACCCCGAGGGTGCGGTGGATCTGGCGCAGCACCACCTTGCCCGGCAGGCGGGTGTCCACCAGCAGGCTCTTCTTCAAGCGACCGCGCTTCGGCCACCAGTAGCTCAATCCCGTCGCGGCCATGACCAGCAGCGAGAGCCCCGACAGCATCACCAGCGCCAAGCCGACGCGACCGGCCAGCAACCGATAGTGGACCTGCAGCACCGCCTCGGCCGGAAAGGCCCAGAGGCCGCCGGCGCGCAGGGCCTGCCCGGTTCCCGGATCGACCGAGACGTAGCGGCCGGCGCCGCGTGGATCGAGGAGGTGGACGAGGTAGACGCCCTGCGCCGTCTGCGGGAAGCCGACCTTCTCGACGCCGTAGCCGGGATAGCGCGCGCGGGCCGTGTCGACGACCTGGCTCAGGGACGCCTCGCCGGCCGCCGAGCGGCGGGTCATTCCGGCGGGGTCGACCAGCTCGGCCAGGCTGGTGCGGAAGACCAGCAGGGCCCCGGTGCCGGCCTGCAGCAGGATGAGCAGCGCGGCCACGAGGCCGGACCACCGGTGGACCTGCAGCAGGAGCCGCTTGGGGACCATGCTCATCCTCGAAACAGACGCGGGCCGCCGGCGTGTCCGCCAACGGCCCGGATCAAAGTCGCCTGACCGGCGGAGGTCAGAACTCGTAGGTGGCCCGCACCGTGAACGTCCGCGGCGAGCCCGGGGCGACCCACAGCCGCGAGAACGAGGCCGGGTAGTAGGTCTCGTTGAACAGGTTGTTCACGTCGGCCGACAAGCGGATGTGCTCGTTCAGCTTGTACGAGGCGAACACCTTCACCAGCGTGTAGCTCGGCAGATAGAAGTTGGTGGCCGTCTCGCCCAGGCGGCGGCCCGAATGGTGGACGTTGAAGCCCACCGACAGGCCTCGGTCGTCGGCGAATTCGAAGTCCTTGTAGACGAGCAGGTTGCCGCTGTGCTTCGGGATGCCCAAGAGCGACGAGCCCGCCGGCACCGGCCGGCCGAAGTCCGGCTCGAAGATGGCGCTGGTGATCTTCGCGTCGAGGTACGCGTACGAGATCCGCGCCCGGATGCCGGCGGGGAGCTTGGCGTCCAGCTCGGCCTCGAAACCCTTGCTCTCGGCTTCGCCGATCGCCAGGGAGAATCCGGTGTTCACCGGGTCGGCCGTGATGATGTTGGTCTTCTCGGTCTTGAACACCGAGACCGTGCCGACCAGCGCCTCGTCCATCAGCTGGACCTTGGCGCCCACCTCGTATGACTTGGTGAGCTCGGGGCTGAATGGCGTGCCGGTGACGTCCGAGCCGCTGTTCGGGCGGAAGCCCTTGCCGTAGCTGGCGTACAGCGACAGCGCCTCGGTGGGCTGGAACATCAGGCCGACCTGCGGGCTCCACTTGGTGACGTCCTGGCCGGAGCGTGCGCCGTTCAGGCGGTTGGTGATCCGCTGCTGGAAGTCGTCGTAGCGGAGGCCCAGGCGCAGCTTCAGTTGGTCGGTCAGATCGATCTGGTCCTGGACGTAGACCCCCCAGGCCTTCTGCTTCTCGATCATGTCCTGGAAGACCCCCGGGACCGGCTGGTTGCCGTAGACCGGGTTGAAGATGTTCACCGCGTTGTGCGCGGCCGGCGACGGGTTGGCGGCTACGGTGGGAGGCCGGAAGCGGTTCTGGATCTGATCGAGGTCGAACCGTTCGCCGTCGACGCCGACCAGCACATGGTGGAGGAAGGACCCGGTCTTGAAACTGCCGTCCAGCTCACCGCGCAGCACCAGGTGCTCGGCGCCGTAGTCGCGATATCGCCGCTGGCGCGAGACGAACTGGCCCGTGGAGAACAGCAGCTGGCGGCCGGCCGTCAGCTCGGCGTCGGAGGAGAAGCCCTTCAGCGAGGTGTCGCGATAGCCGAGGCCCAGCATCGCGACCCAGTCACCGCCGAGCTTCTGGGCGACCTGCAGCTGGTGGCCCAATACCTCGACGCGGTTGTCGCCGTCGCCGGGTTCCCCGAGGAAGCGCGACTTCGGGATAACCCCGAGCTGACCGTTTACGGCGACGACGCCGCGATCGAACGGCACGTCCTGCCGCACGATCTCCATCTCGTAGTTCAGGGACGTCGACTCCGAGAACTTCACCACCACCGACGGCGAGACGACGATCTTGTCGGACGACAGGTGGTCGCGGAAGCTGTCGGCGCTCTCGTAGGCGCCGTTGATGCGGAAGGCGATCATGTCGTTGATCGGCCCGGTGTAGTCGCCTTCGGCCCGGTAGGTCTGGTAGCGACCGGCCCCGATCGTGAAGCTGCCTTCGGGGGTGAACTGCGGCTTCTTGGTGATGATGTTGACCGTGCCACCCGGCTCACCGCGGCCAAACAGGGCCGAACCCGGTCCCTTGAGGACCTCGATGCGTTCGATGTTCGAGGCGTCGCGCGGCCCGCCGAACCCGCGGCCGCCATTGAAGCCGTTGACCAGGTAGCCGCTGGGCACGTTCGGATCGCCGACGAAGCCCCGGACGGCGAAGGAGTCCCACAGGCCGCCGAAGTTGTTCTGCCGTTCGACGCCCGCCACCAGGTCGAGGGCGCCGTCCAGCCGGGTCACGTTGACGTTCTGCAGCACCTGCGCGTCGATCACCGAGACGCTCTGCGGCAGGTCCTGGAGCGGGATGTCGCCCCGATACTGCTGTCTCTGGGCGAGGACGACGACTTCCTCGACGCTGCTGGTGGTCTCCGCAGCCTCGGCCCCCAGGGCCGCGGGCGCGATCGCCAGGATCGCGGCGCTGGAGAGCAGGGAAAGTCGAAGAGCTTTTGCGATCGGCATTTGTAACCCCCAATACCTCAGAATGATCTGCGGCTAGCTACAAGAGACATATTATTCTGCCGCCTCTAGCCGCGCCGGAGGTGGGTTTCGTTTATCCAAATCAAACGGTTACTCTCACTTGCAGGATGAGTGTCCGGCCGCCACCCGGGAATTTGTCATCAAATCGGCACAACGCAGCAGGTGAACGTTCGGTATTGGGTGCGGAAACCGCAGAAAATGCCGGTCGCAAGTCCAGGCTGCGCCCACAACTCAGACGGTCGCCCCGAGTCCCTCACGCCCAACGAGAAGGGGCGCGATCCCGGCCGGATCGCGCCCCTGAAACCAACCCGCCGGCGCGCCTACAGGTAGCGCAACCAGGTCAGGTCGCGGCGCCGCTGCTTGAGTCGCGCAAACCACACGGACGGCAGGTACAGCGGGACAAGCAGGACCAGCGAAGTCAGCCAGATCAGGCCGACGTTGTCGAAACCGAAGTACTTGCCCTGGTTCAGGCCCCAGATGGCGACGGCCGAGAAATAGAGCACCTTCAGGACGTAGAGGTGCAGGATGTAGAAGAACATCGGAGCGCCGCCGAAGATGCCCAGGCGGGCCATGCTGGGGGCGTCCTCCATCTGCTCGAACAGCGCCAGCAAGATCAGGCCCAGGCCGATCGTCGGCATGAGGAACAGCAGCGACGGTGGGTACTTGGTGAGCGCAAGGAAGCTCATGGTGGTGCGCAGGGCGTCGCCCGTCTCGACCCACGGCTTGTCGCCGTAGATGTTGGCGTAGCGGATGAGGACGAAGCCGATCAGCAGGGCCCCGCCGGCGACCAGCAGCCGCTTCATCCGCTGCGCGGGATCGGTTCCGCGCGCGAACCAGGGACCGATGGCATAACCCAGCAGGATCAAGCCGATCCACGGCAGGACCGGATAGGTGGTCTTGGCGACCATTCCGCCGCCCAGCTCGATCACCGAGCGCTGATGCAGCATCGCCCAGGGGACATAGAACGGCGACTGGGCGGTCAGCACGATGCCGTCCAGCAGGTTGTGGCCGGCCACGATCACACCGCCCACCACGATCTGCCACACGCGCGGAAGGTAGATCAGGCCCGCGAGGGCGATCATGCAGACGCCGATGCACCAGATGACCTGCAACCAGAAGGTCGGCGGCAAGGTCTGCGCCGCCCAGGCGAAGCCCACCACGGTGAGTTCCAGAACCATCAGGAAGGCGCCGCGCTTCAGGAGGAAGAGCGCCGTCTCCTTCTTCGAGTGCGACTGGCCGTACAGATAGGCCGACAGGCCGGTCAGGAAGACGAAGACGGGCGCGCAGATCTGGCTCGTGACCCGGGTGAAGAACAGCGCCGGCTCGATGGTCCAGGCGTTCATCGGGTCGGTGACCGCGTGATGGGCGTAGAAGACCTCCCGCACATGGTCGACCAGCATGAACAGCATCACTAGGCCGCGCAGGGCGTCGATGGCGAGCAGCCGCGTGCGGGTCACGGCCTTGGCGTCGCTGGCCGCTCTCGGCGCGGCTCCCAGCGGAACGGCGGCCTCACCACCCACAACGGCGCCCATGCGATCCTCCGTCCGTCCTTGGCGAAGCGATGTCCGGGACTGGGCCCATGTCGCCTGCCTGACTCGAACGATAGTCCCACGGCCCAGGCGCAACCTGCCAATTGCACGGCGCTCGGCGACGATCATTTGCCGAAACCCGCCGTTCAAACAGCAGATTGCGCGGCGCCCGCCATGCGAGAAGAGCAGGCCTCGAAAGGCCGCTGACCCAGGCGACCGATGC